>CAZETM010001331.1:0-2404 GCA_964514885.1 uncultured Polyangium sp. | reverse complement strand
TCCGCGACGACGTGATGCTGCACCACATCTCGGGCGGTTTGCGCACCGCAGGCATCGACAACGATCTCGTCGTCGCGTTTCTACCTCCAGGTGAAACCGAGATTGAAACCGCCGAAGCCGAACGACTCGGACCGTTTTCGCTGCTCATCGAATCCCGAGCCGATTGGTGGCTTCAGAATACGGGCAGCGACTCGGAGAACGTTACATTTGAGGAATTAACAAAATGCTCGCCAGCACCTGGTTTGATATCGTTGTAGGTTTGGACGTGCATTTTGAGCTGGTTCCACCGGCGCTCCTTCCCGTGCCTTTTCCGCATGCGTTTCTCGGCTTGATCGTCGATCCCCTTAGCCTCACGGCAGGCCTGGCGTTGGCGAATGCGGCGTCGATGGTTACCGGCGACGGGCCAAAAGGACCCATTCTCATCAATGGTTTGCCTGCAACGACCACCGGCACCGAAGCCAAGAATGCCTTTCTTTTGCCGCATGCCCTCATTCCACCGGGCACCGCTTGGGCGCCGATGGTGCGTGCGCCAAAGCCGGCGGTCATTCCAGGGAAAACCCCGACCACTGAGCTGCCAGTACCGCCGCCTGGCGATGCCATTATCGTTACCGGCTCCAAGACCGTGCATGCCCTCGGCGCCAATCTCTGCCGCCTTGGCGATTTGGCGTTATCGTGCAGCGATCCCATTCGCCTGCCCACTGCATTTATCTTGACGATACCCAAAGGTCCGCCCGTTATCGTGGGTGGTCCACCAGCGCTCGATTGGATGGCCGCGGGTTTTGGATTGATGCGCGCGAAATGGTCGTCCCATGCTTTGCACCGAGTCGTCTCCCGCGTGAAGAATGCGCGTTTGCGCAACTTGCTTCATAAGGGCGTTTGTCATTTCACCGGTCATCCCGTCGACGTCGCGACCGGCCGCGTCATGACCGACGCTATCGATTTCGAACTGCCCGGACCATTGCCGCTCTCCTTTTGCCGCGACTACATCTCGAGTTTTTCCCATCGCAATTCTGCGATCGGATACGGCTGGAGCCACAGTTTGGATCAAGCTGTTTGGATCGAGCTTGGTTGTATTGTGTACCGTGCTGACGACGGCCGCGAAATCGAGTTTGATACTTTTGACTTTCCAGGACATGCGTTGCGGGGTGGCCAAAAACTCTTCGAGCCGATGAACCGCCTATGGCTGCGCTGCACTGGCCAAAACCAGTGGGAGATCGAAACCGCGGAAGGCATCACGCATTGTTTTGCCGCCGTTCCTGGGGATGACGATGCGCAACGGGCGCGGCTCATCGAGAAACGAACGCGTAATGGTCATCGTATGGTTTTGCAGTACGACAAGCAAGCGCGTCTGTCGTCTGTCATTGATGGTGCTGGCAGGGTTGTGCGTTTCGAACACGACGAAAACGGCTATCTCGTCAAAATATCGTTGCCGCATCCGACGGACCCGAGCAGCGTCACCGACCTACGGTATGAGTATTCAAACGACGGGGACCTTGTTGCGGCCATCGATGCGCTTGGCAAAACAACACGTTATGCGTACGACGCACATTTACTCGTCCAGGAAACCGATCGAAACGGGTTTTCCTTTTATTTTGGATACGACGGACGAGGCTCCGGTGCATTTTGCGTCCGTACGTGGGGTGATGGCGGCGTACACGATCACCTGATCGATTATGACAAGATCAACCGCGTCACGTTTGTCACCGATTCGTTGTACGCGATGACGACGTACGAAATGAATGAAGCGTACGCCGTTGTGAAGGTGACGGATTCAATGGGCGGCGTCACCCACTACGAATACAACGATCACTTGTGGAAAACTGCGCAGATCGACTCACTCAGCAATGCCACGCGCTGGGAATACGACGAGAGTGGCAACACGACAAAGTTCGCGCGTGCCGATGCTTCCGTCGTTTCTGCGCGATATGACGAGCACAACCTTCCTGTCGAGATAATCGATGCGTGTGGCGGGAGGTGGGAAGCTCGTTATGATGCCTGGGGGCAAACGATTGAATTCCGCAATCCCCTTGGCGAAGTGACGCGGTTCGAGCATACGCACGGCTTGCTTGTTGCCATCGTCGAGCCTTCTGGTGCGCGAACGGCTTTCCGTTATGATGCAATGAAAAACGTCGACGGTGTGCTTTTCCCCAATGGCGCGTTGAAACAACGCGTATTCGATCGACGTGGGCGCATGACAAAATACGTCGACGTACGCGGAAACGAGCAACACCGCTGGTACGACGATAACGATCGCGTCACCACCGTGCAGGAACCGGACGGAAATGGGAAACGGTTTTCCTATGATCCAGTGGGAAACTTGCTCGAAGCGCAGGACCACGATCGCCTCGTGCGTCGCCATTACACCGGCTACCATTGGCTTGCCGCCATCGAAGAAGGGGGCATG
>CAZETM010001330.1:0-2405 GCA_964514885.1 uncultured Polyangium sp. | reverse complement strand
GGCCAGCGCCGAGACGATGACCTGCTCGGGCCTTGCCAGGGGGATCGGCCGTGGTTGGGGCCGCTGGCCAAGGAGACGTGCGAAGGAACGGGGGGCAAACCGCATCGGAACAAGCTGCTGATTCGTCACGCGAGCAATGCGTATTTCCCGGTCATCGTGCGCGCCATATCGATTCCAGATCATGGCGATGCCTTACGCAAAGCAGTCGATGCGGTATGGGACGACTTCTTATCGGTGGCGGAAAGTGCGACGGATATAAAGCGCGAGCGTCGAAAACAGCGTGTTCAACAAGCACTCGAGGGGTTCAGCGATACCGACGTCTGGGCGGAATGCGAGCGCCGACTCGCAGGCAGTCCGGACGTGCCTCTGGGCCTGAAAGAGGTCGAGCTCGACACGTTCTTGGCCGCAACCGGCGAGCTAGGCGACGACAAACCCGAAGGGGATTTCCATGCGCGTCGTTTGCCATTCAAGGAAAAGCCGACGGGTGCACTCGCCGATATCGAGCGCGTTGTGTTGGTGCATCGGTTGCGAGAGGTCGTGGCGGAAATTGGTTTTACGCGGTTCGAGTCTCCGGTGGCATCGGTAGATTCGGAAGTGGATTTGGGAGTGCGTTTGGCGCCATTGGCGCTGGAGGCGAAGTGGCTTCCGGCGATCGAGAATCGTGGCGAGGGGGTGTTCCTATCGCTCGATGCCGAGCGAGTGAAGGAGTGGACGAGGAAGGACTCCGTAAAGCAGCAGGCGCGCGCGTTCAAGCAAGGTGCGCAAACGACGTCGAAGTTTCCGATTCCCATGGAGAGGATCGTGGACATTTTCATGCCCTACATCATGCTGCATTCGCTATCGCATCTTTTGCTGACGGCGATTTCACTTGAATGCGGGTATGCGGCGGCGAGCATTCGGGAACGCATTTACGTGCGCGACGGTGCTTATGGGATTTTGCTTTATACGGGCACGCCTGACGCCGAAGGGACGCTTGGTGGACTGGTGCAGGTTGGGCGACGCATGGGTCGGCATTTGGAGACGGCGCTCGAATTGGGCCGCCTTTGCAGCAATGATCCGGTATGCGCGCAGCATCGGCCGAATCAGCCGCACGAAGATCGGCACACGCACGGAGCGGCGTGTCATGGTTGTTTGCTGATTGCGGAGCCGTCGTGCGAGAGGCGCAATGAGTTTCTGGACCGGTCTCTCGTCGTGCCGACGCTGGATGCAGAAGACGCGGCATTTTTCGGAGAGCCGGCGTGATCGATGCTGTCGCGCGTATTTCGACGGCGACGTTGGGCGCTTTGGCTAGCGCGCTCGAACGCGGGGTGCTCGTGGCGCCATTTGGGATGATGGCCATGGGTCGCGTGGTGCCTGCTGCGGAACACGGGGACGCGGTGCGCTTGCTGCAAGTTCTCCAGGCATCGGGAATGGATGAACGGGGGCTCGCGGCGGCATTACGCGTCGCCGAGGCGGCGCGTCGCGCAGTGGAGCAGCGTCCTACACCGACGTTGGTGTGGTCGGACCTCGATATTGCTGGGTCGCGTGATACGGGCGTCGTGTGTAATGAGCTTTTCCGCAATGCGGAGCGTTCCGTATTGTTATCGACGTACAACTTGGGGCACAAGGCGAAAGACGGCGAGGAGAAAGGTAATCCGGTGCTGCGTCCGCTGGCAGCTCGAATGGCGGAGCGATCGACGCTCGAGGTGCGCCTTTTCGTGAACTTGCGCCGATTGGAGCAATGGGTGCAGGCGAGCGAGCGCGAGGTCGAGGATGCCTTTGTGGCGTGGTTTCGGCGCGAGATTTGGCCTTGGGAGCGCGTGCCCGAGGTGTATTACGATCCTCGATCGCTTGCTGGTGGCAATGACGAGACGTCTTGTTTGCATGCGAAATGCGTGGTGGTGGACGAAGTGCGCGCGTTCGTGACGTCGGCGAATCTGACGCAGGCAGCGCAATCGCGGAACATCGAGGCGGGGGTGCTTCTGGAGGATCCGGTTTTCGCCAAGGCATTGCGGCGGCAATTCGAGAGCCTGATCAATCGGGGCTATGTGAAACGGTTGCGGAGAGGGATGGAGGGATTGTGAGGGGAATAGGAATTGATATTGCATGAGGGTCGCGAGCCTGTCGCGTTTCGTCCTCACCTCGACACGGTCATCTTCGACTTGTACGAACCTGGCCCGGCCAAACCCATCACCGTGGAGCTTGTGTGGCGAGCGCACGTGCCAGCTCCGCGCCGGATGCGTGACGCGCAAGTGAGCATTCGCGAGCTGGGAGCAGGACGATGACGCACGCAGTGATCGTAGGCGTTGGAGCTCGTACGCCGCTCGGCCTTGATGCCATTCAAACTGCGTTTTCGATGCGTGTCGGTTTGCCCGCGATGCGTGAATCACCGCTCGTCGATGCCGAAGGCGAACGCGTCACGATGT
>CAZETM010001329.1:0-2411 GCA_964514885.1 uncultured Polyangium sp. | reverse complement strand
AGGTGTTTGCAGCGAGCCGTGGGGGATTCGATGCGATGGTGGGCAATCCGCCGTACATCGGGGGAACGCTGATTGGTGGTCGACTCGGCCTTGGCTACCACGATTGCATCGTTGATCTTTTTCAGCCTGCAACGGGGCTCGCTGATCTCATTGCATTCTTTGTGCGGCGAACATTTGCTATGTTGCGTCAGGGTGGCGCTTGCGGATTCGTCGCAACGAATACCGTGGCCCAGGGCGATACGCGCAGCACTGGGCTGGAAGCCGTCGTTCGGCTGGGTGGCAGCATTTACGAAGCCATTCGGCGTTATCGTTGGCCCGGTCAGGCGGCGGTAGTCGCCAGCGTGTTCCACGTTCTGAAGGGGCCGAACGCTTCGACGGTCCTTGACGGACGCGCAGTCAAGCGGATCTCGTCGTTTTTGCTTGCCAGTGATGCGGAAGGCGCACCGGTGGCATTGGAAGAGAATGCAGGCCGCTGCGACCGTGGGGCGAAAGTCTGGGGGGCTGGATTCGTTTTCGAACCCGAGCCCTCCAACGGGTCGTCATCCCTTGATGATATGGCGCGATTGATTGCCAAAGATCCGCGAAACCGCGAGGTCATCTTTCCGTACACGGGGGGCGAAGAGTTCAACGAAAGTCCAACGCTGTCTTCTATCCGCTACGTCATTGACTTTGCTCGCATGCCACAGGACAAAGCACGACAATGGCCGGCGCTCTTTGCGCTCGTCGAAGAGAGAGTGCGGCCGGTACGGGCAACGAACAAACAGCGCAATTATCGCGAGGAATGGTGGCTTCACGCAAACCGCGCCGCGGAGGTTGCACCATATCTTGCGGATCACGGTCGCGTGCTCACATTGAGCGCCGTATCTAAACACGTTTCGTTTGGGTTCGTTGATAAAGGAACAGTCGTTGCCGACTCAATGCTCCTCATCTGTTTGCACCGCGACGCCGACTTTGCGATTTTGCAGTCGCGTGTTCATGAGGTTTGGGCACGCTTGGTAGGCTCGTCGATGAAGGACGACCTACGATACACGACGCCGTGCTTTGATACGTTCCTGCGTCCACCCATTACCAAGATCCTCGATTCAATAGGCGCGGAATACTATCGCACGCGAGCGAGCGCGATGCAGGCTAATGCCCAGGGCCTCACAAAAACCTACAACCGTTTCCACGACCCCGACGAATCCGAGCCCGACATCCTTGAGCTCCGCGACCTCCACGCCGCCATGGACCGCGCCGTTCTCGATGCTTACGGCTTTACCGACATCCAACCCACCTGCGAATTCCTCCTCGATTACGAAGAAGAAGACGACGACGAATCAGCGACCAAGCGCCGCAAAAAGAAACCCTGGCGTTATCGTTGGCCCGACGAAATTCGCGACGAAGTGCTGGCGCGGCTTCTGGATTTGAATGCGAAACGCGCGAAAGAAGAGGCTCCTCACCCCCCAGCCCCCTCTCCAACTTCGGATCACTCCGTGATGCTGCGTGGAGATGGGGTGAATGAAAAGAAAAAGCGCGCGACCAGCAAGAAGAAGGCGCCGCCGAACGAGGGGCAAGGCGGCCTGTTTGGGAAGGGTTAGGCCCCGAATGGATCGCGGGTTTGCTACTTGTTACATTCGGAGAGCATTTCGTCTTTCGAGCGCAGCGTGGTGGTCCAGGAGGTATGCCCATCCTTCACGTGTTTCAAGTCCGCGCGGGCCTCCGCTTTACGGCCCAATTGGATCAGCACGTCGGCGCGTAGGAAGTAGAGCGCCGATCGGTAGTAGTCGTCGCCGAGTTCGTCACACTTCGCGATTCCCTGGGTGAAATCGGCCAACGCGGCAAGCAGATTTCCACGATAAAACTCAGACGTCCCACGGTTGCAATATATCCCCGGCGAGGGCGGCAACAGCTCCAGGATCCGATTCATGGCCGCTATCGATCCGGTGTAATCCTTGTTTCGGCTGCGAACATAGGACAGCAGTTGCCAGACCGTCCACTCGTCGGGATACTTTTCGCCAAGGCGCTCGGCATCTTCCGCGGCGGTCGCATCGTCGGCCCGGATGCGTCGTTTGATGGCTTTGATTTGCGAGTCCAGTAGATTGGTCATCATTTTCCCTTTCGGCGACCGACGCCGTTTTTCCCCCATTGGATCAGGTTGCCCCCGCATGCCTCGGTGACCAGTCCTGGGGCGCATTCGTTGCGATCCTGGTAGCCACCGGTTACACCCCGCGGTGGATTGGGCCCCGCGATCATCTTGTCACACTCCGTAAATGCGTCTTTCCATTCCTCGATACATTTGTTCTTCTCCGCCTCGTCCGCCCAATCTTTCACCCACTTTCCCGCCATGACCAGCACATGCGCGCCTAGGCCAACCAGGACCGTAATCCCCGCGGCGTTGAGCACGATCGGAAGGAGCTTGATGGCCGGAATCA
>CAZETM010001328.1:0-2414 GCA_964514885.1 uncultured Polyangium sp. | reverse complement strand
GTGGGCAAGGCTTATCGGTGGGCGTCGCAAGGGGCGGGGGTCGACAGATAGAATGGTCGACGCTCGCACGAACGATCGCCACGCAATACAGCACCTTTCTTGCAGCCGATGTCGTTACAACCCGCGTGAATGGCCCCTCGAACGTCGGACCTCGCCCCGAAAGTTTTGTCGGACCTGATTGCATCGGCTGTTGCGCTCGCGCCGACGTTCCGCTAACGGACAGACATGGCACGTACAAATCTCGTTGCAATTGGAATGTTGGCCTTGTCGGCATGCGGAGGGGATCACGCGCAGGTGGTTTCCCCTGCGCTGAAGGTGTCGGAAACGGGTGGAGCCACGTCGTCGCCGCCTCCCGGCGTTGCGGCGCCCGAGGCCCCCAAGGCTCCGGTGGCGCTCGAGGAATACTTCAAGATTCGGCGCATTCCTCCATTTTCCCGCAGTGGTTTGCCGCTCTTGAGTTTTTCGCCGGACGAAACAAAGGTCGCGTATGCAGGCGACGAAGGCGGGCGAATCGACATCTGGGTTCGAGACATTGCGGCTGCCGCAAAAGCGGTGCAAGTGACACACGTCGAGGGGTTTGTTCACTCGTTTGCGTTTTCACCGAAAGAAGACGTGCTTGTATTCGAGGCGGATCGTGGTGGCGACGAGCTGCCTCGGTTGTATGCAACGGACAGCAAAGGCTCTCCGCCGCGCGAGTTGGTGCCGGAACTACCGGCTGGGCGGCGTACCCAATTTGTGGAATGGGCGAAGGACGGAGCGACGTTTCTTTATCTTTCGACCGCCCGCGACGAAAAAGCAATGGATCTCGTCGAATACGATCTAAAAACGAAAAAGAGCACGATTCTTTGGGAAGCAAGTGGCACACTGAGCTTCGCAACGGCGAGCGGCGATCACAAATGATTCGCGATTACCGACACGCACGACGATGCCAACAGCGACATGCTCGTCGTCGAACGCGGAAAGAGAGCGCCCGTGCTGCTCACCGAACATTCGGGCGCCATCCGTTTTGAACCCACGACATTTTCCCCCGACGGGAAAACCCTGTTCGCCTTGTCGGACGAAGGCGGAGAATTCGCGCACCTCGTGGAGATCGACCTCGCGACCAAGAAGCGCAAGACGACGCTGCAAGACGCATGGGACGTGGACGCGGCCGAATTTTCCCCTTCCGGACGATACTTCTACACGTTGGTGAACGAAAACGGGACGACCAAGTTGGCACTCACGGACAAAAGCAAAAAGGCCCCGAAAGCACTTCCGGCGCCACCTGGTGCGGGTTCGGCATGGCGCCCGCTTGCATTTTCCAAGTCCGATCGTTTTGTGGGTGCAACGATCGTGAGCGACACGATTCCCGCAACCAGCTATGTCATCGACATTGAGAAGGGCTCGGTCGTGCAGATCGCCGACCCGATGCCCGAATCCTTGCGCGGGCGAACGATGGTCGCGAGCGAAGCGGTGTCGATTCCGAGTTTCGACGGGAAAACCGTGCCTGCATTTCTGTTCAAACCCGAGGGCAAGGGTCCGTTTCCGGCGATCATCGATGTTCATGGAGGCCCGACGGCGCAATCCAAACGTGGATTTGCGGCATTCCGGCAATACGCCGTTTCGAAAGGCTACGCGGTGCTCGTCCCCAACGTGCGAGGGTCGACGGGTTACGGTAAAACCTATATGCGCCTCGACAACCTCGATTTTGGCGGCGGCCCGCTGAAGGATGTCGTGGCATGCAAAAAGTGGCTCGTCGAGCATGCGCACGTCGCAGCCGACAAAGTCGTGGTCATGGGAGGCAGCTATGGCGGCTACATGGCACTTGCGGCCGAGGCGTATACGCCGGACGAATTTGCGGCCAACGTGGACTTCTTTGGCGTGTCGGAATTGAAGTCGTTGGTCGAAAGCTTTCCGCCGTACTGGGCTGCGTTCTCCGCGTCCATCCACCAAAAGTTTGGGGATCCAAAAAACCCTGCGCACGCGACCTACCTGCACGACCGATCACCACTTTATTTCACGCACCAAATGAAGCGCCCCTTGCTCGTCGTTCAAGGCGACAAGGATCCCCGCGTGAAAAAAGACCAGTCGGATCGCATCGTCGAGGCGCTCAAGAAGAGCAAGGTGCCCGTGCATTACTTGGTTCTCGAAAACGAGGGCCATGGTTTTACCAAAACCGAAAATAACCTACGCGCGTTGAAGTTGACCGATCGATTCCTCGATCGGTACGTTTTCGGCGACACGCGCGTCACCGATCTGCCTTGACTTGACCGGCGTGTACCTAGTCCAAACAAACGGCGATTTTCGAACTTTGCGCGGTGCCTAGGGCGATCAAACAGCCATTTCCGAACCTTGCGCGTCAAGGGTCCTTGGCGAGACAATGGGCGAACCCCACATCCCGTATCCTCACCCACACCCAGAGACCCCTCGGGTTC
>CAZETM010001327.1:0-2417 GCA_964514885.1 uncultured Polyangium sp. | reverse complement strand
CGCCGATTCGGCCTTTTGCCTCGATGATGCGGCGGCTCGGATCGTTTTTCCTTCGATCCTTTACGATCATTATCAACGCGCCCAAGATCCTCAGCGATTCGGTCAAGCACGCCGTTCACGAATGCCGACGATTCTTCCGTGCCAAACTTCTTCGCCAGCTCCACGCCCTCGTCAATGATGACCGCACGTGGAATATCCGTGCTATGCGACAGCTCCCAAGCGCCAATACGCAATATGTTGCGATCGACCCGCGCCATTCGCTCGAGACGCCAATTCACGCTCGCTTTGCGAATCATGTCGTCAACTCGAGAAAGCTCGTCAGCCACTCCTCGAGCGAGCGCATCAGCATATTCGCGTCCTTCCGGATCTCCCGGCGTCAGACGCCAAAAATGCATCGTCACCCGCTCGATCGAGCCTCCACTCTCGAGCGAGAAAAGCATTTGCAGGGCCGCCTCGCGGCCAGTCGTTCGAGCTCCCATGCCTAATTAACTTCGCTCAAAGTCCCGCAACGTCGAGAGCAACAGAAAGCGATGCCATTTCAATGGCGCTCACCGCAGCCTCCCAACCCTTGTTTCCCGCCTTCGTTCCCGCTCGTTCGATGGCTTGCTCAATCGTGTCCGTCGTAAGCACACCAAACGTGACCGGGACGCCCGTCTGCAATGAAACCTGCGCAATCCCCTTGGTCACTTCCGACGCTACGTAATCGAAATGCGGCGTCGAGCCACGAATTACGGCGCCTAGCGCAATAATGCCACTAATGCCCTTCTTTTCCGCAATTCGCTTCACCGCCAAGGGAATCTCCCACGCCCCAGGAACCCGCACGATCGTCACGTCCGATCCATTACCGCCATGACGCACGATCGCATCCAGCGCGCCTTCGACCAGACGATCGACAATGAAGTGATTGAAACGACTCACCACGAGAACGAACTTCGCCCCCGCCGGTACGACCAAGTGCCCTTCAACATTCCGCGGCGTCCCACGCTCTGCATTCGTGCTCATCGATTCACCCTTCACGCTTCGCCCTGCATCGATACCAGCGGCACCCGCTCGACTACCTCGAGACCAAACCCATTGAGACCCGCAATCTTCGTCTGGCTGTTCGTGAGCAACCGCAACTTGTGACAACCAAGGTCCGACAACACCTGCGCTCCCAAACCAAAATCACGCAGCGTCACCGGCCTCGATGCATGCGGATCCTCCGTCGGTCCACCCGGCTTCACTCCAAGCTCACGACCAATGTCGATGGTCGGCGAGATGTACAGCACGACCCCCGAACCCGCGGCTTCGATCGTCGCAATCGCTTCGCGCAAGTTCGAACCACCTTCGAAGAGCGTCGAGCAGAAAAGATCCGCAAGCAACGATCCCGAATGAACACGACACAGCACAGGCTTCGTCGGATCGATCGGGCCTTTGACAAGCGCAAGGTACTGCCGCGACTCGCCAAGAATTTCGTACACCGCCGCTGTCCACGTGGTGCCCGTTTGATCGAGACGCATCTGCCGCTCAGCCACGCGACGCACCAAACGCTCCGTCTGCATGCGGTACTGAATGAGGTCCGCGACGGACAAAACAATGAGGTTGTGTTCCTGGGCAAACCGCTCGAGATCCGGCATACGCGCCATCGTTCCGTCGTCGTTCATGATCTCGCAGATCACTCCCGACGAACGCAGCCCAGCCATCCGCGCAAGGTCGACCGAGCCTTCGGTTTGTCCTGTACGAACGAGCACTCCACCGCGACGCGCGCGTAGCGGGAACACATGCCCCGGGATGACGAGATCACTCGGCTTCGAATCCGGCGATGCAGCGACCTGAATCGTGCGCGCACGATCGGCTGCACTGATGCCCGTCGTCACGCCCGTTCGAGCTTCGATGCTGACCGTGAATGCCGTTCCAAGAGGCGGTCCACCTCGGCCCGGTGCGCTCATCATCGGCAAGTTCAATCGCTCGACTTGGTCTTCCTCGAGCGTGACGCAAATGAGACCTCGGCCGTGCTTGGCCATGAAGTTGATGGCCTCAGGCGTCACGAGCTCGGCCGCCATGGTCAAGTCGCCTTCGTTCTCGCGATCTTCGTCGTCGACGAGAATCACCATGCGCCCAGCACGGATCGCATCGAGAGCGCGATTGACACGATTGAGCACGGTCGATTCGATCATCAGGCGGTGAGGCATCACAGCTCCATCATCGGAGATATCCGCCCGCTCTAAGCTTTTCGAGGAGGCGATCGTCACCGGGTTCATCGTGCTGCTGTTCATCGGATCCGCCGTTCTCTTTTCCCCACCCCTTGTTGCCAGCGAGCGCAAGCTGACGGGCCACGTAGCGCGCAAGCACGTCGACTTCAATGTTCACGCCGTGCCCTGGACGAAGTTGTCCAAGAAGCGTTCGGCCGAGGGTGTGGGGCACGAGCATGACTTCGA
>CAZETM010001326.1:0-2417 GCA_964514885.1 uncultured Polyangium sp. | reverse complement strand
GCGTTGATCTGCGTCGTCGGAAAAACGCCATCGTCATCGTACACCGTTGTCGCTTCCCGCCGATGTCCCGTTGCATCGTCCGCAAACAAATGCGTCACATTCCCAAATTTATCGCGCTTGTCGTAGTTGACCACCAGCTTCGTATCGTCGATCCCGTCGTTGCTCGTCGTCGTCTCGGAATCGACCTCGCCAAACTCGTTCGTGGTGCGCGTGATCGTGCGGCATGCCGTCTTCCCCGCCGCCGTGCTGCATTCCGTTTGCGTATCGGGCAAACCGAGTCGCCACTTGTTGACATCATTCTTCACGGTTCGCGTGATGTGCATTGTCGCGTCTACGCCCGTCGTGCTCACGTCCACTTCGAGCACGTTGCGGAATTCGTCGTAATCGAGTACGTTCACCGTCGCATTTTGCAACATGATCGCATTTTCATTCTGCGCCACATCAGCGACCCACGCGTCAATCGTCCCTGCACCCGAAAACGTGCCCTGCATGCGCCGCGTGTGCGTCTTCGTGGGCAACGTAAAGTACGACGCCCCGCCATTCGTCGGGACGACGTCCATCGTGCGCTCGGCAAACGCCATTTCGACTTGCTTCGGATTCGGCTGCGTCGGCAACGCCGGCGACCAATGCCATTGCTGCACGATTTGCCCGACGAACGGATACACCTCGCGCTCGCCGATTTTCATTTTCGTCACGTTGTCGTAAAAATCCGCAACGCTCGCGCCGGTGTCCAAATCTGTCAGGATCCGCTTGCCAAAACCCAGCCATTGTTGCGTTTGCCGATCGTACCGCCCGTCGCGATATCGCAAACCAAAACGCCGTACGCCGCCTTGACCATCGTTCACCGCGTATTCGCTGACCACGCGCCGTGAACCGACTGCGCAATGTCGCGGATACGCGCATTTGTTGGCCGGATCCAACTGCGAAACGTAAAAATCCTCCTCTGCCAACGGTTTCCCTGTCGTTTTGGAATCGTCGATCAAATGCTTGTACGTGATGGACACATTGGGCACGAAGCCCGGATCATCCGGATCGTGTTCGTTCATTCCATCGGAAAACCCAACGAGAACATCGGGATCGACAGCGCGGTTTTTGAAAATATGCAGCTCGTTGCCCAAAAAGAGCGCCACGTCAGGACTGCCATTTCCGTCGAAATCAACGATGCGTGGCGCTCGCGGATCAGCGAGCGTAATGGAATCGCCGAGCACCACTTCGAAGGGAATGTTGGTTTCGATTTGCTCGAAGGTATACCCATTTTTGCCTCCGGTAGAACGCCAAATCACCCAACGTGGTTTGCCGGGATTATCGATATCATCGACAGCGATGAGCACGTCGCTGCGGCCGTCCATGTCCCAATCGAGCGCACTGGCAAGGTGAAAATATTTGTCTTGGGCCAAAATCGCATCCCACACCAGACTCGATTCGCGATCCGTCGTAAAACCGTTGCCCGTGTTGTAATAGGTGAACAACCGACCAGCACCATCGCTTGTCAAAGCATCTTGCAGGCCATCCCCATTAAAATCATGGAACAGAACGCGACCAGCGCGGACTGGAACATCCAAGTTCGTGTCACGAGTTTCCCACGTCCCGTCACTGTTGCGTGAAAACGCGTAAAACGTCTTCGCTTGTTCAACAGGTACGCCGCCTTGTTTGGTCATGCCCGGTAAAACTAGATCCACTGTTCCGTTCTTGTCCCAATCCACCGTCTCGACGCGCGTACCGCACGAATACCCGTCGAGCACGTCAATGGTCGACCCTGTCGAATCAAATCCATCGGGACGCCAAGCGTGCAATGTCCACGTGGATAACCCCGGCACACTCCCGTGGTCCTCGCATTGAATCAACGATGGCACGCCGTCGGGCGTAACCGCAGCAAGGTGCACGGATCCCATTGGACTACGCAAACCTTTGGGCGTTGTTCCCAATGGAAACGGCCGCGCCAAACCTGTATCGTGCTCTTCGAACGTCCCGTCGGCCTTCGGGAACAAGACAACGTGATTGTGGCGATTGCCGAACACGTCGTGCAGGAGCAAACTCGTTTTTCCCTCGGTGCCAAATGGAATGGTTGTCGCGAGTTCCGGTTGCAACAACGATGGATCGCTCGGTCCTTCCGGATCCTGCACAAAGGACCATTCTTGCAACAACGCGACCTTTTCCGTGGCCAATGCCCCGCCCGTATTCTTCGCGATCCGCCATTCTGTAACGGGGTGTTCGGCTGTCGACGATGGCGTGGAATCCGGAACGATGTAATCAGGTAAGCCGTCGCCATTGATGTCTGCAAACAAATAGCTGGCTTTGTCGGACAAAGGCTTCTTGATGTTCGTCTTGACATCCACGAATCCCCTTTCCGGTTGCGCATAATTGAAGCGCGTTGGCGGCGTACACGCACCATCTCCCGTGCATTCTTGAACCGAATG
>CAZETM010001325.1:0-2418 GCA_964514885.1 uncultured Polyangium sp. | reverse complement strand
GGTATTCGAGCACCTCGACCTTGCGAATGCAATCCTTGGCAAGCCGAGCCGCCGGGCCGCCAATCGATCCCAGGTGTTTGTACAGGAAGCGTATGGCCAATGATGCGAGCTACGTCCAACCGGAAAACGCGTCCAAGCTCATGAATTGCCCCGACGAACAACCATGATCGCATCGTCAACCGTCATCTGTTGAGCAATCTATGTGTGCGTCGCGCGAAACCATTCCTACCTCTTGGGCGAGCGAAATGGTTCTTTCCGTAGCCAACGCGCCATCATCATCCCGCGTCAATCTCCATGTGCGGGCTTATAGTCGTCGGATCATTGCCAAAAGGCAGTTCGAGCTGATGAGCCCAATCTGGCACTGGCAGCGTAACTTCCCCCGACAACGTGTAGAAAGGTGATTCGAGATGTGACAAAATTCGGTCACGGTTGAGGTCTTTGAGAATCGGCACCGGAAACGCGCGCGCATCGAGTGATACCAATTCCTCCCACGGAAGTTCGTGCAGGCATTTTCGACTGAATGCGGTCAATCGAGGACCAAACTTGACCCGCCACTGCGCCGCTCGGCGAAGCGCACGCACGATCGAACCACGTGGATTCGGATTCTCTTCCAATCGAATGTCCATCACATTGCGCTGAAGTCGCTCGAGGTAGTCGTCAGAAAAAACGAGTTTTCGATCACGAATGTCATAGATAACTGAGTCCCAATCAAAAAAAGTGCAATTCAGCAAATCGGCAGGGGCCTTTACATCCACGAGCCCCGCAGTCTTGGCCCACGTATCTTCGATGTGCCACACGTCGACTTTCAATTGGAAGCACCGAAGACCATAGCCCCCGAATTTGTTTCGGATGCCATGATGACGCTCCATTTGCGCCACAAATTGATCCCTGTCGCCATCGTAGACGACGAAATCGAGATCGGAATAGAATGCGCGCTTTCCTGCTCGAGCCACATCACGAATGGCTCCACCAATCAATACCGTCGACCCCAACGAACTTAAAAACGGCATGATCCGTAGCGAAAGTTCGCTTTGATCGTCCGGTCCCTGATCGAGACGAAGAAGCCTATGGAGACGCTTCAGCAGAATGCCGCGTGACTTTGCCGGTTCAGGAGCGTGCATGGCCAGTGATTCTGCTGTACAGGTCGACTGCGAATCCGTCCGTCATTCCAGAGATCATATCCGTGAGCAGTTGCATCTCCCGGTATCGCATGGGCAACGATGTATTGACGGGGTTTTCAAAATGCCAACGATAACTATCACTGATCAACGAATAAACATAGGACGAACGCGGACTACGACGCCGCGACGCGGGGTCCTCGAGTTTCTTTCGATCGCTAATGGCATTCCACTGTCGCGGTTCTGACTTTCGCTTGGTGCTCCAGAGGGAAGCCGTCGTCATGTTAACGTTGCCCGGAGACTACACCGATCGACCACGTTCTGTCAACCGTCGTCGAGCCGTTCGTCACCCCGGAGCATGGGTCGATCCACGATTGCTGTTGGTACATCACCAGGCCGATGCGCGGGTTGAAAAATCACCTCACGGTCATTGCCCCGACACTTCCTCCAGAGTCGTTCGCTCATCCTTCGACACGGGCTGCGCCTCGGCTCCCGTCCGAAATACCTCGTACCCTTCGGGCAAGTGAAACGGCTTTTTGCCAGGCCAAACGAAATGTCGTACATAAACTTGCTCAAGGCGTGGTTCCGACGTCTTCGTGAATCGCAACGGAGTCCGCGGTCCTTTGCCCCAACGCACGTAGGCCGTCATTGATGCACGTAGGTGCAGATCATGGCAGAGGAATCCCAGAATCCGCAGGATGCGGCGAAGTTTCGAGAGGTTGCCTTGCGTGACGCGCTCGAGGTACGGGATTCGGCCGAAGCGCCAATCATCGAGGTCACTTGCGCGTAACACGCCCGCATGCACAAGGACATCCACGGGCGCGACGAAGCTCTTCGCCGTGAGAATCGTCAGAACGGCGCGTTCAATACGGGGGAAGAGTGGATCCGTGCGGTAGTTGTTCGGCAGGATTTCGAGCACTCGTGACGGGCGCTCGTCGGAGGTACCCTTATGCGCGGCGAGCGGCGACGATGTTCGAGGTTTTTCTTTGCGCACCACCGTTCGGTATAGCGGCAGCAACAACGCTGCAACTGAAAAGCGCGTGAACGGCGTGGTTTCAAGATCAGGCAGACATGACGACATTACGCGAGCTATGTGGCAACGAAGCAGCGCCCATGCAAACCCGCAGCGCCGAAGCCTGGCGCTCGAAAAGCGATTGTCGGCGCTGATGAACGAAGCGTACGTGCTCTCGGCGAAAGAGGTGGCGCTGCTGTGCTCAGTCGCGGATCCGGCTCTGAGTTCGACTTCCGATCTCGCGTAGCTGTGCAAATCTACCAGGCTCGCGTACAAATACTTGACCCC
>CAZETM010001324.1:0-2418 GCA_964514885.1 uncultured Polyangium sp. | reverse complement strand
CGCCGTCGCATCTGGAACGAGCTGCGCCACGTGCGGAAGCGCCAGCGCAAACACCAGCCCCGATCCACCCATCCATGCCGCCGTTCCCGTCGTCGCTCGACGCAGCACGGTCACGCCCGCATCCGCACACGCTCGAAGATCGACCACTCGACCCGCTCGCTGCTTCGCGCCCAGCACCACCGCCGGACCTCGTACGAAGCTCGCCGCCAGCACCGCCACACGCTCCGCCTCAGACTTGCCCAACACGGACAGGCTCAGACCAAGCGCCTCTGAAACCGAACGCGCTCGAGCAGCGACCACCAACATCGCCCCAGCCTGACAACTATTTCTGGTTCCGTTCAACTTCCGCCCCTCTGTCGGGTTGACAGACTCCGGCCCGCCCTCTAAACCTTCCGTTAGGTAACCCTCACGCATACGTAAGGGTTGGAGTTGAGGCCATGGCACTTCGGCATCTACCCATAGCGAACCATTCCGAAAGGAGAGCGACAGTTTCTTCTTCCGGGATTTCTCGTTTCGCGATGAGGCAACTGCCGACTCCGCCTCCGCCTCCGACTCCGCCTCCGACTCCGCTAGAGACGAGCCCCGAAGGTTTGTCCGAGCAACTTCTCCAGGTCGGGGATCTTGCGCGAGCGAGCGGCAAGACGGTGCGTGCGATTCATCATTACGAAGAGGTCGGGCTGCTTCGCCCGCATGCGCGATCGAAAGGGCGTTATCGCCTGTACGACCAAGCGGCCGTCACGCGCGTGCGTTGGATCGGCAAGCTGCACGATTTGGGTTTGTCTCTGTCGCAAATTCAGGAAGTCGTCGCGGCTTGGGAAAGTGCTCCGTCGGCTCCCGAAGCGATGGCCCGTATTCGCTCGATGTATCTGCAAAAGCTGCAGGAAACGCGGGCACAAATCTCCAACTTGATGTCGCTCGAGCGCGAGCTTCTGGCGAGCATCGATTACCTCGACACGTGTGACACGTGCGATCCGGACGAACTCGTGGCGGCGTGTACGAGCTGCCATGCCCGCGAGCGCACGCGCGAAGAACCAGAGCTCGTAGCGGGCATTTATGGCGGCAATTCCCCACATGCTCGCGGCTGAGTGACGCACTGAAGAAGGAACGACCGATGTCGATTCAGACCCCGATTTACATGGACTACCACGCGACGACGCCTGTCGATCCGCGCGTCATCGAAGCGATGTTGCCTTACTTCAACGCGAAGTTCGGCAATGCAGCCAGCCGTAGTCACATCTTTGGTTGGACCGCGGAAGAGGCCGTTACGCGATCACGCGAGCTGGTGGCGAAGCTGATTGGCGCGACAAACCCGAAGGAGATCGTCTTCACGTCGGGCGCGACCGAGAGCAACAACCTGGCGCTCAAGGGCGTGGCGGACTTCTACAAAGAGAAGGGCAACCACATCATCACCACGGTGATCGAGCACAAGGCGGTGCTCGATACGTGCAAACGCCTCGAAAAGCAGGGGTTTTCCGTCACGTATCTGCCCGTCGGCAAAAACGGCCTCGTCGATCCCGACGACGTCGCCAAAGCGATCACGGACAAGACGATCCTCGTCAGCGTGATGCTCGCGAACAACGAAGTCGGCACGGTTCAACCGATCGCAGAGATCGGCGCCATCACGCGCAAACGCGGCGTGCTCTTGCACAGCGATGCAGTCCAAGGCGTCGGCAAGGTCCCGTTCGATGTCGAAGCGATGAACGTCGATCTCGCTTCGATCACCGCGCACAAGATGTACGGGCCCAAAGGAATTGGCTGCTTGTACGTTCGTCGTTCCAAACCACGCGTTCGTCTTGGCGCTCAGATGGACGGCGGCGGGCACGAGTTCGGGATGCGCTCGGGCACGCTCAACGTTCCCGGGATCGTGGGTTTTGGCAAAGCGGCCGAGATCATGATCAATGAAGGCAAAGCGGAATCCGAGCGGCTTTTCAGCCTTCGCGAACGTTTGCGCACCAAGCTCGGCGAGAAGCTCGACGAACTCAGCGTCAACGGCTCCATGGACAAACGTTTGCCCGGGAACCTCAACATCTCCTTCGCGTTCGTCGAGGGCGAGGCCATGATCATGGCCATCAAAGACGTCGCGGTCTCCAGCGGCTCGGCGTGTACGAGCGCCAGTCTCGAGCCTTCGTACGTGCTGCATGCGATGGGCGTCGGTGACGACCTCGCGCACTCATCCATTCGTTTTGGCCTCGGCCGTTTCACCACGGAAGAGGAAGTCGATTTCGTGGCGGACTTGGTTACGCGCAAGGTGCAGAAGCTGCGCGACATGTCGCCACTTTACGAGATGCACAAAGAAGGCATCGACCTCGCGACCGTGCAGTGGGCGGCGCACTGAGGGGTTTGTCTGAGGATTCGGTAAGGAGAAATTTCGAGCCATGGCATACAGCGACAAAGTCATCGAGCACTACGAGAACCCCC
>CAZETM010001323.1:0-2425 GCA_964514885.1 uncultured Polyangium sp. | reverse complement strand
TAGATGTCGAAGAGGTGGGGCTCGTGACTGCAACAGAAGCCCGACGCAAGCGCATTACAGCCCGAACGGGTGACGGTTTCAAACCGGCACAAGGAAATGAGCTCTTCGGGCGCGCGCTCGAAGATTCGCGTCCGGTCGTGAGCATCATGCGGCTCGATTTGCAACAATGGCGGAGCGCATTCCCCCAATTGGCCCAAATGCACTTCTTCGATACGCTGCTCGGTGCATCCGCCAGCCCAATGGTCGAAATGATCACGGAATCAGCGCTCCTCGATTCCGTCAAACGTGCCCGGCCGGAGCAGCGTATCGTGCTGATCGAAAACCAGGTCCTGCTGCGTATCGGTCAAGTCTTGCGATTGGATCCGTCGCGCATTGATAGATTGGCCACGTTCTCGAGCATCGGCGTGGATTCGCTGATGAGCCTTGAATTGCGCAATCGCTTGGAGCCCGATTTCGTTTTGAAGCTCTCCGCCACGATGCTCTTTGCACATCCAACGCCGGCCGCCTTGGCAGATCACCTTCTATCACGCATCTCCATTTCCGAACCACCGCCACCCACCGCAGTCGTGCCGGTGTTGCCGAATCTCAACGCGGGGGACGAATTGCCGCTCGAATCGTCGAACGAATTGGTTCTTCCGGATGAACCGACCGCGCCGGCGGCGAATCCTGCTCGGTTGTCCCCGCCGGTGCCAACACCAGCTCCCGCTGCAGACCTCGACGACTTGGAAGCTCAGCTCGAGGCAAAGCTGGCATCGCTCAGCAGATATCTCGATTGATTGAACGCTTTACGCCTCATCGGCTTCGTCGAGCATGTTCTGAAGCAAGCGTGCAAGCTCGGGCGCGAGCAAAACGGTGAAATGATCCCCAGGCAAGTCGTGCACTCGCACAGGGCGCGAGCATAATGCGCCCCAGCCCAAAGTCGTATCGTCGGGCGAGACGCCGGCGCGCGGAGCATTCTTGATGGTTTCGTGTGAGCGAATGAGGGTGACGGGACCGTTGTAAGGCTGCGGAACGTAGGCCTGCAAAGCCCGCAAATGCGACTGATATACACGCATTTGCTGTGCGGATTCGGCGATGTCCGGAGGCAAGTTCAAGCGGGTCTTGCTCAAGAACGTCATTTTTGCCGCTTGTTCGTCCGGGTCCAGATCATCGAACGTGGCTTCGTCTATTGAATAATTGAAAAGCCGAGCGACCTGGGCGAGCGGAGTAAGCCTGGCGATTCCATGTCGAGGCGGAGGCAGGTCGACCAACATGAGCGCAGCCACTCGTTCACCCATGCGGGTAAGGATTTGTGCCATTTCGTAGGCAATGAGCACACCAAAGGAATATCCACCCAAAAGATAGGGGCCGCGAGGTTGCTTCTGGCGCATTTCATCGACAAAACGCCCCGCCAGAATTTCCACTCGTTCGGCGGGGATCGAATCCAGATCGAGGCCCGGGGTATCGAATGCACAGAAAGGCCGATCGGGAGATAGATTGCTCACCAGAGGCTGAAAAAAGAGCCCTGATCCCGTCAAGGGCGGAGCAAAGAACAAGGGGCGCTTCTTGCCTTCACGATTGAATTCGACAATCGATCCTCGGCGACTGAATGGGCCGCTAGGCAGCTCACCTTCCGCAGAAAGCACATCCGGTCGCATCGTGCGCAATAGACGTTCGGCCAGTAAAGTGATCGTCGGTTGGCCGAGCAAAATGGTTACGGGAAGATTCACACCACATACTCGACCCACGCGGGTGATCACTTGCACGCCCATGATGGAGTCCATGCCGAGCGAGGCGAAGTCCTGGTCGTTGGATACTTCCAACCCCGCGCCGCCTCCAAGAACGTGGAGGACCTCGCTGCGCACCACGTTGTCGATGATTCGGCGTGCTTGTTCAGGATCAGCCGCCGCTACACGCCGCTGCAACATGGCAGGTCCCACGCGTGTACTGCGGCCATCGGCGAGCCCTTCGAGGAGTGGACGCATATTGTCCATGCGCCCTGCGCATTCCAATAGGTTCCAATCGGCCCAGGCGAGCGTGACGATGGGTTTTTGATTGAAGAGCAGTCGATCGATGGCATTCAACGACATCGAAGCGCTCATTCCCTGAAATCCAACGGCCAGCAGCTCGTGATCCAATTCGGCATGTCCCGGCCGCGACTCGTTGGGGAAAGCCAAGTGCAAAGAAATCGACGGGCGGCCGGAGATCGAGCGATTGCGTGCAATGGAATTGGCATAGGCGCAGGCAATTGCATCCGGAGCAAAACCCTCCCAACCAAGCGCCGCGGGAACCGACGCAAACGACACGAAAAAGTCGAGCGGCACGTCCGCCGTTGCCAAGTGTAATGCCCAAAGCGGAAATGCCTTGATTTGTAAGGCTTCTCGTAGCGCAAACGTCGCTCCGCGAGACGTCAGACGCGGCATGCGTTGATTCAATGCCCCGGCGG
>CAZETM010001322.1:0-2425 GCA_964514885.1 uncultured Polyangium sp. | reverse complement strand
TTTTCAACAACCCTGTCACGACGACCGTGATGACACGCGGAATCCGCACGTTTCCCCGTCGAAATCAATTCTCAATTACTCTCCATCTGGACGAGTTTCGATAAGAAGGACAAGCTCGACGTGACGCGAGATGTTGTGCGTCAAGCGGCACGTTTTTGGTTTGGTGCTTCCGCGCACCGACCTGGGGACCAGCCTTGTTCATCCGAGTAGGCTTGGCGCGAGCTTTTGGCGCGCGGTCCGCCGAAACGAGCAAGGGTGCCTTGGGGCCAGCTCTCGTTCGCGTTTCGAAGATTCGCCGCGGGTAACTCGCAAGTCCCACATTCTTTTGGCATAATAGCCCCATGCTCGAAGAACTCGCTGCGATATCCATCCCCGAACTTCGCCGCCGCGTGGATCGTGCCATCGCGCAAATCCGCCAGATGCGTTCCGCGCTCGCAGTCAACGCGGGCATGACGCTGGAAAACGCTCCCATCCCGACCATCCCCAAGCTCGATACCGAGGCTGACAGAGTCGCGCTCGAGCAAATGCTCGCCAGTCTCCCACTGCTTCGCAAACCCTTGACGCCGGAGCAACGCGCGCAGCTTAAACCAATCAGTCACGCACAGAATGAGAAAATGAAGGCCGTCGTCGACGAGATCATGGCCAATAAGGAAGCGTTCGAGCAGCTCATGGAGGGAGACGATCAGGCGATACCATTCGAAAAAATCATCGAGCTGCGGGAGAGCTTCGATAAGCAGGAGATGATCGAAGAGTTCGAGCGGGAGTTAAGGGCATACATGGAAGAGGTCCGCGCCTTCCACGATGTCCTCGAAAAGCAACTCCAGGCGGACATCGAAACGGTAACGTCCAAGCACGGCCCTTCGAACTGATGCGATGTAATGGCAGAAGACGCCGAAACTGCCCTCCGAAAGCAACGGCGGTCGTGACGAACTTTCACTTGCGCCCCCAATAACCGTCAAGCGCCTTTTGTGCTTGTTCCTTAGCTTCCTCGTCATCGACCGATTCATCACGTATGTATTCGAGGAATTGGCGAATTGCAGCCTTTTGCGTAGCCGCGTAAAAAGAATACTGGGAATCGAAGCGGCTCGCGTCGTCTCGTTGCAAGTAGTAAATCGTGGGCATGAGCGTTCCGCAGATATCGTTGTCCAATGCGGTAACCATGTACGCGGGCAGATAATATTGTCGTCCTTCTGCGCTAAAGAATGACAAATGATAGTGATGGTAGGCTAAAATGTGCCGCGGCACCTCATCCGTGTCATAGCCACGAAAATCGTAATTGATGGCTGCTCCGTCAGGATTTTTTCGGTCATAACCGAGATTGTCGTCTCCCGGATATGGCAAATTTTTGAACGCTGCTCGAATGGATTTGCCGACAAACGCTCGCCTTGTCGATTGAAAAATAGATGTAGTCGGATCCGATGTCGTATTCCAGAATCGGGCAAGTGCGTCGGCTGCTACATAGCGGCGTGTCGATTCTGCGGGAAGCTGGTCGACTGAATACTGTAGAAAAAGCTGGATTGCGCGCTTCTGCTCGTTCGAGAGCACGCCATATTCGGCGTTGAACCGCGTTGTATCGTAGGGTGGATCGAGCGTGAACAGAACCCATGGAAATATGTGCAAAGCCGCAGGTTCTTCGAGATGCCGTAACAAAAATTTGGGTAAGAAATACCGTCGAGCTGCCACGGTAAACAAATGGAGCCAGCAAGCGTAGTCGTCGATGATTTGGTCGGGTATCTCCAAAGCAAGGCGATTGCAAAACGCGTGTTCGGTTGCGAGCGCGCGATCATCGTCGGATAAAACCGTCAAACGATCCTTGCGTGGATAGTGCTCCGCGCTCCAAGCTTGTTGGATTGCTGCGAGCACGAGGGGTTTGTCTGCGTTCATTGATATCGTGGGGTCTACTTGGGAACCGGGCAAACGTTGATGCGACATTCTTTAGCAGTCATTTTCTTCGTCAGGAGCTTGTTGCAATTATTGAGCCCGTTTCGCCGTTGCTTGATTTGTTCGTGATGCTCCGGGTCTCCTCCGCGAAAACATTCGTTGTCAATCTTGACCCGTACTGAAATGCACCTTTCGATGAGAATAATCTTGCTTTGTAACGTCAAGCAGTCATCGGGATTCAAGCAGCGCATTTCACCACGCCTGTCACATTCGGCGCGAACGGCATCCTGTAGCTCACGGTGACGAGCAGGCGTGCAGTCTCCAGGAGGATCCAATTTCCACTGAGCCGGTGCGGGTGGTGCACTCGAGGGCAAAATGACGAGAGGCATTGCGGCAAACCCAATCGAACCAAGCGCGCCCAGACGATGGAGAATGAGGAGGGCGCGAGGGTACTTCATGTGTACGACTTTACAGTGCCTAGGAAAAATAACCCGGCAATTTCGCCATTGACGCGTCTACCTCGCCACGCGTCAATGACCACACC
>CAZETM010001321.1:0-2427 GCA_964514885.1 uncultured Polyangium sp. | reverse complement strand
ATTGGCAACTTTGGGTATGAGCGTGTCCACCGCATGGGATTCCCGCGCGCTACACGAGCAACGTGAGTTGGTGTTGACTTTTTATGGCCTGCTCATGTCACGAGCGCATTCAAGTTCGAAGGTCGATGTCTGGGTGAACGAAGCGCGCGGATGGTTCGAGTCTGGTGAAATCGGTTTGGCTTTCGAGACCCTGCTCGAGACGCATGGTGTACAGCGACCAACCATCGATGCATTGCGACAAAATCCACTTGCCACCCTCGGTCTTTCAGGTGTGTCCATTCCGGTCCTATCACCACGAGATGGACGATTGCGGCGAATGGATCAGCGGCGTCTCGGTCATCTCGTCAATTTTGGTCTAGGTGCCGGTGGGAACGATTATGGGGGTGAATTTCGACCCCAGGCGGGCGTTCGACTTGGCTTGCGGATTGGTGACCAAGTGGGTGAAGGTCAACCTCTCTGCTGGATATTCGGTGGTGAAGCGCGAGGTTCGGATGAATTCGTAGCCGCCATCAAGGAGTGCTTCTTTGTCGGGTGACCCCGTCGGTGCCACGACTACGCGTCGAGGATTGTGGATGGCGCTTCTGTCCGTCATGCTCATGGCGGGCTGGTATCCAGCCATGAAGGTCATCATGGGGCGCATCTCGCCCATTCAAGCCGCAACGATTGAAGCGGTTGGTATGACCGTGGCCGCGGCGATGTGGAGCGGACTTCGGGGACGTGCGGTTACTTTGAAGGATGCCCGGCAATGGGCGGCATTTTCTCTTCTGAATGCAGCCGCGCTCGCACTCTTGTATTTGAGTTTGGCGCAATTGAGTCCGATTGTTGTGTCGTTGGTGGGGCGCTCCTACGTCGTCGTTTGCGCAATTCTTGGCGTCGTCATGCTGCATGAACGACTGTCGGCGCGAGATTGGTCGCTGATTGTTTTTTCGACGGGGAGCACGGTGTTCTTTATTCAAGATGACGCCGAACGAGTATCGCCGTGGGGCATTTTTCTGGCAATGGGTTATGTCCTTTGCTTTGCATTCGCGAACTTGTTGGCGAAACGGTTCGCCTCTGGCGCCGCGCCCAGCACGACGCTATTCTGGTCTCGGGTGCTTGCCGCAATCATGCTGCCCGTTTTGGGCCTCGCCGTCGAAGGACGCGCATTTTTGTCCTTAGATTTGTGGGCGGCGGCATGGGTGCTCGGCTGTTCCCTCGTGACGATGTTCGCCGGCCTTTGGCTCTATTATCGTGCCCTTGGTATGGCGCCGTTCACGCTGGTCAACGTTGTGCGAGCGCTTGGGCCGATCTTCGTTTTCATTTATTCGCTGCCACTGATGACTCATTGGCCGTCGATTGGTCAAATCATTGCCGGCATCGTTTGCATCGTCAGTATTGCAATTCTGTCACTTTTTCCGCAGCGCATCGCTAAGAGCAAGCCTCATTCTCCTGAATTCCCTGAAATTGAGGTTAGAAAAACATGACAACGCGATCAGCAGGAAAGCTTATCGTTGCCGTTGGATTGCCTTGTTCGGGAAAATCGTCCGTCATGGGTGCTCTCGGTTCGATGATCAACGCCCAAGTTTTTCTCGAACCTGAAGAACATGAATGGGGGAAAGCCGTTCAGCAATGGGATCAATGTTGTCATTTCACGGGTCTCATGTGGTTCCGGTCGGCGCGAGTCCCACTTCTGCGTGAAGCAGATCGGATTCGTGCAGCGGGTGGTATTGCGCTCGTGGATTCATATTACGACAAGCTCATTGCAAGCTACCTCAGTCGTCCGGGTATGGAATGGTTGCTCTCCCCGAGTGATCCCTATTTTGATTTGGCCATGGGCATTGCGCGCACGGATTGGCGTGTCTTACCGGACGCCGATTGCATCGTCACATTCGAGGTCGATCGGGATGATTGGCGTCGGATGCTCGCTCTTCGTAATCGGGCGTTGGACCGCGATGAAGCATTCTCCAGAAGTTACGAAACCCAGCGATATTTCATCGAAGCCGCAATGCAACTTGCTGCCGAGCGGAACATTCGGATCGTGCATTTCCAACAATCCTTCGGAACCGTCCAACACGCGGCCGAGCGTGTTCTCGCGTCGCTTCGTGAAGCTGGGATTCTCGCATGAAGTCTTTCGTTCGTATTGTCATTCGCACGGCAGACGGTCGATTCCTCGTGCTTCGCGAGCCTGGACGTCCATTTTGGAACTTCCCTGGCGGCAAGGTCGAACCCAATGAATCGCCGGCTGAAGCTGCGCGGCGCGAGCTATTGGAAGAAACGTCGCTCGACGTTCCGATTGCGTCGCTCGAACTTGTCTCGCACGGCGTGTTTGACGTGCTCGGTACGCCTTGGGAGGGGTCTTTCTTCTTCGCGCACGAGGTCACTGGGGAATACATTCCTGAGAAGCAGGATTCGCCCATTGAGTGGGCGTGGGCCATCATCACAGAGGTG
>CAZETM010001320.1:0-2427 GCA_964514885.1 uncultured Polyangium sp. | reverse complement strand
ATCCAGAACGCACGCATCTTGGAACTCACACGGATTTCTGGGATGAACATCTAGCGGGTTTGGGACTCGCGGTGGGAGCTGTCGGACACGTGTTCGCGGGCCCCATCGTGCATTGGGCTCATGGATACGGCGGGCGAGGTTTCGCTGCGTTGGGCCTCAACTTTCTCGCTCCAGCGGTGGGTGCGAGCGCCGGTATGCTCCTCTCCTTCAGCTTTCGCAGCGTGGAACCTGTTCTAGTCCTGGCAGGTCTCGGATACGTCGCGGGGCCGATCATCGATATGGCCGTGTTGTCAACGGACATTGTGCGGGAACCCATGCGGCAAAATGGCTCGCAATGGTCGCAGTTGCCGGTAACCATCGTGCCCATGGTCGATTCGACCAAGCGTGGACTTCTATTCGTTGGACAATTCTAAAGGGGAATCGAGCAACATCATGAAATCGAAAATGACGCTGCCTTTAGCCACGATGATCGCCGCGACCAGCGCTTCGGGGTGTTATTCGACCTGGGACATCACGCCCAAAATGCTCGTCGAGCTGGATGGTTTTCAAGCTTCGACCCCCAAAAATCTCCGCATCCCGGGCTCCGAGGGGATCGAGGAAGTCCCATTTACGCACGAGACGCGTTTGCACTTCGTAGGGTCGGACGGAGTGCAAGAAACTGCGCAATTCAGCTCGATTCGGGTGCAAGGCCCCATCTTTACGGGAATCGAGACAGAGACGGGCGATCGACTTCGCGTCGATACGCGGCAGTTGAAGGCAGTCGAGCTGGCCAACTTTTCGGCGGGTAGAACAGCTCTGGCAACGACTGGATTTTTGGCAGGAATGGCTCCGGTCGGAACGGCGATATTTTTCGGGGTTTTCTTCGCCGTCATGAGCGGAGGCGGCGAAGGCCGTCCTTTGCGTGTGGACGGCCAATCATCGCCTATCGCGGCGCCGCTTGCCTTCAATCATGCATTGCGTGAACGGGCGCGAACTTCACGTACGCATGACGTCACCCGCGACGAACTCTTCGCAAGGTGGGCGAAAGCTGCGAGCGACGAATGCGCATCGATTCCTGCATTTTTGGCCTTGGCGCGAGATTTGGCCCGAGCGTCTGCGCCAATGAGCCTGGTGCGCGCGGCATTGCAAGCAGCGCGCGAAGAGGCAAACCATACGGATCTCTGTACGAAATTGGCCAATGAACATGGTGCCCATTCGATTACCGCCCTGACGCCTGCCGTGCCCACTCATAACGATGCCGATGCAGAATCATTGCTCCGACGGCTCGCGTTGGAAGCATTCTGGGACGGTTGCGTGGCCGAAGGCGCTGCGGCGGCCGTGGCACGAAGGTCGGCGTTCGTAGCGAAAGACGAAAAAATTCGTTTGGCTTTGCAAACCATTGCGCACGACGAGACCAACCATGCGCGACTCGCCGAGCAAATCTTGGCGTATTGTTTGTCCGCCGGGGGACGCTCGATCCGTCATGCGCTCAGAGAAAGCTTCGAACGTAAACGAGCGGACGAGGAAACGCAGATGGAGATGTGCGGTCCGGATGAACCGCTGGTGGATGTGGAGTTTGCCCAGCGGCACGGTTGGGCGGGAAATGAGTCGAGACGCGCGGCACGTATCGAGACGTGGGAGAAAAGCGTGTCGATGTTGGCGCGGATTTGAGACATTGAAATGACAGGTGCCTAGGGCAAACAAGCCAACCAGCGGCTCAGTCCTCGAATACAAACAAGCCAGGTGCACGAGCCTCCAGGAATTGCTTTTCCTGTTCCCAAAGGTAGGCACTGCGAATCTTGACGAATTCCGTGTCGGCTCGATTGCGCACCGCTTCGAGCGCTTCTGGTGGCACCAAATGTCGTTTTGCCGATTGCCGAACCATATCGCTATCGGGACCTCGCAGCGTTTCGCGTAAGGCAGAGAGTTCTCCAGACGCGACAATCCCCCGATTGCCAGGCTCCCCTTGAGCAATGCCTCGTGCAAGCGCTTGAACCGCGCCATTTCCAGCGGTCCCAAGTAATTCTACGGCACCTGCCTCGGGCGCAACATCATCCGCTTTACAAGCCAACATCACACAGAAGGCTCGTGTGCGAGCGCCATTGAAGTTGTATCGAGTCAGCTTTCGGACTGGCTCCTTACCCACCTCTGCTCGAAGTCGAACAACAAGGTCATTCATGGGTAGTTTGCCCAATCCACGCGCGAAATCGATCGCCAAGCGCAATTGCGTGCTATTCATGCTGGCAAAGTGTTCCGTGACCGTCGTCGCCCAAAACCATTGCCTGTACTTGATACGCACGTCGTCCGATTCAAAGTCGTGCATACCTGCGGCTTCACACAAAGATACGAGCTGATACGTGTAGGGAAGCACCGCCGGGCCATGAATGGCACAACAATTCCGTAGAAATTCCACGGCGATCTTCATGCATCGTTCCAACGGTTTGAATG
>CAZETM010001319.1:0-2427 GCA_964514885.1 uncultured Polyangium sp. | reverse complement strand
TTGTCGAAACGCATTTTGACAAAGCGACTGACGGCAATGGGAAAGAATTGGGTCCAGCGCGCGGACTCGCGGTCTTTGGCGACGGCAAGGAAAAGGTCATCGCCGAATTGGGTGCAAGCGTGGTCGAAGTGGAAATTGCTCACGACCCGCGCGGCGGTGGCATCGGCATCGGCCACGCGAGCCTGGCGGTCTTTGACTCGAGCCGCGTCGACGAGGGCCAACCAATCGTCGGTCATTGGTAAAAGATGACTCGCATTGGGGTCAGCTTTTAGCGCGGCGCGGGTGAAAAGAACTTCGTCTTCGGTATCATCGAGCGTCATCTCAGCGGTGATTTGGCGAATGCTGCTCATGTGGGAACCTCCGTGGAGCGTTGGAAACGCATGTTGCGCGTCATCGACGGCCGTGGCCAAGAAAGTTGCCAAGGATTTCGGCGGTGCATGCCGCGTCGGTGACGGGTGACCAAACACGCTGTTAGGCGCTTGGCACGTGGGAGAGCTGAGCGGGAAAGAGCTACGCAGAAAAGTGCGTAAAAGTTGACACACCGTCGAGGTCCACGACCAGCCCGAAGCGTCACGCTCGACGCTTTGCCGAGGTCTTCTTGGCCGGTGCGGGCGTCTCGGCCGCGGGTTTGGCTTTGGCTTTCCCCTTGCCCATCGCGTCACGCATCGCCTGATAACCAGCGGCGTATTCAGAGACCGGGAGCCGAGCCACGGTGCCCTCAATCACATCCAGTGCGAGGTCCGGCA
Organism: uncultured Polyangium sp.; assembly: GCA_964514885.1. Classification (GTDB taxonomy): domain Bacteria; phylum Myxococcota_A; class Polyangia; order Polyangiales; family Polyangiaceae; genus Polyangium. The sequence goes on along the minus strand of CAZETM010001319.1, from coordinate 1,681 downwards.
GCGTCTTAAAACGGAGGCACCCTTTGCCCATGTCCAGCTTCTTGCCGCTTTTTCCGTATTGCGCGTGGAACCATTCCAACAGCGCTGACTGTCCGTAGAAGCAAATCATGTGCAGGGCCATGTATGACTTCTGTGACACCAGGCTGATAACTGGTAGAGGCTGCTTGGGGTTGCCGCCATAGCCGGCTGGGTATGTGGACAGCGGAACGAACCAACTGATCATGCCAAACTGGATTCCTTCCTCGTATCCTGGTGGCAGAGCCCGATTGATTCCCCGGCGGACTTCGTTCAACGCATCACGGCGCTCCGCGGGAAGTGCGGCAAGGTATTCGGTCACAGTCGATGCTGACATGGGGCAGGTCTACCGTAACGGTTTTGGCGTGGCAACCGTAATCTCAGCGGCGTCTTGGCTAAACCAACAAATCCTCGTCGTCACAGTTCCGGCGGTCATCCAATCCCAGATCCCAGAGACGCGTGTGTGTCGTCGAAACCTTTCGTGATCAGCCAGATACCAAAAGCCAGTTCAAAAAGACCTCCTGGAATCGACAGCATGATGCTATATGGCAAACCTGCCATTTCGAGCGCCGCTCCCACGAAAAAGACTGCATAGCCAACAAAACCCCACGCCGCAAGAAAGCGCGGCACGATGCGACAACGGTAGCAGGCTCATCACTCCGACAGCGAGCGCCATTGCCTCGATGACACGTGTAGCCAGATAGGACCACGCTATCGCTCGATTGAAACGCTGGAGCATCGGTAAAAGCAACAGACCGATGCTTAGAACAAATACCGAATTCACGAGCATCAGCGCAGCACCTGTGATGAATTGTGCCTTCTTGAGGGTAAGTTCAACGACTGGATTCGTTGCTTCGCTGATTCCCGTAACCATGCCCATTCCAATGCCGTATTCCACGGCCTTGAGCGAGTCATCGTGCATCAATGCAACGCTTCCTAGCAGGTTCATGCACTGATTCGGCGGTATGCATCATCATCGTGCCCACCACCTACGGATTGGCAACTGGAGACGAGACAACATTGACATGGAACCCGTTTGTGATCTCGACAAAGTTGATATCGAGAATCAATCGTTTGGAATCGGAAAAATGTTCTTTCTTCCTTCGGAGAAGTAACATGATAATGCGCCGATATTCTTCGACATCGTTGTTTGCAGTGGAAGTAAGTTGGAATGCCTTAACGACTTCCTCAATCCCTTCGAGTTGCTTGTCATCGGGCAATAACCCAATGTTCCAAATGGCCATTGCGATGATAAGTGCCTTTTTCTTGGCGCTGGCATCATCGCCTACCGCGTACACGAGAGGACTCGCATACTCAATAAGAATTTCTGACATCTTTTCGCGAGGCACAGAATCAGAGTACACTTTCTTTCCCATTGCAGTGCATTTCGCGATATTCTTTTGAAGAAGTCCTTGTTGAGCGTCGCGGATAGCCTGATTGTCGGCTTCTATCTTCTGTCGTTTTCGCTTTGCTTCACCCACGGTGCTTATTCTCCTTTTACCAAACGAGCCGCCCTAAGCAACGTACACCGCCCCAAAGAGAAAGCCTTGATGAGGTTCGCGATACATTTACCAGAATTTCTCTTATGCCTCATCAGTTTCCCAGCGTCGACAGAAGCCCACGTCGTTCGGCAGGCGAGAATTGGGTCGCCCAGGCGGTACCGTCA
>CAZETM010001318.1:0-2435 GCA_964514885.1 uncultured Polyangium sp. | reverse complement strand
TGATCGCGATCGTGAACGAGGCCGGCGAAGAGCACACTTTCATGTACGATGTATCAGGCCAGGTGCTTTGCGAACGGCATTTTGATAATCGTCGCATTACGCGGTACATGCGGGACGCGGCGGGGCAAGTCGAAAAGATGATGCGGCCGGCCGGGGCGATGCTTCGCTACGAGCGTGATGCGGTCGGCCGAGTTACGGCGGTGCATACGGGGAACAAGAAGATCGAGCGGTACGTGTATCGAGCTGACGGCGTTTTGCTTGAAGCGATCAATGATTCTGCGCACGTAAAAATGGAGCGCGATGCAGTGGGACGGGTGGTCCGCGAAGAACAAGGGCCGCATTCGATTGAGCGGCGTTATGACCTTTGCGGACGCGTGACCGAACTGTCGTCGTCACTTGGTTTTGACGCGGCATTCTTACGGGATAAAATGGGTGCGGTCGAGGCGTTTGCCATGGGAACGGGCGTCGACCGCTGGCAAATGTCGATTGAGCGGGACAAAGCGGGGCTCGAAAAAGAGCGGCGTATGCCGGGTGGCATTGCCGTACGCACGCAGCGCGATCGTGCGGGGCGCGTAAAGGAAACGTCGTTCCTCGATAAGACGGACGAGCTGCGCCGCATTCGGTATTTGTGGGAGCCGGGCGATCTGTTGAAGGAGCGCGACGATTCGAAGCGCGGCAAATCGCTTTACTTCCACGATCAGCGCGCTCGATTGACGGGATCGGACGAACCAGGGCTTGGGCCGGTGTGGCGGCGGCCGACGCCGTCGGGAAACATTCAACAAGCGTTCGAAAGCGATCCACAGGAGTATGGGGCAAACGGCGCCTTGTTGAAATCGGACGGTGTTGAATACCGCTACGATTTCAATGGGAATCGCACGATGGCGATATACCCAAACCACACGCGCGAGGTGTACACGTGGGATGAATTCGGGCGGCTTGCAGAATTGCGCCGAACCGATAACAGCGTGGTCAAGTTTGCGTACGACGCGCTCGGGAGGCGTATCAAGAAAACGTCGGCGAAGGACGAACTTTTGTTTGTGTGGGATGGCGATGTCATTCTGCACGAGCTGTCGCTGCACGAAGCGCCGATCACGTGGATGTTCGAGCCGGGAACGTTTACGCCAGTGGCCAAGGTGCAGGGTTTGCGACGATATGCGATCGTTGCGGATCAGGTGGGCGCACCGAATGCGGTGTTCGATGAATGGGGCAGCGTGGTTTGGCAAGGCGCGGTCGACGTATACGGGCGCGCATTGGTGGACAGCGAGAAGACTACGATCCCGTGGCGGTTTTCAGGGCAATACGCCGACGAGGAAACGGGGTTGGTGTACAATCGGTTCAGGTACTACGACCCGGAGACGGGCGCGTATATCAGCAAGGATCCGATTGGGCTGCTTGGCGGGTTGGTGGAGTATGGGTATGTGCGGGATCCGATGGCTTGGGTGGATCCGCTCGGGCTGGCTTCGTGCAAGGGTGACAAACTTGTTTTCGACCTTAAACAAAGAATTGATGGCAAGTATCCTGGTCATATCGTTGGTGTCAACATGAACGCATACGACGCCAGCGGAACATTGGTAACCGATTTTGACATCGAAACGGCAAACGCAGTTCTTCAGATAAAATCGGGGGGTGGTAAGGGACTGACAAAGCAGATGAAAGCAACCGAGGCGGTGACAACTAAGCCAGTGATTGGATATGGTCCCGATCTGAAGCATAGCGTGGTCAAAGGTGTACAAGCAAACGGAGGACTCATTACAACAGATGTGGAGCTGCTCCTCGCCGTAATCAAACCTGATTAACACTCGAAAGGAAAGACATGAATAGCATAACAGTGTTTACCGTCGATACCACGATAATGGTCTCGATTGCGCGGATGAACATCGGCGCCAAAGTGATAGAGTTACCGGACGGTGTTAGTATCGAGTCCGACTCGGGGTACGCCATTATTCGTCTCGATGACGAGATTCGTGACGTACTCGACGACGAGGAGCTGCATTGTATCGAAGGGATCGTTGGTAGTCGATTCCATTGCTATTCTGTCGCATTTCGGGACTTCACCATTGTCGACCGCATCCTCGAAACGATTGTAGATCGTGCGATTGCGGTCGATAACGATCATGGCTTCATCGCGCCCATACGACAATTTCTCGAAGCGTCTCGCCGTGGTTCGTGGGATATGTCGCGAGACTAACGTCGCAATGGGATACGCATCCGGCCAGGTGCTTTGCGAACGGCATTTTGATAATCGTCGCATTACGCGGTACATGCGAGACGCGGCGGGGCAAGTCGAAAAGATGATGCGACCCGGCGGGGCGATGCTTCGCTACGACCGCGATGCGGTCGGCCGAGTTACGGCGGTGACGACCGGAAACAAGAAGATCGAGCGGTACGTGTATCGAGCGGACGGCGTTTTGCTTGAAGCAATCAATGAATCGGTG
>CAZETM010001317.1:0-2436 GCA_964514885.1 uncultured Polyangium sp. | reverse complement strand
TGGCGGTGGCGTGAAGGGCGGCGAGATGCTCGCGGTCATTCCGGGAGGTTCGTCTTGTCCGCTTTTGCGCCCCAACGAAATCGTCGACGCGTCGGATCCGAAGAGCCCACTACATCGCTGGCACGGCAAGAACGTGCTCGATGTCCCGATGGGCGTCGAAACCTATCGCGCGCTCGGAACGATGCTCGGCACGTGTTGCGCGATCGTGATGAACGACAAGACCGATCCATTGCTCGCGTTCCACAACTTGATGCGGTTTTACCGACACGAGTCTTGCGGTCAGTGCACGCCTTGTCGTGAAGGCAGCGCGTGGCTGTTCCGCATCGCCGAACGCATGGTGACGGGCGAAGCGACCATGGAAGAACTCGATCGGCTCCACGAGATCGCGAGCAACATCATGGGCAACACGATCTGCGCATTCGGTGAAGGAACGGCGATGCCTGCGATGGGTTTCTTGCGCAAGTTCCGCAAGGAGTTCGAGCAGCACATTCGCACGAAGGGCAAGTCCTCGACCGGGAGGCTGGCACTATGAACCAGCTCGAATTTGCGTTTTTTGGTTTCTGTTCGTTGGTCGCGCTGCTTGGGGCGATCGTGACGGTGGCCGCGAAAAACCCGATCCGTGGAGCGATGGGTTTGCTGGCGACGATCGTCGGCATCGCAGGTCTTTACCTGACGCTCTCGGCGGAGTTTCTCGCGACGATCCAACTGCTCGTTTACGCAGGTGCAGTCGTCATTCTGTTCCTCTTCGTGATCATGCTCCTCGGGCCATCGGCGCTGTCGAAGCGCGAAGCTCGGGGTCCGTGGGCGCGATACATCGGTGCTGGCGCGCTGCTTTTCTCGGCGTTCGGCATGCTCGCGGTTCTGGTTCGTGCGGCGCCTGCAACGGCGACGGCGTTCCCGAAGGTGCCGGCGAAGTTCGGGACGATCGAATCGATCGGTCACGAGCTGTTTACGACGGGGCTCATCCCCTTCGAGCTATCGGGAGCGTTGCTTCTGGTGGCTGTCGTCGGCGCAGTGGCAGTCGCTCGCGGCAAGCAAATCGATCCGACGCTTCTGCCTGCTTCGGATGCGAAGGAGGCGAAGTCGTGAACGGGATTCCGCTCGAGTACTACGTGATCATCGCGGCGGTGCTGTTCTTCATCGGCGCTGCAGGCTTTCTGATCCGTCGCAACTTGCTCGTGCTGCTCATGAGCATCGAAGTGATGCTCAACGCCGTGAACCTCACGCTCGTGGCGTTCAATCGAGTGCACACTTCAAGTCACACGGGGCAGATCTTCACCTTCTTCATCATTGCGATCGCGGCAGCGGAAGCTGCTGTCGGTTTGGCCATTGTCTTGGCGTTCTTCCGGCTACGGAGCACGGTGCGCTCGGACGATGCTGACCTGTTGAGGAACTAGCGTGGAAGCGCTCAAAGCTCAGTTTCCCGCCACCAACTTCACGCTCCTTGCGGTCGTCCTTGCGCTTCCGTTGCTCGGCGCCTTTATCAACGGCGTCTTCGGCAAACGGATCGGCAAGGAAGGCGTGCGACTGATGGCTCTATCGGCCATCGGTGGTGCGTTCATCGCAAGCCTTGCGACCTTCTTGCTCCTGCCGAAGGGCGACGGTGCTGGAAGGCTCGTGTGGACTGCGTGGCGTTGGTTCACGCTCCAAGGCCGAATGCAGCAGTCGGTTCCAGTCGACATTGCATTCAGCGTCGACGGCATGACCGCGACGATGATGCTGGTGGTCACCGGCGTCGGGTTTTTGATTCACCTCTACTCCAGCGAGTACATGGTGAAGGACCCGAGCTACCACCGGTTCTTCTCGTATCTGAATCTGTTCTGCTTCGCGATGTTGACGCTGATCATGGCGGACAACATGGCGGTTCTTTTCGTCGGTTGGGAAGGAGTCGGCTTGTGCAGTTATCTGCTCATCGGCTTCTGGTACCAGGACGACAAGAACGCATCCGCAGGCAAGAAAGCGTTCATCGTCAACCGCATTGGTGACTTCGGGCTGCTCATCGCGATGGCGATGCTGCTCTATTACACCGGCTCGTTGCGGTTCGAGATCATCAACGCCAACGCGCGAAATCTGCTTGATCCGGTGACGATCTGGCCGTTCGGCAACTTGCCGATCGAGAGCCAGTGGGACCTGCAGAACCCCAGCGCGAACGCGGCGATGAAGGCGATCGTGCACGCGTTCCTCCCGGAAAGACCGGTGCAGGTTTACGCGTCGACGCTCGTTGGTTGGGCGATGTTCTTGGGCGCTGCTGGCAAGAGCGCGCAGATTCCGCTCTACGTTTGGCTCCCGGACGCGATGGCCGGTCCCACGCCCGTTTCGGCGCTCATTCACGCAGCCACGATGGTCACCGCGGGTGTGTATCTCGTCGCGCGTACGTCGGCCGTGTTCTTGATGTCGCCGGCGGCGATGGCGACGGTCGCGGTCGTTGGTACTGCA
>CAZETM010001316.1:0-2438 GCA_964514885.1 uncultured Polyangium sp. | reverse complement strand
TAAGCCGCGGGTCGCAGGTTCGAGTCCTGCCGGGCGTGCCTCGCTTCGCTCCGTGCCCCCATACCCCCTGCCCCCCCTCCCCCAGGGGAGAGGGGGAAAGAAGAACCATCAGGGTTGCGCGAATTGTTACGCCTGCCCAACGACGCTCTCCCTCAAGGGAGAGGGGGATTAGAAATGAGTTTGGAGCGGGTGGGGTGAGGTCGTAAGATAGAAAAAGCTACCAGGGAACGAGGCACGATGAATCTGAACCTTCTTTGCGCGACGATCGCCTTCGCCGCGCTTGGTATCGCGGGCTGCTCGGGAAACTCCACCAACACGTACAAAGGTGAAGCGGTCGAGTCGGGCAAGATCATCATCGCCGTCACCGGCACCGATCAAAAAGCCACCAACGAAGCGCCCCCGCGCAAGATCGAAAATCAAGACGTCGTCGTCACCAAGACCGGCAATCAGTACACGGCAAAGTTCGGCGCCTGCACGCTCACGGGCGAGTCGAGCACGTCGAACATGGCCGTGGTCAAAGGTAGCTGCGATGTGAAAGTGACCACTTGGGAGGGCAAGCTTCCGCTCTCAGCCACGTTGTCGTTCAGCGACGGCGGCCTCAAGATGGAGGTCCTCGGAAACGCGAAGAACGACAACGCCGTCATCAATTACGCATGGACCTTCAACGGTAAGAAATAGGTCACGCGCACACAGCGCATGAAGCGGGACGAGCGGCGAACATACGGCGTTCATTACACGACCGAACCGCACATCCTTCACGTCCTGCGTCCTCTGTTCATCGAAGATCTCGAAGCTGCTCTCAGCACCGCTCGTTCGGCCCCTGCCCTGCACGCCTTTCTCGAACGACTCGCGTCGTTTACGTTTCTTGATCCGGCGTGTGGTACCGGCAATTTTCTCGTCGTCGCCTACCAGCAGCTCCGACATTTGGAGACCCAAGCTCTGCGACAGCTCGCGCAGTTGGGAGCCGTCGCGTCCCCTGCCCCGCGTGTATCACTCGCGCAATTTCACGGAATCGAAATCGATCCTGCCCCTTTGGTTTTGGCCGAAGAAGCGCTCCTGCGTGCCCTCGTCCAGGAAGACGCTCTTGCACCTGATTTGCCGCGCCAAACCCATACCACGGACAAACCTCTTTTGGTGGTCGCGAATGCTTTGCGGATCGATTGGAACGATGTATTGCCAGCACAACGCGCTTCGTTTGTCTTTGGGAACCCACCGTTTGTCGGCATGGCCTGGATGACGCGCGAGCAGCAAGAGGATCGTCAGCTTGCTTTTTCGTTTACGGATACGAAGCACTTGCGTATCGGGCGCCTCGATTATGCCGCATCCTGGATTGCGAAGAGCATTTCGTATGGCCTGGGCAAACCCACTCGATTTGCGTTCGTAGTTACGAACTCGATGACTCAAGGTGAACATCCGCGAAGCCTCGGTCCGATCTTTTCACGACACGGATACCATCTTGACTTTGCGCGGCGGACGTTTCCTTGGCAATCAAACGATTCACGCAAAGCGAGCGTCCATGTCGTCATCTTGGGGTTCTCCCAAGACCAGAGCCGACCCAAACGATTGTTTGACATCGACGAAAAGCCGGCCACGAACATCAATTTGTACCTCACCGACGGGCCTGATGTTTTCCCTGCCAAACGGGCGTCTGCCCTGCGCTCGGGATATCCAGTCGCCACCAAAGGCAATCAGCCGACAGATGGCGGCCATTTGATCATCCGGTCCGAGGACTTGGAGAGTGTGCTGGCCGATCCGATATCGAAGCGATATGTGCGCAGATACTTGCAAGCGACCGAGTTTCTCTGGAATGAGGCTCGGTATTGTTTGTGGCTGGTGGATGCCTCGGCCGAAGAAATCGAAGCGTCGCCGATTCTTCGCGCCCGGACGCTAGCGGTACGGCAAGTACGTGAAAAGTCGTGTACGCCGCGGGTGCGCAAGCAAGCGAGTCGTCCTTGGCTATTTACGCAAATTCGACAGCCCTCGGAGCGTTATTTGGTACTGCCCGAGGTTTCGTCGGCAAAACGAAAATGGATACCCGCCGCATTTCTGGAGCCTGACGTCATTGCAGGCAACAAACTGATCATGTTCCCGAATGCGGATCTGTGGCTATTTGGAATGCTGCAATCGAGCATGTTTTTCGCATGGGTGCGAGCGGTCGCGGGACGCATGAAAAGCGACATCAGCATTTCGCCAGACCTGACCTATTCGACGTTTCCGTTTCCGGAAGTGAATGAGCATTCGCGAGAGCGGGTGGTTTTTGCTGCCGAGCATATGCTGGGAGTACGGAATACGTTCCCGGACAAGAGCCTGGGAGAGCTTTACGATCCGCGGAGAATGCCGGCCGAATTGGAAGCCGCGCATGTCGCGTTGGATCGGGAAGTGGACGCGTTGTTTGCAGAGGCGCGGACGTTTGGAGGGGACGAGGGGAGGCTGGAGGT
>CAZETM010001315.1:0-2440 GCA_964514885.1 uncultured Polyangium sp. | reverse complement strand
CGACGGGATCTCCGACGACGTTGAGGATCCGGCCGAGGCACTCGGGGCCGACGGGCATCATGATGGGCTTGCCCGTGTCGCGGACTTCCATGCCACGCACGAGACCATCGGTCGTATCCATGGCGACGGCGCGAACGCTGCTTTCGCCAAGGTGCTGCGCGACCTCGAGGGTCAAGTTGTCCGCCACCGAGGAAATGCTCGGGTTGGTCAATTTGAGCGCATTCAGGATTTGGGGGAGTTGGCCCGGAGGAAACTCGACGTCGACGACGGGGCCAATGACCTGAGAAATTTTTCCAACCACCATGGGGGCGGGACTCCTTCAGAGGAACGAATGCGCGCGCCGACTACCACAGCCGCAATGGCTTGTCGAGTAGGCAAGCGATCAAGGCCGAGTGGAGCGCGGGGGAGTAATTAGTCCGAGCGGTCCGAAGTAGCAAGCACAGGTTTGCGTCGAGCGATCCTTGCGAAGTCATCGACGGCCAGAGTTTCACCTCGCGCATCGAGGGAAATGCCCGCTTCTTTCGCGTGCGCTTCGAGTTCGTCCTTCGACCAGCCATAAAGCGATTTCCATGCGTTGCGCAGGGTTTTGCGGCGAGTTCCGAAGGCTGCTCGCACGGCCGCTCGAAACGACTCCGTTTCGTCCGCGCGCCGCGGCCTGACGGGATCCAGCGCGACGACCGCCGAATCAACATCGGGACGTGGATAAAAGGCTCCCGCACGAACAGTGAGCACGCGCCGAACATCGAAGGCGGCCTGGACAAACACCGTGAGCGCTCCGTACTGCTTCGTCGATGGCTTCGCGATCAGGCGATCTGCAACCTCCAACTGCACCATGAACACCACGCGATCGACGTGCTCCGCGAGATTCGTGGCCCGTTCGATGAGCGGCCCCGTCAGCAAATACGGCAGGTTTCCCGCGATGATGTGCGGCCTCGGCCCATCCGCAAACAGCTCCAGCCAATCGAGCGACATGGCATCGCCTTCCACCAGCCTGAGGCGACCTTGCGCGATCGGCTCTTCGAAGTCGGTCTCGAGCAGCGGAACGAGATCTCTGTCGCGCTCGATCGCTACGACGCGTGCTGCACGTTCGAGCAGCGGTCGAGTGAGCGCGCCCATGCCCGCTCCGATCTCGACCACCGTGCCTCCAGGTGGCGTCGTCGCCGCTTCCGCAATCATGCGCTGAGCATGCACGTCGACGAGAAAGTTCTGACCAAACCGCTTCTTCGGGTTCAGTCCACGTGCGCGCAGACGTTCGGCAATCGACATGAGCTCCACTCGTTGGAGGTGAAAATATTGGAGGTCAAACGAAACTGGACAAACTCGAGTTTGTCGAAACTAACGCTGCGGAGGATCCAAGTCAGGACGGCGAGGCGTGTGGGCTCGCAAGCGCGTGATACGCACGCCGAGGCGACGAAGAACCGCTTCACTTCGTAACGTCGACACTCGCGTTCGTACGAGAACCGCTTGCGCTGCAACGGATGCCATCTGCTCCCATACTTCGCGTTGTCCACCCACGAGCGAATCCTCCGTCGTCGAGCCATCGGGCCGTCGTGGTGGCTCCCAAGGTGGCAACAGCGCCGGCTCGAATTGCGGCATCGACCAATTGAGCGCAATGCCATGTCGCGCCAACCGCCGCAGGCTTTCCGTCAACGGCTTCTCGTGCGCAACTTCGTTCGGCGCCGGAGCGACCACATGCACGACGCTGGATGCCGGCTTGTGACGACTGATCTGCGCAAGCACCTCCGAGAGCACGAGACCCGACTGATGGCGATCGGGTTCCGTACGCGGAGGTGACTCGATGCCGTACGCAGCGAGATAACGACGAAGCGTGCGATCGCGTGGCGATCGACCTTCGGGCAGCGGCGGATTGAAGGGAGCTCGCGTACGAATCGCATCCGCACGCATGGCGAGCCGGTCCAAGTCACCTCGACGCAGGTCCGACAAACCTCGACCATCGAGCGGGCGCATGTGCTCGAGCACGCGCACGGCGACATCGGCTTCGTCGAGATCGCTGCGGGCTGCGTCGTGCGTTCCAGTCGCGATCACCAGGAGCTGCGCAAGCTTGTGACCATGCGCTGGGCCTTGGTCTGGCGTGACAAACGCACGCACGCCGGCCGCGTAAATCGCGAGCCCGACGCGATCCCCTCGGGCGAGGTAGCGCTGACAAATCGAGGCTGCTTCGTCGATCGCGAGATCGAGCGGTGCGCGACCCAAGGGACCTGCCCAAAGCTCGACCGATGCATCGAGCACGACCCACGCGACATCACGCTCCTCGCGCTCGAACTCGCGAACGAGCAACACGCCTCGCCGAGCGCTGGCCTTCCATGCGATGCGGCGGAAAGGATCTCCGGGCTGATGTTCACGCAGCTCGCGCAAGTCGGTGCCATCACCACGTGCACGACCTGGCCTGCCACTCGGTGCGAGCAATTTGCTGCGACCA
>CAZETM010001314.1:0-2442 GCA_964514885.1 uncultured Polyangium sp. | reverse complement strand
TTATGTAAAGGCCGGCAAGGGGGGAGATTATATCTACACGCTGCAAGCAACGCCCAAAGAGGGTGGAACCGGCGTTGATTGCCAAGTGGGTCAGCTCGTTACCATCGACGCGAAAACCGACCTGGTGGTGAACGAGATGCCGCTGTTCTACAAGGGGCCGGGCTGCGTGGACAAACTCATTGGCACCGACGAGGAAACCGCCGGGCCCAACCATTTGCGCCTTACGCAGGACGGCAAGACGTTGTTCGCGGCGCTCTCGACGTCGACGACCATGGCGGTTAATTCTCGTCACCGCTTTTTCATGGCTGTCAACCTTACAGCCCCAGCAGTGCCTGTGCAGCTCCCCAGCATTCCGGTCGGTCAGAGCACCGGTCAGCGAGGATCGGTCATCAGCGGCGATGGCAAAACGTTCTTCGTCCCGAACACGGTGGACGGTACAGTGACCGCAATCGATACGACCACGTTGCAGGTTGTCAATACGTATACGGTTTTGCCAAACCCGTTGCAGGTGGCCACGTTCGGAGGCGTCGACGGCCCCAGCGAACAAATTGGCCCCGTTCATTGAGGAGCAAGCAACCAATGCGACATCGAAGTTGGCTCGTAGCGCTCAGCGTTTCGGCTGGCGTGCTCGCGGCGGCGCCCGCGGCTGCCAATGGACGGTTCCCCGCCGCCAATCAAATCGTGGTTGATCCGTCCGATCCAAACCATATCGTCGGACGCACGACGTATGGACTGCTCGTCACGAGCGACGGAGGGAAAGCCTGGGATTGGATATGCGAGCAAGCCGTCGAATGGACGGGGCAATACGATCCTCCGGTCACGCTCACGAAAAACGGCTCGCTCGTTGCCGGAATCTACGATCATCTCGGAACAGGAACGCAGGGAGGCTGCGTGTGGGACCGGCCCGTAGCGCTCGAAGGGAAAAACGTCATTGATGTCTCCACGCAAAAAGATGATTCGGCTGTAGCGGTAGCTTTGACGTCGAATCCGCTGGCCGGCGGAATGTTCCTTTCGCAGGTTTGGCGGTCCGTCGACAATGGCAAAGCATGGGCACAGCTTGGCGTGGATCTTCTGCCGGATTTCATCGGATTGACGCTCGACGTTGCTCCGTCTGATCCGAAATTCGTCGTGGCGTCTGGACAAATCGGCAAAGGAGGGCCCGGCGTCCTTGAGCGCACCAAGGATGGCGGCATGACCTGGGAACAACGGGCCATACCAGGCACGGATATCGATCACGCTCCATACATTGCGGCAATCGATCCGAGCAACCCATTGAAGGTTTACGTGCGGCTGAGCGGATCCCCTGGCATCTTGCTCATGTCGGCTGATGGCGGCGATTCGTGGTCGAATGCATTCGTCGGACAAGGAACCTTAAAGGCATTCGCGCTCTCGCCGGACGGGTCGGAATTGCTCGTCGGCGGCGAAACCGACGGAATTCATTCCATTGCGACCGCCACCCTCACCGAACAAAAAATTTCCAATGTCGGGGCGCAATGCCTCGTGTGGACCGACAGTACGGTCTACGCCTGTGCGGGAGAGGCAAAAGACGGTTTTACCATTGGAAAATCGGTGGACGGTGGCAAGACGTTCACCCCGCTCAATTATCTCGCGTGCGTGCGTGGGCCGCTCGCGTGCGACGCTGCGACCGATGTGGGCAAAGCCTGCCCCGGCGCATGGCCCGCTACCGCAGAGCTGCTCGACACGCTCTCATGCGTGCAAGGTGGAGGCGGAAGCGGCGGGACAGGAGGCGCGGGAGGCTCCGCGGGTGAGGGTGGCGCAGGTGGTACAGGTGGTACAGGAGGCGCGCCAGGCGTTGGCGGCGGAAGCGTATCGTCGAGCGCCGGCACGGGTGGTTCAGGTGGTCCAACGGACTCGAGCGGATGCGGGAAATGCTCGGTGGGCAGCGACGGAGTTCCGTGGAAGGGACCGTTCCTCGCCATTCTTACCGCCGTCGCCACCATACTCGCCCGCGCCAAACGTCGCTCCATAACACATCAAAACATCAAACGCTAAAGCGGTGACAAACCATGACAACAACTTTCTTTCGACGCACGATGGTCCTCATTCCTCTTGCCTGCATCGCGCTCTACGCCGGATGTGACCATACGGAGACCGAGGAGCGCGATGCGGCGTATGCCGATGTGATCTACGTCGGAGCCGTGACGGATGAAGCCATGATCGCTCTGGGTAGCGTGCTCGATCAGCAGGCCCCTATGGAAGATCCCGGGCGCGCACCGCAGCTCGACGCTCCCACAATGGCGTCGCTCCCGAAGTCGCCCATTCCGACGTTTCAATGGCATTTCGGCGCATCAACGATGTTTGTGCCAATCCGTTCCACAGCGCCGGCTGGGGCGCTCGCGCTGTTCTCGCCGGCAATGCCAAACCCATCGTGGAGCAGCGCTCTTGCAGCACTGCTCGGACCGCCGCGCGCAGCTCATGCCC
>CAZETM010001313.1:0-2444 GCA_964514885.1 uncultured Polyangium sp. | reverse complement strand
CCGTTATCTCCGTCCGGTTTGCCCCTGTCGTCTCCGTCCGGTTTGCCCCCGTCGTCTCCGTTTCATTCACCACGACAAGCTTCTGCCGATTCGCCCCAACGGTGATCGTCTCGTCGTTCTTCACGAGCTTACGCAGGTTTTTCTGGGCCTGCACATACACGAGTTCCTTACCCTTCAGGTCCTCGAACATGATCTCGTTAAAGCCGCCACCGCCGAGCGACGAATCGCTTTTCCACGTGCTCCGCGTCTTGTGCTGCGGCAACTTGTAAGGCACCTGATTCGTCGCGTTGAACACTCGACCAACGATGATCGGTTCGTCCGGGTCTCCGCCCAAAAATCCAACCAAGACCTCTTGCCCAATACGCGGCGTCATGATCATGCCAAAACCCGTACCGGCCCAACCTTGGCTCACGCGAATCCAGCAAGAAGATCGGTCGTCATGAGTACCCTCCCGATGCCAGGGAAACTGCGCCCGCACCCGACCAAACTCGTCCGTGTGAATCTCTTGCCCCGCGGGACCCACGACCTTTGCGCTTTGCACGCCGTACACACCAGGCTTGGGCGTTTTGAGCGGCGGGCGATACGGCGCCTTCGCATCCACGAAAAGCGCACGTGCCGACATGCTCCAATCTTCGCCAGGTGCACCTTGCACCGAAAACTCAGCCACCAGAAGCTTCTGCGCCGCTTTTAGTTCCGAATGCGGATGGTTGTCAATCGAAAATACTTGTCCGGGCCAAAGGTCGATCGTATTCGCATCGAGCGATACGCTCCGTTTGTCGGCACGCATCGATAGCAACGAACGTTCTGACAGTTCATTACCGTATTTTTGCTCGTGCCGAGCCACCCCCTTGTCGTCCGCAACAGGCGTATCCCCGCCCTTGGCACCTTCAACAAGGAACGCGCCCGGATCGTATTGGTACTGCTCGTACATGTCCTCGGGCGACTCGGCTTTCGGCGCTTCGCCAAACAACTCGAATGCAGGTTTGCGAAAGTCGTAATCGCGCGTTTTGTGCGCACCGGGTCGAACCTCGGAAGCGATTCGCACGTCGGTCACGAATTCTTTTTCCGCAGATTGACTTGGATTGTCGACGTAATGAATGGATCCGCGAGACGCACCTAAATGCAACCGATCGCTGAGTTTTAATATGGTTCCCTTGTCCGTAAACACGAATGCAATGCCAGCTTCTTCGAGCAGCCGACTCACAAAGGCATAATCGGTCTCGCCATACTGAACTTTGTATTCCAGCTTCGGGCACTTGCCTTTGTCGACCTGCCATTCCTTGTCGATACCCCATTCACCAAGCACTTCGTCCACGATGTCGGGAATGGATACATGCTGGTAAATTCGATATCGTCGGCGTTGAGTCATCAGCCACGCGCGAGGGACCAATCGCAAGTAATAAGTTGACAAACCCGTGGCTTCCGCCTGGACTTGCTCCATGTAGCTGCAAACGCCCGTCCAGGACCGGGTACCACCATCACCCACCCATTTGTACCCAGCAATGACGCTAAAAGTAGCCTTTTTACCGACAATGGAATCCAGATCGAGACTTTCGTTTTTCGAGCGGGCCCACACTGCAACGGTGAAGAGGCTCGATACGCTCTCCTGCACGGAAAAACGCCGCACCGATAACGACTTCTCTCCACCTTCAAAGGACAAACTCAGTTCCGACATGCTGCACCTGTCCAGATAGAAAGTCGTTTCGTCGTCGACCAACAGACACGAATGATGACGAGTCCACCAACTCCCCCGCTGTTCGCCATCAATCGTTCCGCCATGCTACCCTCGTTTCACCTGCCACACCGCGTCAGGCTCACCCACGATCCCAACCAGCGTACGTCGCAACAAACCCGGCCCGGCGAAACCACGTGGTCAGGTTCGTCAGGGTCAGGTTCGTCCCGATCGAGCGGTACTAGTCAAACGTTCGTCCGGCAAGCAAATGTTTTTCCACGCCCACATTTTCTTCAAATCTACTTGGAAATTGCGCGGTTCGCTCCGACCAACCCCATCGCCTGGACGAACCACCCGCCATCTCCAAGCAGTGGTCAATACGCAAACGTGTGTAGCCTTGGCGCTTTTCGCGGAACACGCTGGTGCGTCAAGTCAACCAACTGGTTCGTCTGGAACCAGGAAGGAGAACCCATCGATTTTGCTCATGACGCGTCTACGTCGCCTCGCGTCACCGACCCACGCGCTCGAAGCCAAACCTCGTCACCGACCCACGCGCTCGAAGCCAAACCTCGTCAGCCAGTCTCCAGTGCCGACCTCCGACCCATTCCCAAAACGTAACCGCTACCGACAATCCCACACGTCGCGCGCCAAACGCGCTTCACTCTCCTGCGTACGTCCGACCGACGCAGCGCAACGCGCAGCAGCCTGATAGACACCCTCCACAAGGTCCTTGCAATCGAAGCGCAAGTCTGCGAGACAGCGGCCTATGTGT
>CAZETM010001312.1:0-2446 GCA_964514885.1 uncultured Polyangium sp. | reverse complement strand
GTGCTGTCCCAGGCCGTGTCACCCGTGTCCCAGATGGTCCAGCGAACGGTGAACTCGTCGCCGCCCTTGATGGGCGCTTGCGACTGCAACCACGAGGTGCCGCCGGCGTCGTTCCAGATGTCAAAGCCGTTGCCGACGAGTTCATTGGTGCCCGCGGGGCAGCCCGCGCAGACGTCGAAGAAGGCGACGTTGACGCTGACCGGGTTGGTCTGTTTGTCGAAGGAGATGTTGCCGTTGATCGAGCCGAGCGGTGCCGGGTTGACCAAGGCGATGAACTGGTCGTTGAACGACGTGCACACCCACTCGGGAAACTCGAACGAGTAGAACTTGAAGCTGAACTTGTAGCCCGTGGCGTTGGTCGGGGCACGCAGCGTGACTTCGAGACCGACGTCGTCGTTGATGGTCTGCGAGCCCGAGCAAGAAGGCACGTCTTGCGGGAAGCCAGCGGGAGCAGTGCCTGCGCCAAGACCCGTGCAGGAGAGCGATCCGCACGCACCGGGTTGGTTGGGCAAACGCGAGCGACCGGAAGACACGCCAAGCAGGCGCTTGCCACCTTGCGGCAAAACGTTGGGACCGAAATCGCTGAGCAATCCGACCTGCTGGCCAGGGTCAGGGTTCGCCGGCGTGCCGTTTGCTCGAACGTACGCTGACTTGACCACGCCCCACTTGAGTTCGCCGGGCGCCGTGAACTGACAGAGATCAACCGCACGAGCGCCGTTTTGGGAATCGATGTCGGCCAGAATGAGGTTGTCGTCGCACAGGGGCGCGACGTTATCGACCGTTCCGTCACAGTCTTCGTCGGACTTTTCCGCGAGGGGATCGGCTGGATCGGTAGCAACTTCAATGGCGCCCGGTCCGACGTTCGCATCGCAGTCGTTGCAGTCGCCTTGGTTCTCGGTTGCGCCGTCTCCGTCGTCATC
Source organism: uncultured Polyangium sp. (assembly GCA_964514885.1). Lineage (GTDB taxonomy): Bacteria > Myxococcota_A > Polyangia > Polyangiales > Polyangiaceae > Polyangium. Next base: position 1,526 of record CAZETM010001312.1, on the reverse strand, counting down.
GACGTTGGCATCGGTGGAACAGGGGTCGATATTTCCCCCGGTGCCGCCTGCACCACCAATACCCGTGCATCCAAACGGGCCGCAGTCTTGGCCACCGGCGCCGCCCATGCCGGTGCCCGTAGAGCCAGAGCCTGCGCCACCGTTTCCGCCAGTCGGGTAGCACTCTCCGTTCTCGAAGACGCCATCACACTGATCCTCGCCACGCCGGCCAATGGGGCTACACGCCATTTGCGCAGCCAAGGCGGCGACGAGTCCAGCGAAACCAAATACAACCAGGTTGCTACGCTTCATGATCGTTCTCCCATCCTCAGCTGTTGCAGAGGGACAAGCCAAGCGCGACAAACCGCTCACGAAGAGAACACTCGCGAGCGAAACTCGAAGGCGATTGTAACAGGAGAACGACGATCGTGAGCGCGTTACGTGAGCGTCACGCGCTTGGTGAAGTGATCACTTGGGGGGTGGAAGGATGACGGTGCCGGTGCCAGGCTTTCCGGACCACTTCCAGTTGTCGATGAGCGTGCTGGAATCGAGGTTTCCGTCGCTGGAATCGTACGTCACGAAGCGAATGCGGAAAGAGTCTCCGGGAGTGACGGCCATCGAGGTGCGCAGCCAGCCAGTCGATCCATGACTCCAACCTGGATTGGCTAGGTCGTTTTCGAAGGGCGTGCCAGCCAGGTAGCTCTTGCCAAGGCCACATGCGAAGGAAATGCCGCCGGCCATGCACGGCGGGGTGGGGCAGGCACATGAATCGATGAACGCGTTGTTGACGCTGATTGGGTTGCCAAGGCCGTCGAACGCGATGTTGCCGTTGTCTAACTGTCCCATCGGGAACGGCTCGACATGCGCAACGAAGAAGTCGTTGAACTCCCGACAGATGAAGTCGCTCCATTCGTACGTGAAGAATTGGAAGTCGAACGATGCGCCTTGAGCGTTGGTGGGCACGGTCAGCTCGATCTGCACGCCAGCCGCATCGTGGGGCAGGCCGGTGGTAACGCCTGGGCACGCCGGGCTCGCCTTGGGAAAGCCGAACGGCGCGTTGCTCGTGTAGTTTTTGTCGAACGTGCGCAACTTCGACTCGGGATGGCCCTGGTCACGCGCAGTGCCCGACGAGAGCATCAACATGTTGGCACCCTCTTGCGGCTTGTTGTTCGTGCCGAACTTGGGAAGGATGCCGTGGCCAAGGTGGAAGGCCGCAAGCTTGGTGGGATCCATCGGGATCGGGCTTCCGTCCGCGAGCACCCACTTGGCGGTCTTGACGAAGCCGCACATGCCAGCGGCCTTGGCTGCGTCGAGCGGCTCGTTGCTGTTGAGCATGAGACCCGTGTCGCAACTCGGAGGCGTTTCGTCGACTTCGCCGTTGCAGTTTTCGTCCGTCGGGTCGGGAACGTTGCCCATGCCGTCAGGCTCGGCGATGACTTCGATCGCACCCGGATTGGTGTTCTTGTCGCAGTCGTTGCAGTCGCCCTCGTCCTCGGAGTAGCCGTCAGCGTCGTTGCCCTTGCTGGATGCTCCGGCATCGCAGGCGC
>CAZETM010001311.1:0-2448 GCA_964514885.1 uncultured Polyangium sp. | reverse complement strand
CGGCGCAATTGGCGCGCCCAGGCAGCTTGCTCGCGGATTTGGTGATTCGAGCGCGCACCGCACAAGGTGTGGCAGGTACGATCATTGCCGAATCGCCGCCAAGGTGTCATGCACCAACGACGGCGACCATCGATTTGGTTGCGGGCAACGTCGCACTGCGCGGGTCCTCGGAATACGACCGCGTACTCACCGCCGTTCAAGCCGAAATCAATGGTGGATCGATCGCTGCAATTGCAGATGCACAAATCGCCTTTCTTTCGTGCACGGTCGAGCAACCAGAGAACCGCGTCGAAGCGCTCGTGAAAGCGAATCGTCTCGCCGCCGAAATCCAGCTAAATGTCGTGGCTCTTTACGGCATTTTGCGGCAAGGCTTTCCTTCGTCTAAGCGAAAGCTCCTCGCATCGCGTCCTCGTGCTATTCGTGAAGCCCTCGAGCGTTCGCTGAACGCAAACATCATACCGACGACAAACATCAATGACGTCATGGGTGTACTCGTCGAGCGCATGGTCGATCAGGCATTCGTGCCGCGAGCGTCCGGCGGCAGTTCCTTGGGTGATATTCTCGAAGTCGCCGAGCATGATTTGACCAAGCGCCGAAAATTCGTGCGCTTCGTCGTCAACCACGAAAGCGACACCACAGCGTTCTGGACGACGGTCGCGGCAGACCCCGCATTTTCAAGTCCCGGTATCCCCCAGCGATTGCAGAGGACGCTGCAATGGGCGGCATTATCCCGGTATCACAAGCCGCTCGTCACCGAGCTGGAAAGGCGAATCTCGGCCAATGAAATGACGCAAGCGCGTGACCTTGCCAAACTCGACGCAACCGATTGGCGTAACCTCTTGGACGTGGTCGTCGGTACTGCACCGATTGGCGCGCCGTCTGATATCCCCGGCGTTTCTGAATCCGAAAAGCGAGATAACTATGCTGCCATTCTCGAACGAACGGTCGAGACGGCATTTCCCACCGCCGTGATTGCCGATCGAATCAAGCGGGTAGAAGGTGCCTCCGCGGATGTGGTCGTATTCCTCGAACGCAACACGGGGTTCGATTTCAGGGCGAACCGCGTGGCAGCGTATCTTGCTGAAACGTCCACCCCGATGGCGGGAATCTCCGATGTCACTGCAACGACGACCAGACTGAAAGGTCTGGAGCGCGTATTCCGATTGACCCCGCGTCACGAGGAAATGAAGAAATTGCTCGATACGGGCCTCGATTCGTCACAAAGCATTCACAACCTGGGCCGCGAGAGGTTTTTGCAGCGGTTCAGCTCGAATTCGATGCTCGGGCAACAAAGGGCCGAACGAATTTACGGACGCGCGTGCTGGGTGGCATCAGCCGCAACTGCCTTACACGCGAAGTTCGGCGCGCAATTGAACAATTTGCCGGTGTATGTATTGCCAGACCTCGCGACGGCAGCCGAGCACCCGCACGCAAAAGCCGCTGATTGGGCAACTCTATTCGGATCGCCCGATGCGTGCGCGTGCGAGCATTGCCGATCCGTTTACAGCCCCGCGGCGTACCTCGTGGACCAGCTCGAATTCCTTGACCGGCATGATTCCAAGCTCGAAACAGCCGACAGCACGCCAGCGAATCGGAAGTATTTCACGATGCGCGACGTGTTGATCGGTGACTTGCAGAATCGCACGAATGCACCCATCCCTTGTCGCCCCGACATCGCTCGCATTCAGCTCTCGTGCAAAAATACGAATACAACGGTTCCCTACATCGATCTGGTCAACGAAATTCTCGAAATGGTCGTCGCCAACATCGCGGACGAACCGGATCACCAGTGGGAGGACGCGATTTTTAGCACTGGAAACGTCGACGAACTTTTGGCAGAACCGGAGATCATTCATCCCGGAGCACATCATGGTGCGTACGTGGAATTGTCCACGGCCGTGCATCCATTCGATTTGCCTTGGGACTATTGGGCGGAGGAAGCTCGCACGTACCTGGAGCATCTGGGCGTGCCGCGTCACGAATTGCTGGAAACGTTCATTGGCACGACGAACCCGCAACCCACGGAAGTAGCGGACAAAATCGCGCGCGAACGCCTCCGTTTGTCAGAGCGTGATGGGCGCATCATCACCGGACAAACCGTCGACGCACTGTCGACGCGTGACTATTGGGGTATGCCAACGGCGACGGATTTGCCCCTGGCGTTAGAGACGGTCCCCCGATTCTTGAAGCAATCAGGATTGACGTTCGACGAGCTGCGGGAATTGCTCGACACAGACTACATCGGTAGTACGGTGACGCTGAATCCCGAAGAGGGTTGCGACATCGACGCGAAAAAGCTCGTGGGTTTGACGAATGATAACCTCGCGCGGCTACATCGATTTTTGCGCCTACGCCTACGAGCAGGCGTAACCATCACGGAAATGGATCGGATCACGACCGCGTTTGGCAAGACGGACATCGACATCGTACTCGTCCGCCATGTAGCCG
>CAZETM010001310.1:0-2448 GCA_964514885.1 uncultured Polyangium sp. | reverse complement strand
AGATGGTGGACGTTGCGCAACGAGCGAACCTGTGGTTTGTCCGCAGCATCAAGGGACGTACAACGCGCACCGAGCACCGCGGTGATGGACTCGACGACGAGCGCATGCTCGCGACGATCCTTTGAGCTCGAAAGAAGTGCACGCACAGCCGAATCATCATCGGTTGCACGTCGCGCGGTACCGGCAAGAGCATCGCTATCGACGTGACGACCACGCCGCGCCACGAGTCGTTCGGGAGATGCTCCGACGAACACTCGCTCGCGACGCTGAATGGCAAATCGAGTGGTATCGGGGTACGCCTCATCGAGACGCTCCAGCACTAGATGGGTGTCGATCGGCTCCGAAAACGTCACGCGGCTCGAGGCCACAGCAACGATCTTGTCGGTCGCACGGGATTGGATACACGCGATCGCCTCGGCAACGAGCGCGCAATACGCATCGCGATCGGCGACATCCACACGCACGACGGGTGAGGACAAACGTGATCGTTCCGGGCGACGAGTTTGTCCCGCATGACGGATCGCTACGAAGATTTTTTCGAGCTCACCCAGAAGCCCAGCGCGATCGCGCGCGATCTCCTCGGTACGAACGCACAACCACAACCACGCGTTGCCTCCGCGCCGGACATACGACCATCGCGGCAGAACGAAGCTCGCATCGGCAAACGCCGTCCAAGGCTCTTGAGCCGCCTGCGGTCGGAAAGACAAACCACCTACGAAGAACGGTCCAGGAGCGCTGTTGGCATCCGCCGCGCGTTCTTGGCGCAGTGCTGCCCATACCTTTTGAGCTCCAACGGCTACGTGCGTAAACCGTTCGGATCCATGGCCTTCGACCCGTGCAGCCTCGCCAAATCCGACGATCGCAACGGGGTCTTCACCAGTTCGCGGCAAAACGTCCCAAAACGAAAGAGACAGATCCGTCGGGTGCGTCGAGACCAACCGAACCGCAGGAACAAGCGGTGCTGGCGCGGCGATCGCGACGATCTCGCCATCAACCGGCGCACCATTCGACAGGCGTTCGAGAGCCCGCGCGAAAAACGCGATCACGACGCCTCCTGACTGCCCGCCGCTCCTTGCTTGGGTGTGCCCACGTAAAGGTGCGCCACGCCAAACGTGAGCGCCGACGTTTCGAGCACGGTGAGCCCCGCGTCCTCCATCATCTGGGCAAACTCATCTGCCGGAGGAAACGCTGCGATCGAACGCTGCAGGTAACGATATTCTTTCGCGCCCGAAAGAAATCCGCCCACCCGTGGAACGATCTCGTGCACGTACGTACGTGCAAGCACGCCCATCATGCCGCTACGCGGCTCGGACAATTCGAGCACGACGACGCGGCCTCCAGGCCGCGTGACCCGAGCCATCTCGCGCAACCCTTTGGCTCGGTCCGGAACGTTTCGAATGCCAAACGCGATCGTTATGCCGTCAAACGTTTGGTCCTCAAACGGTAGCGCTTGCGCATCGCCTTCCTTCAACTCGATCCGATTAGAAAGCTCGAGCGCGTCGAGCTTCTTGGAGCCCTCGGCCAACATGTTGCGCGAAGGATCCACGCCCACGACGGTGACGTCACGATGCGTCTGGGCGATCGCGATCGCGAGATCCGCCGTTCCCGTCGCAAGATCCAGCACGTGCGCGCCAGGACGAAGCTCGAGCGCCGCCACGGCTTTGCGACGCCAGCCTTGATCCATTCCGAGCGACAAGATGCGATTCAGCGTGTCGTAACGCGCCGCAATGGCATCGAACATCACTCCGCTGCCAAGGTTTGTTGTGGCGCGATCATGTTTGTCGGTGTCGTTCATGGCGAACCCTCCGAAACTGCACTCGTCGTTGCTGCATGCGGTACGGGGTCAGCAACTGAAACCGCCCGCTTACGATCGTGAAGGCGCATGTGGCCGCGCTGAATGCCCTCGCCTGCAAGCGCTCGAAGCGCAGCAAGGTTCGACGCGAGCCCCACCGAAGCGAGCACAACTGCAAGCTCGCCCGACGTCATCGCCCCGAGCATGTCGAAAGCAGCACGCACGCCAGGGTGTGCCTGGGACAAACCACCCACCGTACCAATGGCAAGCGGCAGCTCGGTGGTCCCAATGAGCCCTTCGGCTAAGCGTTTCCACGTGCTGAGCGGTCGATACGTGCCGCTCATGGAGGCAAACGCATGCGCACCAGCTTCGATTGCGCGGAAGTCTTGGCCAAGCGCCACGGCCGCAGCATCGAGACCATTCATGAAGCCTTTGTTGTGCGTGACCGCGCGGAAGACATCGAGATCGGCAAAACGACTCGCGCGCGATATGCCCAGCGCCAACTCCGGCCCACCGACATCTTCGTCACGAACATGCACGCGCACTCTCACGAGACGCCGAAGCGGGAGGTTGGTCAGGATGCGCAAGCCCATCGTACCGCCCGCAAGATCGAGCACCGTCGACAACACCTTCCAGCCATCTCCGTCAACACCCAC
>CAZETM010001309.1:0-2453 GCA_964514885.1 uncultured Polyangium sp. | reverse complement strand
GAGCGGTTTCACGAGATTGGGTCGGATGCCGGTTATCGGGAGCTCGAAACGTACTTGGGAACTTCTGCCCAGCGCGGTTGACCGAGCGCGTCGAGCCGAGCCGTTGGTGGCGGAAAGTCACCACCGTAGAGAAATTTGTGGCGTCCGAAAAAAGTTCGGAACCTTTGGGGGACGTGCCTGTCTTGCCGCCTCGTGACCCGCTTACCCGAGAAGGGTTTAGTGCGGGCATACCGAATTAAATAACCAAGGAGAGCACCATGGGCGGCGTGGATGTTGGCGGCGAGGGTGGGAAGAAGAAGGCGACGAATGCGGAGATCAACATGGTTCCGTTTATCGACCTGTTGATGTGCACGATCGCGTTTTTGCTGATTACGGCCGTTTGGGTGACGAATTCGCGAATGAACGCAGACGCGCAGGTTCCTGGGCCGTCGAGCCCGGAACCACCCACGGTGGTGGCGCCCGAGAAAGTGCTCAATGTTCATATTGGAGAAACCGATTTCGGACTGGTGTGGAAGCAAGGGGCGACGGTGGTGAGTGAAGTGCGGGTGCCGAAGTCTGGCGAAGGAACGGATATCGTTCGTTATACGGATTTGGCAAAGCGGATTGAGCAGGAGTGGCAGCAGAATGCGAGTCACCGGGATGCGAGCGACAAGAAGTTCGACCAGGCGATTTTGCACAGCGACAATCGGACGCCGTTCAAGGAAATCGTGGGCGTCTTGGATGCGCTTTATTCGACGCGGCGGGTGGTGAAGCTGCAGGACGGCGACAAGGAGTTGCCGGCGTTCAATATGACGTTTGCGGCGAGGTGAGGGCGGGAGCCGAACGTCAGGGCAAATTCGACTTGCCATACTTGGCGTAATACGCGTCGGCTGCTCCGACCGGCGTCTCGTCGGTTTGCGGCCTTAAGCTCAGTACGTTGCTCCATCCCCCAGCCAGTGCGACACCGGTCGGGTCCGCCGCAAGGTACGCATGGTTATGCGCCATTTGGCCATCGGTTCCAATGACGTCGAACCACCTGAGCGCCCCCGTAGCTGGATTGAGGGACGTGAAAAAAATCGAGCTGGAGCCACCTACGTTGTTGATGGCATTCGTCATTTGCGAGCTGGTGGTCATCGGATCGAGGTCGATGCTGCCGTCGAAAGTCCCCGTCGCATAAATCACCGGGTCAATAAATCCAAGGCCGCTAACCCTCGGCGAAGCTACTGAATCGCCTCCGTTCGCCTGGGGGAGTTGCCGCACCCATTTCACCACTCCGTCAATATCGAGCATCGCGACGAACGCGCTTGTCCTAGTCGACGTAACTGTCTCGGTTCCGAAATCGACAGTGCCATTCAGTTCGCCGCCAATCACGATTCCATACGAATCTGCCGAGGCGATGCTGAATGGAGCGAACCGGCCATCGTTCGAGTGGAACGTTCTGGTCCATACGGTCGAAGGTGGATTGTTGGTGTCTCCGACCGCCACCTTCATGATGAAAATATTGTTATTCGTTGAGGGTCCGCCGATAACTGGTGTGGGCCAAGCGGGGGTGCCGGTGTACGAGCCGACGATATACAATGCATCCTTATGTATGACGACTGCACGCGGAAGCTGGACGCCGTTCGCGACCATGGTCTGCCAGACACAATCGCCACTGGAATTGAATTTCACCACAAATGTGCTGCCGGTTGTACCGTTTACGGAAAGGTTGCCATTGTTCATGCAAGGTGGCAGTGTCCCTGTTCCGGGTTGCGCTATGGATCCAACGCCGAAGACTTCGGCATTCGAGGTGGTGGCGACGAGTGCTGCGGTCCGATCGTCCGCGCTCACGGGGGCATACACCGGGGAGAAGATCTTCTTGCTGCCCCACGCGGGCGTTGGCGGCGTGGCCGAGTTCGAGTAAGCGCGAAACTCCACGGAAGGGTTCCCGGCAGCGTTGGTGTAGCTGAGCCCCACGACTGCAACCGACGAGGTTGCCGCGACACTTTGTACCTTCGAGTCGTTCGTTTCGGCATCGACTTTGATGGTCCATTGCGGGATTCCCGCGCTGTCCATGAGCGCAAGAAAGCCTTGGGTTCCATTGGTGTTCGAGATGGATTTGCCTGCGCCGAAATCGAGCATAATGGAAAACTCGCCGCCAACGTAGATGCCACCATTGCCGTTCGAAGCGATTGCCAGTGCGGATGCAGCTCCATTATTATTCGTGGACGAATCGCCGACTCGTTTTTTCCAAGCCGGCGCGATGGCGCATCCTTTGTCGCCGATGACGCAGGTTTCGTCTATTCCATTGCGACAAACGTCGACCGCTAATGGCGTAACCTCGCCAAGGCACGGTCCCCATTGCCCGACCGTGCCACACGTTCGCGTTCCCGCCAAACATACCCCGACGTTTTTCGTCGTTGTCGGCCCGGTGTAGCATTCCTGAGGCGATACAGCCCCTTCGCAAGACTCTGCTCCCCCCCCCCCCACCATTC
>CAZETM010001308.1:0-2461 GCA_964514885.1 uncultured Polyangium sp. | reverse complement strand
GCGCCAAGTATGCGTGGATCATCGAAGCGAAATACGTCAAGACGAACGCGAAACCGGAGACGGTCGACAAGGTCGTAGAAGAAGGATATCAACAAATCGACAAGTACGTAGCGGACAAAGGCATTGTCGAGATGCTCACGCTGGGCAAAGAATTGAAGGCGGGGGTGCTGGTCTTCAAGGGGCTGAAGACGGTGGAGTTTCGGCCGTGGCCGCGTTTGGCAAAGAAGCTGGCGGCAAAAAAGCTGGCGGCAAAGAAGGCTGCGAAAAAAAAGGTGGGGAAGTAGCGGCGGGATGCCTTGGGGACGTTGGCGCGTCCGCAAACCGAGCGAAGAGCTGACCTTGGGGACGTTGGCGTGTCCCTAAACCGAGCGAAGAGCCGACCTTGGGGACGTTGGCGTGTCCCTAAACCGAGCGACACACCGACCTTGAGGACGTTGGCGTGTCCCTAAACCGAGCGACACACCGACCTTGGGGACGTTGGCGTGTCTGCAAACCGAGCGAACCGCTGGCCATGAAGGTGCCAGCCGCTTTTCAGCCATCGGGTCGAAAGGGTCATCAGCGCCGTCGCCACTTGTCGCGGTAGCTCGGGGGATTCGATATCGGCTCGTTCGGCTCCTTCGCACGCACGGCGGTGAACGAACTCGAGTCACCGTCTTTGATCCGGAAGGTGCCTTTGAGCCGGCCATCCTTCCCGAGCGTCACGCGACCCGAGCCCGACATCTGGTCGTACTCCCACGCGCCTTCCCAGGTGAACGACACGCCCGTCTTGGTCGGCTTGCAGTTCACGTACGCGAGCAGGCAATGCATCCGCAAGCGGTCGCCGTGGCCGGTCAGCGACAGAAGGGCCGGACCGAGGATATCGAGGCCGTCGTTGACCCACTGCGACGTTTCGACGATCCGCCACCAGCCTTGATACTCGAACGGGATGGGCTCGCTCATGCTCTGCTCCGTGTCTGCTATGCCGAGAGACAAACCCGTTTATACACAAAATGGTTTACGGCGCAAGCCTGGTTTGGCGCGGTATGTTGATTTTGGCAACTCGGGCACCGTGAGCAAATGGCGATCTTTCATTCACTGCCGCGCATCCGTTGCTCGGCAATGCGGCGAGTTGCTTCGTGCAGCCGTTTCGCGCGAGCGTACCCCAGATCACGTTTCCAGATGATGGCTCGAAGCTCGCTCCAGCCTTTCGCGAGTTCCAACGGACCGGCAACGGGTACGTCGGAACATAACGACGGCTTGGGTTCGGCCAGCTTGTCGCAATACGCATGGGCGCAACGTTCGGCCAGAAGTCGCGCCTTCTGTGACGGATCACCCTCGCCAAACTTTTCATGTGCTTGTTGGCATTCAGGCTCGGCATATACGCGAGCACACCCCATTGCAACGTGCGCCGCGCGTTCGCCGGGAGGTGCGTCGCTCGTCGCAGAACTCTCCATCGCCTGAATACATGCGTCGACCTCCGTATCTCCCGGCCCCGCTTGCTTGCAGGCGGAGCTTAGTAGAGCAATGACGAGTGCCCAAGTCGGTGCGAATTGGTATCGAATCATGTTTGGTTTGTGCTGCAATATGCCAGCATTGCAGGGATCGGCGGAGGGTTCAAGTCAATCGTCTTCATCGGTTTCAGTTTGAGGTCGCTTCGTTGCTTCTGCCGCAGTAATCGCTTCCCACCGCGCAACTTCTTCGGCGAGTTCTTTGTACGCGTGCGCGAGGACAGAACGGCGTTCCTTCTTGTCCCACGGAATGACGGGCTGACCACCGCCGAATCAACCGTCCAGGGATCCGTTGGGAAGACGTAGTACGTACGCGTAGCGTTGGTGCAACTGGAGTATCTGCCTGCCTTCAAAGATTCGCTTTACGATCCCATTGAACCGGCAGACCGCGCAATATCCGCTTTGCTTCCACCTGGTGTTCATGCAGCGCCCGCGAAACTACGAACCAAGTACAACGAATTGAGGCGGCGTATTCGAGATACCTACGTCAAGCACCATCTCCGGCGCATTGCGGGGATTCTCTTGGCTTGCGAAGACGGGGTGCAATGGGCCGTCACATTGAGCAAGACGCCGTCCGAGCCGTTTTTCGGCGCTTATGGAAGCGGAGGCGAAGAGTATGGCCGCCGGAAATCGTCGTCCTCCCTCGGATGCGCTTTCGCGTGCACGGGGACGAAAGAACATCAAGGGGACGTGATCGCGATGTGCAAGAGCGTGAAGATCTCCGTCGATGAATCGAAGATCCCCAAATGATGGTTCGTTGGAATCGACGCAATACGTGCCATTGACTCTTTCCTCCGGCTTTTGCAAGCAGCAGTCGTCGCAATCATTGCCCTTCGTTCGGGCATCACGACGCGCCTTCGCGCTACATCTACGCTACCGCTTGCTGGCCTTCGTCGCCTTTTTGGCGCTTTTTTTCGCACTCTTTTTCGCGGCAGCCTTGGGCATTTCCAGCTTCGGTGCTCCTTTCGGCAGCA
>CAZETM010001307.1:0-2463 GCA_964514885.1 uncultured Polyangium sp. | reverse complement strand
CCTTGGCAAGCCGAGCCGCCGGTCCGCCAATCGATCCCAGGTAAAACCCTCCGTGCTTCTTGCACGCGTCCGTTATACCGTAATCCCTGAGAAATAGTGCCGATTGCTCGCCCGCAGATCACACCGCGATGGTCGGCTCGATCTTCATCTTGCCACGTGCAACCTGGGCGAGCATTCTCAGTTGCTCGAGCCCCGGCGAGACCTTCTCCATGTACACTCGACCCGCGAAGATATCGATCAAGTCCGCTCTCCAGCGCTCGCCGTGCACCAGATACGCGAACGAATTCGGTTTTTCCCAGAACCCATCGATCAGGTCTTGATATAAGTTCATCCCGGCTTCACAACGTTGCATGTGCGCCTCGAACGGATTGTCCAGGTCGCGGTATTTGCCCTCCAGATACTCGCGAACGAAAGGCGCAACGAATTGAGCCTCCTTCATGGTTAGGAACAGTCCGAAGGAGAAGATGGGATCGATGAAGCGATGAGCGTCTCCGATGCAGATCCAGCCTTTGCCCGTGAATGTCTCGACGTGGTACGAATAATTGGGTATTGCGCGAGCTTCTTCGACCAATTCGAGGTCTGGGATGCGCTGCGAAAGCTCGGGATTCAGCTCGCGCACCTCGCGACGAAGGAAGTTTGCGCACGATTCCTTCTTACTGGAAAAATAAGCGCCTGGACTGACGATTCCCACGCTCACGATCTCGTCGTCGAGCGGGATGAACCAAGCCCAGTGGTGTTTGTCCTTATAGAAAATAAGCGTATTGTCTGGGTGTTCTTCGCGCTTGCCGTTGTCGCGCACGGTGCTTCTGAATTGCGAAAAAATCGCCACCTGTTTGTCGTAAAATCCAGGCATGCGACGGCTGGTCACTCCTTGACGCGCCAAGAAAGTCGACTGTCCGGAGCAATCCAGCACGACTCGAGTTTGAATGTCTTGAATGCCTCCATCGGGCAAACGCACACGCAGACCAGTGACGCCGGCATCGTCGGCCCGCAGCGGCTCGAGGACTTCGGCATGCAGAAATTCCACGCCGCGCGCCTGTGCTTCTTGATGCATCATCGAATCGAAGTCACTGCGACGAACTTGCCAAGTGAACGTCTCGACGAGCCGATTGTTTTCGTCGCGCGCCATCACGGGCAAAAACCACCTGTTCTTGGCGCCGGGGCCGTACACGGCGACGCCTTGCTTCTGCGGATACTTCTGCTCGAGCATTTTTGCTTCGAGCCCCAGAGCGCGGAGGACGCCGCCACATTCGCCGTTCATCGATTCGCCGATGTGATAACGCGGGAACGACGCGCGTTCGATAACCAAAGGCTTGATGCCTTCCTTCACCAAAAACATTGCCGCAGTCGTTCCCCCAGGACCACCCCCAATGATTGCAACATCTCGTTTCATGGTCGTCGCCAATCTCTAGCAAGGAGTCGTTTGGTTTGCAAGCGAGTCATTGATGTAACAACTTCATGTCGCCATGAGGGCTACAGCCCCAACAGCGACGCAATGATGTTACGTTGAATCTCCGAGGTCCCCGAATAGAGCCGGCTGCCAATCGCATCGCGCAATTCGCGTTCGACCTCGAATTCGGACATGTACCCATATCCGCCGAAAATCTGGATCGCATCCTGAGCGCATTGCACCCAGCTTTCGCTGATGTGCAGTTTGGCCATCGCCGCTTCCATGAATGCACTACGCCCCTTGGTGAGCTGCCATGCGGTCTTGTAAAGCATCGAGCGCGCCGACTCCACGCGCAGCTTCATCTCGACGATCTTCGTCGACACTTGCTGGAATTTGCCAATCGGTTGCCCAAATTGTTTGCGCTCCCTCGCATAAGTAATGCACGTTTGCAGCAGACGCTCCATCGCTCCGACCGCTGGAGCCAAAATGCATGCTCGCTCCCAGGTCATCGAGTGAGTGAATAGGTTTTTCCCAGCACCCTCGCGCCCCAAACGATTCTCCTCGGGCACCTCGCATTGATCGAAAAAAATCTCCGACATCGGCGAAGTCTTGATGCCCATCTTGTCGAGCGATCGTCCAACCTGATAGCCGGGAAACGTCTTTTCCACCAAAAAAGCACTGACCCCGTGCGCGCCCTTCGTCGGATCGACCGTCGCAAACACCAGCAGCAAGTCCGCCACGGGCCCATTCGTCACGAACGTCTTGCTGCCATTGAGGATGTATCGATCACCCTTTTTCTCGGCCACGGTCCGCATGCTATAAGCATCGGAGCCGGAATCGGGCTCGCTCATCGCGTTGCCACCGATGAAATCGCCGCCGACGAGCTTGGGCAAATAACGCCGCTTTTGTTCGTCCGTGCCAAACGCGAGCAGCGGAATCTCGGTCGTCCACATGTGCGCGTTGATCGAAAAAAGCAGGCCATTGTCCTTGCATCCAAGCCCCAGCCCCTCGAGCGCGCCAACGGTCGTCAGCGCATCTTGTCCCAAACCGCCATACTCCGTGGGCACCGGCAA
>CAZETM010001306.1:0-2466 GCA_964514885.1 uncultured Polyangium sp. | reverse complement strand
GTGGCGCCACGCCCATCTTGCGCTTGAGCGCCATCAGTTCGTCATCCGCACCAGCGGTCGCTTCGAGCTTGCCAAACTTCGCAGCGAGCGAGTCGCCAGTGGCTTCTTCCGCGAGCTCCGTGGCGGCTTCCGCTTCGGCTTCCATCTGATCGATCTTCGACGCCATCCGATCGAACGTCTCGAACGCCGAAGCGTTGTTGAGACCCGAGAGCGTCTCTTGAATGGCCTTCTGCGCCTCTGCACGCTTCTTGCGCGCGATGAGAACGTTCTTCTTGCGCTTGGCCTCTTCGATCTTGTTGTTCAGCAGCTTCAGCGCCGTCTTGAGCTGATCGACAGCCTGCTTCTGCTTCTGCCACTGGTCCTTGTAGGAGCTGACCAGTTGATCGTGCTCTTTCTTCCGCCCGAGCGCTTCTTTCGCCAAAACGTCGTCGCCGGCTTTGATCGCCAACATCGCTCGGCGTTCCCACTCGGCCGCGTTCGCTGCTTCTTGCTCGACCTGCTTGGCCAGCCTTTTCTCGTCAGCGATCGATACGGCGACCTGCTTCTTCGCCTCGATGAGCTGATTGCTCATGTCGATCACGACCTGGTTCAGCATCTTCTCGGGATCTTCCGAGCTGCTGATGAGGTCGTTGAGGTTCGACTTGATGAGGGTGGCTAGGCGCGCGAAGATTCCCATCTCGATTGGCCTCTCGTTGCTCTCGCGGCGTCCGTCATGACGGCAAAAACACCCGAGGTCGTCCCGGGTGCGGTGGGGAAGAAACGAGCTAAAAACGGTAGCTCGAACCGGCTGTCGGCAAGCACCGAAACGCTGCTCATTCGGCCTTGGATGTCGCCAGTTCGTGCAGCGTCGGTATGTGCCGCGTCAGTGCCAGCTCCACGTCGCTCAACGTCGCTTCCAGCTCGTTGAGATCGAGGTTTTCGAGCGGCAGCGCGGACGACAAGACCACCGTGTGACCTTCGATTCCGTACGCGGCGTGCATCAAGTCCGTCGCGTTGTACTCGAGCAGCCGGCGAAAAAGCTTCACCTGATGCTCCGTATCGGTCGGTACAGGTCCGATCGCCACTCGCACCGCCACGATGGGCGGTACGACGCGAATCGCAATCGGCTGCTTATCTTCGCCCCCGGAGATCACATAGGTCCCGTGGTCGTTTTCAAAGCGCCGACCCAACTCGAACAGGAAGTTCTCTACGTCCTCAGAGGTTCGCGGCATGGCCCGCCCGAGACTACAGCGCCCAATCGTTCGGGTCGAGAGGCAGTCGATCCTTTTCGCCTCAGATCGCGTTGTTTCTACCCAACGCGTTTCTCCCTTTCTTTCACCCACGGTTCGCTGGTACCGTCCCGATCCTGGTCCCGTGGCGATCCACCCTGGCGAATCTCTCGCGGGCTACCGTGTAACCCGCCTCCTCGGCCGCGGCGGCATGGGTGAGGTTTGGGCAGCGCGTAGTGACTCTGACGGCCGCGAAGTGGCCATCAAGGTCTTGCTAGCTCGCGCTGCCGTCAAACCTGACCTTGTCCGTCGCTTCCAACGCGAGGCGGAGATCACGTCAGCCATCAACAGCCCGTTCGTCTGCAGACTTCTCGAAGTCGACATGACGCCCGACGGTGCGCACATGCTCGTCTTCGAAAAACTCGAAGGCGAAAGCCTCGCGGACAGACTCAAGCGCGAGCAATACCTGCCGTTCACCGAGGTCTGGCCCATCATCGAAGATGTGCTCGAAGGACTCGGCGCAGCTCACGCGGCCGGCGTCATCCATCGCGATCTCAAACCCGGCAACATCTTCGTCGAGCGCAGCGGACAACCCGATCGTCCCGAGCGCGCAAAGATCCTCGACTTCGGTATCTCCAAGCTACGTCGAGGCGATGGCGAACAGGCCGAGCCAACTCTCACCGCCTTCGATGCCACGCTCGGATCGTTCGCATACATGGCGCCCGAGCAAGTGCGTGGAGCTGCTCGTGCTGACGAGCGCGCTGACATCTACGCGGTCGGTGCAGTCGCGTTCCGAGCGCTGAGTGGACGGCTTCCTTTCGAGGGATTGACCGCTGCGCTGCTCGTCGCGATGAAGCTCGAGCGTGCTGCGCCTAGTTTGACCGAAGCAACCGGGGACAAGTGGCCAGCAGCGATCGAGCGGTTTCTCGAATGTGCACTGCATCGGCACCGTGAACATCGATTCGGTTCCGCCAGCGATGCGCTCGAAGCGTGGCGCTCGCTCGCGTCCAAAGGCCGACCGCTTGCCGCTCCTCCACAACCCGTCGAACAATCCTCGTTCGTCGCAGCTCCGGTCGATCCACCAACCATTGCTGATGAAGCCGTCAACCAAGATGATCAACCCACGTGGGCCGGTGACGAAGCGACGATGATTGGTCTTCCGGCGCCGATGAGAAAAAGCGACAGCTAACGTCGTGGTGACATCGTGATCGAGTCGACCGTTCTGTCTCGAAACAAGGTCGAAGTTCGTGGCGGACGG
>CAZETM010001305.1:0-2467 GCA_964514885.1 uncultured Polyangium sp. | reverse complement strand
TGGGCGGCATGGGCGGTATGGGCGACTTCGACATGGGCTGATCGAGCCCTCGTCTCGCTAGCTACCCAGCAGCATGGAAACCCCGGGCATCACGCATGTTCGGGGTTTCTTTCTTTGTATGCGTCAGAAAGCGACCGCTTTTTGGCCACACGCCACTCATGGAAGTAGACTGCTGTCCATGTCGGATCCCCTCTTCGCCCGCTTTGGTCGTGAGTTCTCGACCGGGGACGTGCTCTTTCACGAGGGCGATCCAGGCGATCACATGTACGTCATTCAGTCCGGCGCCATTCGCATCACGAAGAACGTCACCGGTACTGACCGGACGATCGCCATTCTTGGGCCTGGCGAGTTTCTCGGCGAGCTCGCCATCCTCAACGACAAACCGCGCGTAGCAACCGCCACCGTCGTCGAAGATGCTCGATGTCTCGTCATCGAAGCCAGGACGCTCGAGTCGATGGTGACTCGCAGTGGTGAGATCGCGATGCGCCTCATCAAAAAACTCGCCAAGCGCATCGAGGCTGCAGACTCGCTCATCGAGCTGCTCATGCATCGTGATCCAAAGGCTCGCATCATGCTCGCGCTCGCTCGACACGCAGACGCATTCGGTGAACGCACCGAAGATGGAATCCGAATTCGTACCAGCTCCGACGAGCTCGCTCGAGATGTCGGTGTTGAACAAGCCGTCGCTACAGAAGTGATGGCACGCCTGCACAAGCTTCGTCTTGCAACCGAAACACCCGGCGCCGGCATCTGGGTTGCCGATGTGGGGCGTCTGCAAGACTTCGTCGAGTTTCTCGAAATGCCGCACAACATTGGCGGGGAAGGCTGACGACGTGGAATTGCGCGTCATTGGTTGCCACGGCGGCGAAACTCCAAGGCATCGTACGAGCGCGTTCATTCTCGATGAACGTCTCGCGATCGATGCTGGCGCTCTCACGAGCGGTCTCGAAGTCTCCGAGCAACTCAAACTCGAAGCGTGCCTCGTAAGTCACGCACACCTCGATCACATCCGTGATCTCGCCACGCTCGCGGACAACCGTTGCCAAGTAGCTGCTCCGCCGCTGCTCATCGCCGGCACCCGCGAGACCCTTCGCGTCCTCAAGAAACACTTCTTCAACAACGAGCTGTGGCCTGACTTCTCCGTCATCCCCACGCCTCAGCACCCCACCATTCGTTTCGTCGAACTCAGTCCGGAAAGACCGACCGAAATCGCCGGATGTTTGGTCCGCACCGTGCTCGTCACGCACACGATCGAGTCAGCAGCGTTCGTGCTCGAAACGCCGACAGGATCCATCGCGTACAGCGGTGACACGGGCCCCACGGATCGCTTGTGGGAGGTTCTTCAGGAACAACCAGATCTGCGTGCTCTGCTCATGGAAGTGAGTTTTCCCAATCGCGAGCAACGTCTGGCCACCGTCAGCGGTCATCACACGCCGCGTACGTTGCATGCCGATCTCAAGAAGCTCAGCAAGCCACAGGATCTGCCCACGCTGCTCTACCACATCAAGCCCGTGTTCCAGGCCGAGGTCGAGAAGGAGTGCGCTGCGCTCGAAGGCCTGAACCTCGAAGTCATGAAGCTCGGCGATCACTACGTGCTCTGATCTCGTTTGACTTCGTTTGATCTCGTTTGAGATCAAACGAAGTCGCGTGGACAAAACGATAACGGCGACGAAGTCCTCGTCGCCGCTGTTCGTTTGTACTCGAAGGAAAAACCCTTCGAGCTTGAATCAAATCGCTGCGTCGTCTGGTTCTACGCGCGCCAGAACGACAGTGATGTTGTCCGAGCCGCCATGGAAGTTCGCCCGATCGATGAGCAACCTGCAGGCTTCGTCGAGCGTCTGCGCATTCAGCACGATGTCGCGGATCTCAGGATCCTTCACCAGCCCCGACAACCCGTCCGAACACAGCAGATAGATGTCTCCGGTGTCCGTCTCTTCGGTCATCAGATCGACCAGCACGTCCTCGCGAATGCCGAGCGCGCGCGTGATCACGTTGGGAGGCAGCCGCCGGATCTCTTCGTCGGTCATCCACGGCGCCATGTGCAACGCATCGCTGATGAGCGAGTGATCCCGCGTCAGTTGGCTGATCTTCTCACCACGGATGCGGTAGCAACGACTGTCGCCTACGTGTCCGATCGTCACGCGTGTCGCGTTCTTGTCGAACATCGCGGTTACGATCGTCGTGCCCATCCCGAAGTCGGCCATCGTCTTGAGCGAACGATCGAAGATGCGACGATTGGCCAGTCGAAGGCCCGTCACCACGTAGTTCTCTTCTTCCGTCAGATTTGGATCGGCAGGAAATGGCCACGTGCCATCGCGTCCGACGGTTACAGAGAAAAAGTCTGATAGGGTGGAGACTGCCAGCCGGCTTGCTACGTCACCAGAACGATGCCCGCCCATCCCGTCGGCTACCGCCACGACATGGTAATCAGGCATAACGAGGAGGTTATCCTCGTTGTGCTCACGCA
>CAZETM010001304.1:0-2469 GCA_964514885.1 uncultured Polyangium sp. | reverse complement strand
ATCGATTGACCGGCAAACCCGTCAGACGCTCGATCCCAGCCGCAGAAAACGCCGCGAAAGTGCTTTTCGACGTATTCGAATTCGATGCTCTTGGGCGAGAGGTCGGCAGCAACGCATGTTGCCGAGTGACAGATCGTCTTCCGTTTGCCCCCGGAGCGGGTGGTTCGTCTTGAAACACGCGCGAATTGCTCGCGCCTCACCCCCGACCCCTCTCCACATGTGGAGAGGGGTCGGGGGTGAGGCAACTTTGCGGAGGAGAAGGGATTCGAACCCATGGTAGCCTTCCGACTACGGCGGTTTTCAAAACCGCTGCCTTCAACCACTCGGCCACTCCTCCGGGAGAGCGACCCCTCATTGTCACCGCTTCCCCCGTCTGTCAACGCCCTTTTGCACGCGCCAGCCGCCTATGGCGCCAAGATCACCACCACCTCGACCGTCCCATCCGTCGTCTTGCGCACCACCCGCACGTCCGCCGATGCCTCGCTCGCCATATGCCTCGATGGCACGATCACCCGCTCACATGACTGCGAATCCTTCGCACAAGTATCGCGCGCCATGTCCTCAGGCATCGTCACCGGACGCAATGGCACACCCACCTTGCCCCTCAGCCGCGGAAACGACGTCCCGCCCCACGTGGCACCCGTTCCATCGCGCGGATCCGGCCACGAACACGAAATGAGCACGTCAACCACCTGCGTTTGCTTCTGCAACGCCGACCCTCGCGCCGGCGACCCAGGCGGCGCAGGTGCCGACATCGGATCCGGCTGAAATGGAGCGCTCGCCTTGAGCTGCGGACACAGCTTCCCCGCATCCTCAGCGACAGCAATCGCCATCGGCAATGTCGCTTCGACCGCCGCAGATACCTCGTTCGGGATGCGTTTGCCGCAACCAAACGACGACAATACACACGCTACAATGAAAAGTCGTTTCATCTTTACCACGACGACCCTAGCGCAACCATTCCCGCGAAAAATACCGATCCCAACTATCCGGCAACATCGCCACCACCGGCTTGTTCACCTCGCCCGATGCAGCAATCCGCACCGCCGCGCAAACCGCCGTACCCGCTGAACCACCGACGAGCAATCCCTCTTCCCGAATCAGACGCCGCGCCATCAAAAAACTGTCTTCGTCGCTCACCGTGATTGCAGCGTCAATCACCGAACGGTCCAGCAAATCAAGCGGAGCGCTCGATCCAATTCCCTCCAGCTTGTACGCTTCGCCAGGTCCCATTTCCCCCGTCTCGACCCATTGCGCCAAACCAGATCCCACCGGATCAGCCAAAATGATTTTCACCCCTTTGGCCACCCGCTTCAAATATCGACCCACTCCCGTAATCGTTCCACCCGTGCCAGCCCCCGTCACGAATGCTCCGATTTTGCGCCCCAAGGAAACAACGATCTCCGGTCCCGTCGTTTCTTCGTGGATACGCACATTGGCCGGATTGTTGAATTGATCAGTCAAATACCAACCTTCCTCTTTCGCCAAGCGCTCCGCCACGCGGCGAAAATTGCGCGGATGATCAGGCGGCACATTGGGCGCAATTAGTACCCTCGCGCCTACTCGAGCCAATGCATAACGCTTGTCGATGCTCATTTTCTTGGGCATCACGCAGACCAACTTGTATCCACGCGCAGCCGCGACGATCGCCAAACCCATTCCAGTATTGCCCGCCGTCGCCTCGATCAGCGTCATCCCAGGCTTCAACTTGCCACGCTTCTCAGCATCCTCGACAATGGCGAGCGCAATACGATCCTTGATGCTACCACCAGGATTCATATGCTCGCATTTTACATAAATCGGAACGGGTAATCCCTTGCCGATAGTCTGCAAAGGTACCAGCGGAGTTTGACCAATTTCATCGATAAGTGTCCGCGTCATCGATTGCTCGCTAACTCCCCCACCATTTACGTTTCATTTTACGTATTAATACGTCTTACTTCACCGCCGGTGCCACTCGCCACGCATCCGCAAGCCACGCTTTGGATGCTTTGCATGATCCAATCGACTTCGGACCCGTTTCTTGACGCTCGAATGGCCCAGCGACAAACACGATATCGCGACCCTTCAGCTCCCACGCCACCGGACCGAGCTTGTCGCGCTCGCGACACGTCTTGCCATACTTGCGACCAAACAAATCCCCTACCTCGACGGCGTCTTTCGACGTATCCATCCGCAATCGCAAAGCCGTTGCAATCTGGCGTTTACCGGAAACCTGTCGTTCCGCCACGACGTATTTATCGCCGCCCCAGCCTGCCGCCCCTTCTTTCGCCGTCGAACGCGTCGTAATGTCCTCGAGCAAAATCCGCAATCCCTGCTCGCCCAATACGTCTTCCACGACCGGACGATAACCGTCCTTTTCTAACGCCCCCAATGACGGCAACGTGATCAGCTCCGCCGGCTCACGTGCGAGTAGCTTGTCCAAATGCAAAAGCTGCTCGGTCGTCTCCGGCAAATTGCGCCAAACCT
>CAZETM010001303.1:0-2472 GCA_964514885.1 uncultured Polyangium sp. | reverse complement strand
GGACGCGTGCTTTTCTTCCCCAAACACGATGGAGCCGCGGAGGAAACGGCATTTACCGTTACGGTCTCCCCGCCGCCTGGTCAATCTGGAATTGATCCCGTTATCGTTGCAGCTCCGGATTCGAAGACCGATTGGACGATCAATCTGGTGGGCGCGCAAAAGGTCCTCCCCAAGGAGCTGGACCTTGCCTTTGTCGTCGATGCGACGGGCAGCATGGGCGATGAGCTCGAATACCTCAAAGTGGAGGTTCAGGGCATTGCAGATCGCATCAATACGGGGTTTCAGGGCGTATCGATTCGTTACGCACTGGTCATGTATCGCGACGTTGGCGACGATTACGTCACCCGCAGATTCGATTTCACCTCGGACTTGGCAGCATTCAATGCCAATTTGAAACAGCAATCGGCAGGCGGCGGAGGTGATTTCCCGGAAGCGATGGAAGCAGCCATGGAGCTCGTTCCGGAATTGTCGTGGAGCACGAACAATGCCGTGCGCATGAGTTTCCTCGTCGCAGATGCTCCTCCGCACAAGGAAAATCGATCGGCATTCCTCAATGCAACGAACATATTGCGTCCAATGGGCGTGAAGGTTTTTCCCTTGGCCGCCAGCGGTGTGGATCCCGAGGCTGAATACCTCATGCGCATGGGCGCACAAGCGACGCTCGGACGACACTTGTTCCTCACCGACGATTCAGGCGTCGGCGGCACGCACATGGAGCCGACGATTCCGTGTTATAACGTGCAGAAGCTGAACGACTTGGTCTACCGCGTCATTGCCTCGGAGCTGAGCGGGTATCGCATTGCCGCGGATCCGGAGCAGATCATTCGTTCCGTGGGTAGCCCTGAAGAAGGTGTGTGCAAACTCGGAGACGGAACGCTCGCGTATTTGTGAAGGAATGGGCGCTACGCCGTGGATTAGACGATTTCCTTGCCGAATGGCCACAGCGCAAGCATTGCCAGCTTCACGTGCGCCACGGCGAAAGGAATGCCGATAATCGTGACCGCACACGCAAGCGCCGAGCCTAAGTGCGCAATGGCAAACCCCCAGCCAAACACCACGAGCCACAGGATGTTGAAGAATAGCCCCAAACATCCAGAGCCGAGGCTGTCTTTTCGATCCACCACGCGAGCATTGAACGGCAAAAGGGCATAACGCCCCAGCCGCCAGGTCGCCAAGGCGAATGGAAAGCCGACAACCGTGATTGCCAGCAGCGCGCCCGCCACGAGGTAGCCGAAGAAGAGCGGAAGTCCCCCGCCGAACACGACCCACAAGATATTGCCCAGCGTTCCCATCGTCGTCTGCTCGGTCGGTCGTTCGTCAGTCATGGTTGCTTCTTTCGTTTCGTCTACCGACTTTATTTCGAACCGAGCAGCAAAAAATTTTGCGACGTCAGTTCATGTCGATGGCATGTCGCTTCAGCGCGGTCAAATCGCAGATTTCGAGCGCTCTTTCGTGCGTTGCGGTGAGCACCACGAGCGGCGCGCGGCCCGCTTCGAACGCTTCTTTCCAGCGTGCGGCGCACAAGCACCAGCGATCCCCAGGTTTCAGCCCGGCAAACCCATGTTGCAGCATTGGCGTCGACAAGTCGTTTCCACGGCTTTTAGAAAATGCGAGGAATTCGATCGTCATCACGGTACACACCGTGTGAGACCCAGCATCCTCGGTTGAGGTGTCACAACACCCGTTGCGGAAAAATCCGGTCATCGGGCGCTGAGAACAAGTGGCCAAAGGACCACCAAGAACGTTGCGGGAAGTTGCTTTCATGGCTCGCTCCGGACGCCGCGTACCACGATCGGCGGCCCGCGGGTAGCAAAATCATCAATGATCTTCACCCGAGTCCCGGCCATCCGAGGCGCTTGAACAAAACTTCGATTTCTCGCCACGCCGGTGCCTGTATTGCGGCAGGATCGCGCTGGATGTCGTCCAAGAAATCCTGAATCTTGTTTTTGAGCACCCGCTCGGGGTCCGTCAATACGCCTTCGTACCGTGAACTCAAAAGGTACGTGGTCATTCCGGTCCTGGCGAGCACGCTGTCGAAAAAGATTTCGACCCGTCGCGCCGCCTCGGCCCGTTTTATTTCGCCATTTTCGTCGTCGTGGGCTGGAACGCCATTCTCTTCCATCGGGAGCCACGCCAAGTCCGACCACAAGCTGCGTTCGGCGCGCGAGCTGGAAAACAAGACGAGCGCCGTTCCAAAGTGGTGAACACTCGGCGCATTACGGTTATTCTTGGCTGGCTTTGCCTCCGAGATACGTGCGCGACGAACGGCATCGGCAATGCGATGAAAGTTGTCATCGCGCAGTGAAAACCCGACAAACAACATGTGCCGCATCAAGAGCAATGCCTGCACGATTCCCGAGAGAGCCTGTCGTCGGAGATCGTAGCGCATGTAATCCTCACGCGTGAGCACGATACTATCGAGATCGGTCACGCATCCGTGCATTTTCAGCACCCACCAGGATGCATCCGGAT
>CAZETM010001302.1:0-2472 GCA_964514885.1 uncultured Polyangium sp. | reverse complement strand
CATCGAACGCCACTCAAACCTGAACAGCCTCGCGACGAAGGCCGTCGCAGACTAGGCGGAGGTCGGCCGCATGCGCAACGTTTTACGCAGGGCTGGTGCTTTTTTCCTTGTCGCATGCAAATGCAAGCGCAAGCTCACGCAAGACACGATTCTTCTCCACTCGATTCGTTGTCCAACCCTCGAGCCGGCAAATGCGCTTTCACTTTTTCCGCCGTTCGCAGCGCTACGTCGTAGACCTCCTCTTCCCTCGGACGAGGCAATCGCAAAAATCGCAAGCCTTCGCCATGATCGTTTTTTCACGTACACACCATCGAGTACCAATGTGTGAAGTTTGCAATTGGAAGAAGCCCTGGCTGCGGGTTATGCCCGACCCGAAGTCCATTATGCCTTGGGGCTGGCGCTCGGTGGTCGATATCGAGAACAATTGGATGCGGCTCGGCGTATCGAGGATCAAGCTGCCCGCGAGCAGGCTATTAAAATTGCTGAAATGACATTTCGGGATCCGGCCTTGCGCCATTTGCGCGAAAGCGGCGAAACAGTGATGGAGTCACGCGCCTACATCGAGGGGCTCGTGGCCTTGTATGAAAAACGTTATGACGATGCGGCAGCAAAAGCGACCGCCGGCGCAAAGAATGGCTAGCGCTTTTCGGTCTGGACCCAGCCGTCTTCTGGGAAGGGCCCAGGTCATTCCGGGAAGAAACGGGCGAGCCAGGCAAAACCGCACGCCTGCGATGCGTATCTGCGCGAAAGGTTGCGCGGTTCCGCTCGCGACAGACCGGCCGAAATTCGCGCCGAATTGATCCGATTCCACCGTCCACGCGACCGTTGTCCCAAGACCCGTGGCGCTGCCCTGATATACGTACGAGCGGCCTTCGTTCGGCGATCCGACGATGACGTCGCCATAGCCATCGCCATTGACATCCCCCGCGCTCGACACCGAAGAGGCAAAATCGTTCAAGAATTCTTTCGCTACGCTCCATGCCTCCATCGATTGGAGGCCGGTGGCACTGCCCAGGTACATCCGAGCTCGACATCCCAAGCCGGAAAAGGGACAGGATGAGTACGGGCCGATGATCACGTCGCTGTAGCCATCGCTATTGACGTCCCCTGCGCTCGCTACCGAATGGCCGAAGTATTCATATTGATAGTTCGATTCCATCGTCCACGCAGCGGTTGTTCCAAGGCCCGAGGCGCTGCCCAAATACACATAGACGCGTCCTTCGTCGTTTTGTCCGTTATCGTATTTGTAGGCACCAATGATGACGTCGCCATAGCCATCACCATTGACGTCCCCCGCGTTCGCCACTGCATACCCAAACCGAGCGCCCGCCTGATCCGATTCCGCCGTCCACGCAGCGGTGGTCTGCAGGCCCGTGGCGCTGCCCAAGTACACGTAGACCCGTCCTTCATCCATTTGCCCATTGTCGTAATCGGGCGCGCCGACAATGACGTCGCTGAACCCATCGCCATTGACATCCCCCGCGCTCGCCACCGAAGTGCCGAAGTCTGCGCCGTACTGAGCCGATTCTGCCGTCCAATCCGCTGCCGCACTCAACACCGGATCCACCACCACCGGGTACGCCGCGTCCTCATCGTCCACCACGATTCGAATCCCGCCCGCGTCATCCCGCTCCATCCAGCTCTCGAGCGCGTTTCCCCGCGCATCCACCACGGTCAGGCCCGCGTACGACCACGCCGTCCGCTCATCCACCTGCAACGTCGCCCCCGTTGCTTGTTCGCCGCTCACCTCGACCTGCGCGCCGTCCACCGCCACGTGCAATTCCAGCAGCCCGCGGCCTTCGGGACGGTGATCAATCACAAAACCTTGTTCCAGCCCATTCTCGCGGCTCTCCCACCATTCCACCACGCCCCCCGCGCGCTGCACCTCCAGCCGCTTCAAACACGCGCCCATTTCATCGATCGCGCCATCGCTCGCACATGCCCCGAGCCCCACACTCGTCGCGCCTACCGCCTGCGGCGCGCCTTCCCGACCTACGCTCGCCAATTGCACGTGCACCTCGGATGCGCCTCCCGACCGCGGCTCGATGTGCAATCCGCCACTGGAATCGACTTTCGCAGCCAGCGCTTGCTTCCGATTCACCACTCGAAAAACATTCGCCCCCTCCGCACGAATCCGCCCGTTCCCCATTGGCCATCCGCTGCTGCACCTCGCCCGTCCAATCCACCGATGCCTGTGCCGGTTGTTTCGGCAAGCTCGCCACCCGAGAAACATCCTCGGCGGGTTGCTCAGTGGGCAACGCGTGATCGCTGCACGCCATCCCCAGCAAACACCACGAAACCCATACAAACGCCTGCCAAAGGATGCCTTGTCGTACGTCGTGAACCATGCGTACCTCCGCACGTGCACTGTTTCACGGCAACGGCACGAAAGACCATGACCGGACATGACACCAATCTTGCCCAAAAACTTGTCCGGCTCGAGTCCCCCGAGTTATCGTCCCCGCGTCCCAA
>CAZETM010001301.1:0-2474 GCA_964514885.1 uncultured Polyangium sp. | reverse complement strand
TTCCGAGTGCCTCCTGTCAACCGACAACGGTCATTCAGCAAACTCCGAAGGCCTCCTGCCAAATGGTTTCGGCACATCCGAATTTTCGACGCTGCCTAGGTCATTCCCCGTCCGACCCTCGCCAATGTGAGCTTGACGCGTTTTTTCCGTAGGTGCATACGTGGCTTCGGGTCGGGTTGTCCGACCGGTACATTGCACGGGGGGACGAATCACGCGTCGAACTGCGTGGAGGGTCCTTCGTGGGGAGCTTGTTTATGTTGAGGATCCCGCGTTCAATAGTCCTGGTACCGATGTTGGGCTGCGTCGCTTTTACCAACGTGGGATGTGCGACGACAACGATTGCGGGGAAGTATCCGCATCTCGATCGCCGTTCCATTTGCGTATTGGTGCCGGGAATCGAGCTGGACTCCACGGAATTCATTTTCACGCCCGACAACGTTCCCGTCTCGAATTTCCACCCGAAGGTCATAGATCGGGTGGCGGCTGTGACGCGCACGGTATTCGAGTATGACCCTGACGCAGATCCGCGCAGTGTGCGGCATTTGCCTGCGCCTTACGATCAGCTTCAGTGCCCCGCGCGTTTCACCATGTTGCCGTCGCAAGACCCATCTACGTCGCCGCTTCCCGAAGCGTCCTTGGATTTGTCGGTGCACCAGCCACCAACGCAAAGCGCGCCGATGCCCGAGCCGCTCGTGAAGCAACTGGCGGGCTGCCCGAGTGTCCATTCGGCCCAAAGCGCCGCTCGGCTGGGGGCGCTCAGCTACACGATGCAATTCAACGTGTATATCGACGAAAATGGCGAGGCAGTCTCAGCGTTCGTAAAGCAGTCGACGCTCGAGGATCGCGAGACCGCGTTATGCATGCTGAAGGCATTGCGGCAGGCGAATTGGTCGGCGCCTGAAGCTGAGTCCGTGGTGACCGTAGCGCCCGCTTCGAAGCTGTTCATGGCCGATGGCCCGTCGAATCTGCCCAATGTGGAGGACATGTTGAAGGAAAGCCTACGGAAATCGACGCCTTCGGTGAAGCCGCCCGTGGGCACGCCGGGAGGTTTCGCCAAACCGTACTATGTCACCCTTTTACTTGGCGCCCTCATTGTCGGCGTTACGGTCGGCGTCACCATCTTCCTCCTCCCGCGCAACACGGCCCCGCGCTGCGCCACGGAGATGAACCCGATCACGCGGCAGCCGTATACGAGCCTCGAGGAGTGCGAGGAAGTGAAACGGTTGTCTGAGGACGAGATCCGGCAACGACGACTGGCGCACATCAAAGCGACGCAGCCGCAAGCGCCGCCCGCGCCGCAGCCGCAACCGCAGCCCGCGCAGCCGAACTGTCCGCGGAACGAGCACTTTGTTCCTGAACATACCGACGATGCGAGGGGATGCTACACCAAAAAGGGCAACCTTCAATGTTACTCCAGGAGGCATTATCCGTGTGCGGGGGTGCACACGCATGGCATCT
The DNA here is from genome assembly GCA_964514885.1 of uncultured Polyangium sp. Lineage (GTDB taxonomy): Bacteria > Myxococcota_A > Polyangia > Polyangiales > Polyangiaceae > Polyangium. The sequence continues at coordinate 1,016 of CAZETM010001301.1, read as the reverse complement.
TCACCTATCAAGAAATGCGCGGAAAAATCTGCGAGAAAATCGAGGTCCCGAACGCTGTCCGTTGTGAAGGTCCCTTTATTAAAACGGGAGATTGTGGTAGCGTGTCGACGACCACGTGCGGGGACGAAGGCACTGCCGCCTCGGGCATTTATCTGAAGGAACAACGACTGGACACACCATGAATCTAAGCGTACGCAGGAAATTTCGCCAAGGCGACCACCGCTGGCGCGAGCACGTGGAGAATTACGGCCTGTCTCATCATCTCTCCGAACTTCGCTCGATCGACGGGTTTGTGGACTGGTACGCTCCGGACTACGAGCGTGACCAGCTCACGCCGGAAACCCTGGATGAGGCATTGGGCGAGTTGCCGATCCCCGACCCGAACAATGATTACTACGAGCTGAAGATCGACCTGGGCGCCGAACCCGAGTACGTCGCGCGTTTGCCCGAGGGCTGGAAGCTCATGGGCCATGACCTATCCGACAAGACGCAGATCTCGTCGCTGCACCGCTGTGGCCGCTGGGAAGGCCTGCTCGAGCCGCTTGCCCAGCGGCTCAACGAATTCGGGTTGCTTTCCCTCGCCGATGCCGAACTGGCCCGCAAGCTCCTGCCCCTGGAATGGGGAGACCACGATCATCATGCGCATGTGACCATCTGGGCTCTCTACACACGGGAGTGCAGATGGCGGAACGCCGACCGTGGCCATGACGGCCCGATGTTTCTCAGTGTCCGCAGGAAGTTGGTCAAAGGCTGGGAAGGCTGGTTTATCCGCATCCGGGGTGCCGATGACCCTCCTTCTCCCAAAGTTCACTTCTCCGAACTTCGCTCGATCGACTCGCTGCTGAACTGCTACATGTCGGACCACGGACCTGTCGAGTGCACGCCGGAAACCCTGGATCAGGCATTGGCCAAGTTGCCGATCCCCCGCCCCTACCCCTACCATGAATACTACTTGCTGGCGAACGACCTTCTCGCCAAACCCGAATATGCAACGCGTCAGCCCGCCGGCTGGGAGC
>CAZETM010001300.1:0-2476 GCA_964514885.1 uncultured Polyangium sp. | reverse complement strand
GTCGGGGGAGGAGTTACGTTGCGCCGGAGTGGACGAAATGTCGTCGGCTTCGAAACGGAGGGACACTCATTCGCGGATGAGGTCGAAAAGGTGATGGGGAGTGAACGTTGGTTTATGGTTCGCGCGATCCAGGATCGAGCCGACGCTACTAAGACCGACGCCCACCGGACTCTTGCTTGTGATCGCGCCGCCGAATTCGTTGTAGGTTTCATCTTGGACTGCGACCTCTGCATTCCAGTTTTATCGCGGCCCAATTCCGAGCGACCGCAGATCCCCACCGGGCAGGAGCACTCGAACCTCTTGCTTAGCCTGGCTGCCAGGCTCGCTGAGGCTTCGCCCTTGCTACTGATAGACGCGATGTCAGCCGTACCCTCGGACTCTCGCAGTAGCGCCATAGAAACGCTGGTTGCCGAGGCGCATTGGCGTCTGAAAAATGCGGAGGAATGTGGCGCTGCGGTGGAACGAGCGATGGCCTTTCCATCGTGGTCTATTTCGTCCGAGAATGGCGCCGCAGCGATTCGCTTACTCGCCTGGTCCCTCTGGCGACGGAACGACGACAAACAAGCGATGGATCTGCTCAAAGGCAAGTTTCATTCAGTCGCAGAGTTGGAGGAGCGCGGTCGTTGGGCCGACTTGTTGGCCACAATAACCAGATTTTCCTCTGATTCGGACGCCTTTGAGATAGCACTGGGTTGGTATCACCAAGCACTCAGCCTGAAAGAGGCTGCTGGTGATCACGTAGGAAGAGCCATTGCCTATCGGCAGCTCGCCATGATTCATGCGGAAGCGCTCCAACTCGATCGAGCCGCCCACTTTTTCAAGCTCTTGATGGACTTCGCCGCAACAGAGGCGTTCGAAGGCAATGAAATCTCATTTGCCGCAGGCCAGATTGGCGCTTCATGGATTGATCTGTTGTCAGGAGAGCGGTTTCGCCGAGATGTTGCCGCCCATCGCCTTCAACAGGCTGGTCGCGCGTTGCACAATCTGCCCTCGTCAAAGAGAAGTAATGATCTTCGTGTGGCCCTCCGTGCGTTGAACTGCCTCTACCGCGCGCGTGGAGGAGTTCGTCGGATGCGGATTCCGACAGCGAAGGATGCCCACTGGGCTGCCGTAATTACCGGACAGGTGCGTGTGGTCCTCGGTGAATCGGTCGATGAAGTCTTGCTCGACGTACTTGCGTCTTCGAAGCGGCCCGTGGTGGCTCCTCACTCACTGCGAGTTCTGCTTGAGGCGGTAGGTTCCCCTCAAGTAATCACTCTTCCGAGTCCCGATAAGTACCCCAGGTGCTTCTGGCCTCTCGACCTGTGGCTGCGAAACTACCAGCGCACTGCACTCAAGTCCATCCAACTCTTGGAAGGGATCGCGAATCTTTATGCCGCCATCCTCGGAGGCCTTGATTCCACCGTCCGGATAGCAGAATTCCATGGCATCGGCGAATGCGCGTCGAGAATGATGAGGTGGGGTGAGACTAACACGACTAATCCTTTGCGGCACGAGATCGCAACTGTCGGCGCAATGTTGAAAGCTCTTGCTCCACTCCGCAATCGAGTTGTTCACAGCACACCGACGCGGCACTGGCACGAAGTGGAGGAATCATTGATTGATGACACGATGACGGTGGTAAACGAATCGTTGCTTCTTAGGCAGGCTACTTGGACGCCCAGTGGTGGTGCGAACCTGCTGATAGCGGGCTTGGTCGTGCCGATGGAGCCGCTTATTCGGCGCAACACAAACACCGCCAAATTCGAGGTGCGTGTTGCACCTGGAGCGTACGAAGAACAGGACACGGAGTCGAAAGAAGAATAGCAACGGAATGTTTCAGGAAAGCGGCGAGCGATTCACGGAAACGATATGATTGCAAGACAATTGCCAAAAGCGTACAGTGCAACTGTCTTGTTCTTTTTCTCGCCGCCCCGCTCCCCCCGTGACGCTACCGCGCACGCGCAGGTGTTCAGAATCACTCTCAAAGCCGTGACTTCTGGCGTCCAGATGCGGTAAAGCACGTACCTGTTCACCCGGTTCTGCCTGTCACGCGGAAGGTCACGGGTTCGAGTCCCGCCGTCCCCGCCACGTCGCTTGTCAATAAGCGAAATCAGCCATTTCGGAGGGAGTACGAAGGCACCTCCGTGACCCTCTGCGGGTGCACCGCAGGAGGTCACGGAACGACAGGCCGAGGAACGGGAGCAGGACACCAGTTCTAACCCCTCTCCCTATGGTGCTCTCCAAGCTACAACGACCCTCCGCCAGTCGCGTGCTCGAGCGACCGTGTGCGTGTTCGCAGCAGGTCACGCAAACTGGCGCGAACGCCTCCCAGCGCGATCCGAGTCCAGGCACCGACTGGACGCTCGCCGACCTCGATCGCGCGGTCGCCGCCGTCATCGACTATGCCCTCGACGTCCGAGGCGTGAGTCCCGATACGGCGCGCGGGTATCGAGGCGGCTATCAAAACTTTCGGCGGTATGTGGTCACCGTCGTC
>CAZETM010001299.1:0-2477 GCA_964514885.1 uncultured Polyangium sp. | reverse complement strand
TCGATGGCCAAGACGAACCCTGCATCCCAGGTATCCGTGCGAAACTCGATGGCCTTCAATTGCGTCGTATCGATATCTGCTCCAGTGGCGATCCATCCATCGCCCCCCGCGAGCGGCACGGCAAGCAATTTCCAGGCTATGCCATCGACGGGAAGCAGAATCGAGCCCGGTGTATAAATGCGCTGGTTTCCTTGTTGATCTTCGAGCACGATGACGGGTGAATTGATTTGCCAGCCAACGGGGCTCGGATTTTTCGAACGCACCGTGAATTGAAGCCTGGTTGCAGAGCTTATATCGATCGAGGCTGGCGATTCATAACGCAGGTGAAAATCGAAAGCTGCTTGCGTATCGGCTTGAACGAATGGCCCGTGAACGCCATCCGACGGAAACGAAATGGTCGTCGGTGCGCCTTCCGAGGCAAACGCCATCCAATTTCCGGGCAGGTCGGTGAGGTCATTGCATAGCGTGGTTTCCACGATGGTTGGAGTACAACCGCCGACTCCCGATGTGCCGCCCGAGCCACCGGCTCCGGTTGTGCTGGATGACGACAGGCCACCGTCGGTGCAGGCGATGAAGGCCGACATGACGCCGAGATTGGCGAATATCACAATGGTTCTTTTCATGGCTCCTTTGAGAAGCATACACGACTTCGCATACAAGTCGCAGCCGGTGTCCTGCCGGCATCATGACTGCCACGCCCTCGTAACAGCGGCTGTCACGCAGGCATGACAACTGTCACATTGGCGTGACACCTCCGGAGCGCCGCGACCTCGCAAAGCAGCGAATAGCGTTTGGCATTGCGCTTGCTAACGGGCTTCGTGGACCCCCACGCGGGCAGGCGACTTCCAGGCCGCCGCGGCACCGCTGCAATACAGAATCAGGAGTTTTTCATGCGGAAAATAGGTTTTCGAAAGTCCTTGTTGGCTTTGACCATCCTTGGAACGGTCCATTGCGGCCAGGGAAATGAGCGTCCCACCGACCCCACCGGTACTGGTGGCACCGGCAGCACCGGTAGTAGCACCGGCAGCACCAGCAGCACCGGTGGTGGTGGCTCCGGCGGCACCGGTGGCGGCGAATGCACGAGCACCGACAAGGCCATTCGGCTAGGCAAACTCGTCAATCCCGAAGATGGCTCGGTCATCGAAAAGGCGATCGTCGTGATCCACGAAGATCGGATCACCTACGTCGGCGTCGATGAAAAGCAAATCCCGTGCGGAGCCACCGAAATCGACTGGTCGGCTTTCACCGGCCTCCCCGGGCTCGTCGATGCACATGTCCATTTCAGTTTCCAGACGGACGGGGAACCCGGCACGCTCCCCTGGGACCGTTCCAGTTGGCTGCTAAACAATGGCGTCTACAAGATGATGGACTTGACCCGAGCCGCCGCTCTGGCGACGCTCAAAACCGGTGTCACCACCGCAATCGACAAGGGAGGTCAGGCCTTCATCCTAGACCCCCTGCGCACCGAAATCATGTCCGGCAAGACCCAAGGACCGCGAATGTTCGCCTCCATGGGCGGGGTCTACAATTACAAGCATCCCGAAGCGCTCACAGACGATGAAATAACGAATTGGGTACATTACCTGGTTCTCAATGGCGCCGATCTCATAAAAGTATGGGCCGACGGGTGTTCCGACGACACGCTGATATGCGAACCGAGGTTTACGTTGGAGAGTCTCAAGTTGGTGGTCGACACGGCACACGCGGAGGGATTGCCCATCGCGATCCACGCGTATCACGGGGACATGGCCAAGCTCGCGATCCAGGCTGGCCCCGACTCGATCGAGCACCCAGAGGGCCTCGACGCAATGGACTGCAACACCATGGTCGATAAGGGGACGATCTACGTGCCGACCATCGATCACAATCGGTATTACAAGGACAACCTCGCGTTTTTCGGCTACACCCCGGACATGGAGGCGCAGTTCGACGCGTACATCCAGGATAACCTCGCCAGCACGGCCCAGGCGCACATGCTCGGCGTGAAGATTGCCATGGGCTCGGACGCCGTGTTTACCGGATTCGGTCAGAATACACGCGAACTCAACTGGTTCATACAGGCCGGAATGACCCCGCTCGAAGCGCTCCGTGCCGCCACCATCCACGGAGCCGAGAGCATCGGTGTCGAGAACGAGATCGGAAAGGTAGCAGTGGGCTACTACGCCGATATCATCGCGGTCGACGGCGACCCATTGACGGATATCAACGTCGTCATCAACGGGGTCAGCCGAGTGATGATGGGCGGGCGCGTGGCGGAGTTCTAGGCTGGCGAGGCGGCTGGGGGGAGCCGTCTTATCGGTTCTACATACGCTTTGGCGAACGGTTTTTCCGGCGCGTCACCCGCGCTATGGCCATGACAATCGTTGCGGCTATGGCAGCGCCCAGCGTCAACGATGCATCACGGGCGTCACCCACACGACACCCCGCACAACCACCGTTCGGCGGCGTGGACGGCGGTGCGGGAACTCCCTTATCCG
>CAZETM010001298.1:0-2477 GCA_964514885.1 uncultured Polyangium sp. | reverse complement strand
AGTCGTTCGCGACGAAGGGATTGTTGTCGCACCAATCGTCGATTCCATCCCCGTCTCCGTCGTAATACGCTGCATCCGGAGCGGTCGGCGACACGTAGCAGTAGGTCTCGCAGGCATCGCCGATACCATCGTTGTTCGAATCGTACTGCGACGGATTCGGTCGGTTCGGGCAATTGTCGATACCGTCGTTCACGCCGTCCTGATCCGCATCGTTGGTCTGGGGATTGTTTGTCGCATCAATTTGTGCGTTCTGCGCCTCGCCCTCGACGAACGTGGTTCCCGCTGGACGCAATCCATACGTGAACCTCAGGCGGTATTGCGACATCGGCCTACCCAAGACCGCACCCGCCGTATAGTTTCCCGGCAGAATCGCATCGGTTGCACCTGCAAGCATCGGCAGATCCAGTTCGGTGAAATAATTGCCTTGGTTCCAAGCCCATCCCGAAGGCAGCGGACCGCACCAGTTCCCGACAGTCGAGCTACCCGACTTGGCAGCCAGGTAATTGCTGATGTCGCTCGCCACAATGTTCGTGCTCTCCTTGTACGACGTGGCGGTCGGATACCTAACCGCGAGCGGCGCGACGGTGCCCATGTTGTTGGCTTCGATGAAATACTGCTGCCCATTGCCATATCCTTTGGGCGCATTGAACGTATACACCTTGGCCCGATCGCATGCCGCGCTCGATGGCGGAGTGCACGATCCCGAGGCACTACCTCGGTCGATGTCTCGCTGGAGTGGTTTCATCCTCCAACTGACTCCGTTATCATTCGACTTCACCATCAGGCTTTGCGGCATGAAATTGGTCGTTCCGGCAATGCGGCGCAGCATGAATTGCGTGCAGATCGAATCGCTCGGCTTGTCGACGTTCCACGAGCTGAAATGCGGGAGCATCGCCGTCGCTACGAAATGCCCGTCGTCGGTCTTGGTTACGAACGCATTGGTGTTTCGCTCCTGGTGCCAATAACCGCTCGCATGCTCGTGATGCCACATCGGAATGGTCTTGCCGTCTTCGACTTCAGGCATGCCATCGACCGAGAAGTCCACACGCACGCGTTCACCTGCTCGTACCTGAAGCTCACGTGAGCCTTGTGCCAGCTCCACCTCGACCATACCATAGGATAGGAGCGTCGTTCCATTGCCGCTGGTGGTCACGCCTTCGAGTCGCGCGGGAGCAGCATCGAGCTCGACGTCCACTCGCGGATCGACGGGCGTAACGATTGCCTCCACGTTCCCATGCACCGGCTGTCCATCATCCTTGAAAACGAGTACGCCCGGTGTGAAGTGCACGTGCACTGCGCCGGCCTCGATATCGGCACCTTGATCGGCATCGAAATGCGCCGCCGTCCGTCGGGGCAAGAGTCGAACGTCTACGTCGTGGTTTTCGCCTTGTCCCACGACATCGATTTCCTGCTTGAACACGTAATCGACATGCTCGAAGCTGACCACTTCGGGGCCAATGAGCACCTTCGGCATTTCATAGCGCCCATCTTCATCGGTGGTCGTCGTCGTCGTCGACGAATATCGATTGCGCACATCTTCCGGAGCGCCCATAGGCGCCGTGCTCACACGCACGCCCGCCACCGGTTGACCATTCACATCACGAACCTGACCCCAGATTCGACCATAAGGCGACTTCGCCAACCGCTCGCCGAAACGCGCCTGCAGCCGCGTGGCCCGCTCTGCCGGTGTCAGTGCCGGATTGGTATGCCAAGGAGCAATGCGTTGATCCGCTGCCGATACCGATCCGGAAATTGGTTTTGCTTCCAAAACCGTATCGTCTGGAGCAGTGCCGGATGCGCAACCGTAAATCGTCGCGCCTCCCATCATCGAGAGCGCAGCCGTCAAACCTATACGAAATCGAGCCATGATCCATCTCCTCGTCACGTAGCCTCGACGAATACACATCGAGAGCAATGAACAAGTGCTCGCCGCAAATCCGTTGCCAGGCAGCAATCTGCAGCGAGCACTCGCTACCAATGAATTGCACCCCGCGTGCCACGCCCCCAATCGCGACGATTTCCGCACGGATTCCGCAATATCAACGATCTCGATACTCGGTCCATCCCAGGCCGATCCCATTGGCGGGCGGCGCTCTTCGATCAACCCGTCGAAACCGCTCGATCATTCGAACCAAAAAACGACGGCTCAAACGCCTGTATCGCCCTCAATCCCTCCACGATCGCCGTCTCACCCGCCTGCCCCACCCCTTCCCCAGCTCGCGATCGCCGACTCGACCCCTTGCTCCCCCGTTCCCGCCACCCAGATCGCCGCTTCAATCGTCCGATCCGGTGACCTTTTCCACAACAACGCCGTTTCAACCGTCCGATCGGGTGATCTCGCCGGTCAACAACGACGCTACAAGCGGTTGATCTGTCGATTTTTACAAAAAGATCGCCTACTCGGCACGGAACTTGCCCGTGTCGGGTGTATCTCTATCGATGGGTAGACGTCAGGTCTGGGGAGGGCTGGTCGGCTC
>CAZETM010001297.1:0-2478 GCA_964514885.1 uncultured Polyangium sp. | reverse complement strand
TGGTGCGCTTCTACCAGCTCCCTTTCGACGACGCGCGAGGCGTGATTGGGCTGGCGATGGAGTACGTTGCAGGGGAAACGCTGGGCGAGCGGCTACGCGACAAAGGAACATTATCGGTTGGGGAAACGCTGGATGTGGGCATTGCGGTCGCGTCGGCGCTCGTGGCCGTGCATGGCGCAGGGCTGGTGCACCGCGATTTGTCGCCAGCAAATGTCGTGGTCGACGTAGCTCAAATTGGCTCGCCGGCGGCATATAAAATCATCGACTTCGGTATTTCGGCCGCGCAACCACATCGCAATTCGCCAGCACTTTCCGATAAGCGCCCCAAAGACAGCGATCCACGATTTCGCTCGCCGCTCGAGGCCATTGGAGGCAAACGAGGATATGTCGATCCTGTGTGCTGGCGGGATTTGGATCCTGCGACGAGCGCCAGTGATTTGTATTCGCTAGGAGCCATGTTTTACGTGTGTTTGTCCGGGCTGATTCCGGCGGCAGGCAGCGGAACGCTCGATGCGGACATTTTGCATGGTCGCAAAAAAGCCCCTCGGATATCGACGCTGGTTAGCGATATACCGGCAGTTCTGGTCGACCTGATTGAAGAATTGCTCGAGCCCGATCCAGAGCGTCGGCCGAGGTCGGCAGAAGTGGTGACGCTGGAGCTCGAACGCGTGCGTAGTGCGCTTTCGGGGCGCGCACGGGCATTGCCCTCGGAAGACGAAGGGCCGTTCCGAGGTCTCGAACGATTCGAAATGGCGCATCGAGACGTATTTTTCGGTCGTCGCGTAGAAGTCGCCGGAGCGCTCGAAGTGCTACGAATGCGGGGCCTCGTCGCCTTGCTCGGTCCGAGCGGAAGTGGCAAATCTAGTTTGGCACGGGCAGGCATTTTGCCTGCCATAGCGGATGGTGCGCTGGGCGGTCCACGACAATGGGAAACGGTAGTGGTATCGCCCGGCATGGACCCGCGGCAAGTATTGACGACGGCTCTGTTCCACATTGGCGTCGACCCGGATTGGACGCCAGACCAAGCGGCTGCGCGCATCGAAGCGTGGTTATCGGACAATCGACGTGGTTTGGTCTTGCTCGTCGATCAGCTCGAAGAAATCGCCACGCTCGCGTTAGGATCAAATGGTACGAGCCAAACCTGGACGCTCGATTTTTTGGCCCGTCTCGGGAAACGGCCATTTCCTGGTTTACGCGTCGTGGTAACCGCGCGTCGCGATTTGCTCGATCCCATTCTGGCTCACGAAGCAATGGGGCGAGTGCTCACGCGTGGAGCCGTATTGGTTTCCCCTTTGGGATCAGCCGCATGGGGCGAAGTCATCGATGCGGCGCTGGAAAGTTACGGCTACTCATTCGAGACGCCGAAGTTGCGTATCGAACTGCTCGAAGCGCTGGAAATGACCGCCGGCTCGATGCCGCTCGTGGAATTCGCATTGCGTGAATTGTGGCGAGCGCGGGATCCGGAGCGAAAACAAATCACCGCCGCGGGTCTGCGTGCACTGGAAGGTTTTTCCGGAGCGCTGTCGAAACATGCCAATGACACCTTCGATCGCGCCGTAAAGCAGGCCGGCACGGAACGAGTCGTCGAACGCGTGCTCTTGGCGCTCACGACGCCTGCGGGAGCGCGTATGACGCGACCGACGCTAGAGCTCGTCAAAGAAATCGGACCAGCCGCCACTGCAGTCATTGCCGTATTCACCGAAGCTCGGCTGTTGCTGCGCGAAATGGAACGCCGAAAAGATGGCGAAATCGAGCTGGTGACGTTGGCACACGAAGCACTGCTGTTTCATTGGGGAAGGCTTCGTGACTGGGTCGCGAGTGAACGGGAAGCGCGTCTGGTGCTTCAAGAATTCGAAGATGCCGCCAAACGGTGGCTCGAACATACGGATCCTGATGTTCTTTGGCGCCGAAGACGCCTACTGTTGCTGGAAGAAATCCTGCGGCAACGAGGAGTCAAGCTCGAGGGAACGGCGAAAAGGTTTTACCAAACGAGCGTCGCGACAGCTCGAAAAAGCAAAATCATTCGCACCGCGGCGCTCGTGCTCGTCATCCTTGCCGCGATCATTGCATGGACGGTGTACGTCGATTTTGAAGCGAAACAAGCGCTCGCAGAAGCGACGGTTGCCGAAATGAGAGCGGAAAAGGCGCTGGCCGAAGCTCGAACAACCAAAGCACAACTCGATAAACAACGCGCCGAAGCATTACAAAAGGAAGCCGAAAAACGCGAGGCGGAAACAAAAGTCGCGCTGACGGCACTCAAATTCCTAAAGCGGACGCTCGAACAGCAAACAAGCCTCGCGACAGGACCAGCGAGTGAGCCCTCGTCGCTCGATCCGAGCGTCGTGCACGAAATCGACGAATACCTGCTCGAACGGCGACGTGAGAGCGAGCCGGTACCGCCACAACTTGAAGAAATCCTACGGGAAGCCGATCAACAACCGGATTCCAATGCCGGCGCGGAGCCTGTGGAGCCTCCCG
>CAZETM010001296.1:0-2479 GCA_964514885.1 uncultured Polyangium sp. | reverse complement strand
TGAACGAACACGGCCGATGAAGAGAATCGGCTCAGCTTCGCGGGTGTAGCCGAGCTGCACGATGGCGCCTTTGGGCCATGAGCCACCGTCGAAGTTGAGTTCACGACGGAGCGTGTAGAACCCTTCGGTCATGAGCTTCTTGAGCGAGTTCGCCCAGGACAACCCACGGAACTCGATGCCGGGTCCGTGGAAGTGCCAGCGGTTGTGGATGTTGTGGTCGGGCGTGATGACCTGGGGAAGGCCGCTGTCCGAGTGGTTGTGAAAGTAAACGATCATTCCCGCGGTAACCCGTTGCTCGTTGCCCGGGAGGGGCAGCGAAGTGAGGTAGAGACCGCATTCAGGGAGCATGGATTTCGGTGTCGTCGCCATTTGGCGCGCAGCATAGCTTGTGTCTGTCCGTCTGGGGAGGAGGGTTCGTGATGCGTGTATCGCCGCGAGAAAGACAGAGAAATGCTGAGCCGAGGAAGCGGCGCATGTGAAGAGGCACATGTACCGATGCACCGCCCCAAAAAGATGGTATGCCCCGGGGCCGCGATCATCGGTCTGACACGAGGAACGCTGCGGAGTTTCGACGCGTGAACAAGTTGACGAGCATTTTGGGTGGTCTCGCGGTCTTTGCGATCGCCATCGTTTTCATCGTTCAGTTCCGGCCAAACGCGGGGCAGCAGGTAGCCACTGGGCCCGCCTGCGCGATCGAAGTGCGAGGCGCATGCATCCCAACGCTGCACTTCTGGGCCTCGTTACGCATGATCGCTCCGCGCGGCGCTGAGCAAGCCATGATGAAGCAGCTCCGACTGCGCAAGATGACCTCGGAAGGTCTCGTCGAACGCCATCTGCTCAACGAAGACGCCAAACGTCTCGGCATCACCGTCTCCGAAGAGGATCTCAACGCTGAGCTGACCGCGGGGCGCATGCATGTGTCGGCTCCGGTCGCTCCGATGAAGCTCGCAGATGGCACGTCGGTCGAGCCCACGAAGCTCATGCCGTACTTGGGCCTCGGACCGGACATGGTTCGTTTGTGGCCCGTCAAGAACAAGCAGACCGGAAAGTTTGACCTCAAAACGTATGAGCGTGACGTGCGGTCCATCTCGAAGATGAGCCCGCAGGAGTTCCGCCAATATCAGAAGGAAGAGGTCGTCGCGGCACGCATGCGCGACATCATCCGTTCACGTGTGCAGGTGGGCGAGACAGAAGCCTTCGCTCGCTACGCACGCGACAAGTCGCAAGCGATCGTATCGTACGTTCGTCTGGACAAACGATTCTACGGGCAGCTCGTGGCAGACACTTCGCCCAAAGCGATCGAGGCTTGGGTCGCGCTCAACAAGGAAGAAGAAGAGCGCGTGTGGAATGCTCGCAAGAGTCAGTACACGCCGGAATGTCGCGTGACGCGGCACATCCTCGTGAAGATGAACGGCGACGCGGCGGAGCCCGAAGCTGAAAAAGAGAAGGCGAAGAAGAAGATCGCCGAAGCGAAGGAACGTCTCGACAAGGGCGAGAGCTTCGCGGATGTCGCCAAAGCGCTCAGTGAAGATGGCAGCGCGGACCAAGGCGGCCTGCTCGGTTGCGTCGGCAAAGGCAAGATGGTGAAGCCTTTCGAGGAAGCGACGTTCGGTGCTGAAGCGGGCAAAGTGGTCGAGACGGAGAGCCAGTTCGGCATCCACCTCGTGCTCGTCGACAAGATCGCCAAGGACATCGAAGCGGAAGTGTTGGGGCGCGCCGAGGTCGACAAAGAGATTTACTTGGCGCACGAGTCCGAGCGTCTCGCGGCAGAAGCGGCGAAGGCGATCTTGGCTGCTGCTCAAGGCGGCAAGACGCTGGATGAAGCTGTGAAGGCGCACATCAGCGAGCTCGAAGCGAAGGCAGCCAAGGCGACCGAAGACACCGACGACAAGAAGGACGACAAGAAAGACAAGAAGAAAGGTGACAAGAAAGACGAGGAAGCCGAAGCAGCTCCCCCGCCCTCGCCTTTCGCGACGCATGAAGCGCGTCCGGTTGTGGAAACGAGCCTTCCGTTCAATGCATCGGGGAGCCCGATCCCGGGCGCTACGCCGGCCAGCAACGCGGCCACGATGGCGTTCAAGTTGGAAAAACCCGGTCAAGCGCCGAACGACATCATCGCGCTGTACAACGGTTACGCGGTGATGGTGCTCAAGGAAAAGACTCCGGTTTCCAAGGAAGCCTGGGAAAAAGACCGTGCAGCGTTCACGGCTCGGTTGCGGGCGGAGAAGCAGAACGATGCGCTCACGGCGTACATCGATCGTCTGCGCAACACGCTGGGCTCGGAAATCAAGTACGGCGCGGAGTTCATCAACGAGCCGAAAGCTTCGGAAAGCCCCGCCGAAGAAGCAGGCGAGTAGCCAACCGTGCGCTGATGCATGCTTCGTGAAGGCGAATGTTGATCCACCACGATCTCATCTTATCGAGCGGGCTACCGGTCGTCGTCGTACCTAAGCCCAACGTGCATCGCGCTGTCGCGGCC
>CAZETM010001295.1:0-2479 GCA_964514885.1 uncultured Polyangium sp. | reverse complement strand
CCGCCCAAGAAGCCGCAATCGGTGCCGAAGTAACACCGAAAAAAATTACGTTACCAGTTTCGTCGCCTGCCGTTGATTAGCGCGACGCCGCGATGTTCACCGGCGCCGCGAAGTTCACCGGCGCCGAAGTAGCATCGAAAAAAAATCGTTACCGCTTTCGTCCCCCACCGTTGATTACCGCGAGGCCGCGAAGTTCACCGTTCGCGGAGGGTTTGCGTGCGCGCTCGTCCGTCCTTCACGCCCCGCGCGTTGCATGCGAATCCTCCGGGGACGGCAAACGTCGTGGCATGACCCCACCGATCCCCTGGGCCGGCTGCGGCAATGCGCTTGGGCATACGTGGCATACGTGGCCGGCTCAGGGGGCGGACTTATGTCGATGGAGCGCGCAATGATGGCAGATCCAGTCCAGGCGAAGACCCTACAGGATGCTTCGGTATACGAGCGGCCAACGCTTCCGGAAGCGCTTTCGCGCGATACCATTGTCGATCCACCGCGTTCGTTCGTCGTGCGTGCGGGCGCGTGGCTCGCTTCAATGGCCATAAATGTTGCAATGGCTATGGGGCGACCGCGATTGACCGATTACCTTCCGCTCGTGTCCGTGCGGTACACGGGCGAAATCACGCATGATTCCGATGCTAACGCGCGTGCCGAGCGCATGCTGCTCGACATCATGCGTTTGCCGCCTGAATATGTGGATGCCGCGATCCTGATTGCGCGAGCGACGCGCGCATTGCACAAGCGCGGTAACGACGTATTCGCAGAGGGCTTCGTTGTATTCGCATTGTCGAGAATGCCGCCCGACGCAGACGGGACAATACCGATCAAACGCCTACGTGAGCATGCGCAAGACATCCCAGCGGCGCGAGGCATCTTGCCGGTCTTGCTGCGACTTGAAGAGCAAGGCGTCGTTTCGTTGGAGGCTTCTTGCGACCAGCCAGCAAACTCGGGCGTGTTCGACATGGACCGAATGCGCGTTCGGCTGCTCGTAGTGCCGTGAATGCGCGCACCAAAGTCGGTCAATCTCTACTGGAAAATGCAGGAGTTTGTCGCTGACGATCGTCATTCATATCGAAATAGCGACCATTCTCGCGCTTGGCTCGTTCGTTTGGAAGTCATTTTTGACGGAGTAAAGAACGGTCCTCTTCGAGGTAGACCGCTGGAAGCTGACTCTTCCAGAACTTGGGACTGGCGAGATCCCAGCCAAGCTTCGCAAGGTACGCAAGAAGAATCTCCCTATTGAGGCGGTCGGCAATTCTGCGTTTTTTGTAATTGGCCGGGTCCTCGAACGATCTCAGCTCCCCCCGTTGATAGAATTCCCACGACGGGTCTTCGAGCATTGCACGCACATAACGTACAGATGTACCGCCTTCCCAGACCTCAAAGTCGGAAAGCGGATAGTCGTCCTGTTCGATACTTGATCGTACCTGTACATGTTCACCTGGGACTCTGCCGGCGAGAATGTTGCACATCGTATTCCACCCATCCTCCAGGTTCGTAAAAAAAGCTGTGGTTCCATGGGAACTTGCGGGCTCGAACAGAACCGCACGTGTTTCGTGCGCTCCACCGCTAGGCGGCCGTCCCACATAGATCGAGCGGATGTTGAGAGGCGCGTCTCTCACCACATAACGGCCGGTTGAGAGCTCGAGGATGTTATATGCAGCAGCTCGCACGTCTGCCAGCGGCGCTCGAAAGAGCCCGATCACGAGAAATTCAAAATCCTTCAATGACGTCATGGCGCACCTGACTATAGTTTGTTGAGTTCCACGTTGGCATTGGGGTCGTTCCTGCGAATCGTCCTGCCGTGTTCTGCGCTTGCCCTCGCACTGTGATCGTACTCCACGCACGTGTGGCAGCCGTTCTTGTCGTATTGAAGGTCGGGTCTGTTGGTGCCGACTTTGTTACCATTGAAGTCAACCTGCTGCTGGTTCTTGCGAATGTTTTTGACCACATCGTCCTGATGTAATCGCGCGATCTCATTGTCAATTGCCGCGTTATGAACCGTTCCGCCATGAGGCTTAGCCGTTCCGCGGTTGGGAGGACGTCCCTTCGTACGGGGTGGCCCCCTCGTCGTTTTCGGTCCCTTTCGCAGGCCGGGGGCCTTCTTTGCGATGACGATGCTGAGGATCGCAACCCCTACTCCGACTGCTTGCTGACCGACCGTATACCAGTCGCCATTGTCCACGGCAAGCGAGATGTTTGCGGCTGGTATCAGTGGGTTGATTACGTTGAACGCGTCGATGACGTCGCCTTGTTGGTAGGCGGTCGCCATTTGATCGATCGTGTCCACGGTGTTTCGCGACCACGATGGAGTCAGTGGAATCAGCGACCAGAAGTCGTCGACGAAATCACCCAAACCCGCACCGACTCCGTCGAGAAAACTACCCTTTTTCGGCTCGGGTGGCGTCGGTTCGTACGGCAAGCCCTCCGCACCATGCCCCGTCGTACTCACGTCGACCGGCGGTTCATACGCGCGTGTTTT
>CAZETM010001294.1:0-2485 GCA_964514885.1 uncultured Polyangium sp. | reverse complement strand
CGACTACATGGGCATGCTCGGGACGGTGATTGGCGCGGTGATTTACCTGGCGGGCATGTTGGCGCATCCGGGCGAAGCGCAACAGGGTGGTGGTGGGAGCATGCTGCTTCGGGGCGGTCTATTGCTGGCGGTGCTTCCGATTACGCTGGTATTGGGGTTGAATGGGGCGAAGAAGCAGCGATCGGTGCAGCGGGACAAGGCGCTGACGGCGTACAAGCAAGCGGTGCAGCAATACGCGAAGGCGGAGATTGACCGCGCATTGGAGCGGCATCGGCGTGCGATCGAGCGGTGGATCACGACGCGAGCGGAGGCCTGGGCGTCGTCGGTGGACGCGTGGTGGACGGATTCGGTGGAAGCGAAGCTGGCTGACGCGGACGGCAAGGCGACGGAAGCGGCGCGGGAACTACGATTGCAGCAATCGAAGATGAGCGAAGAGCAAGCGACGCTGAAGACGTTCAAGGGGCAGGTGTCTGGGAATTTGTTGTTCGATTTGCGAAAGCGATTGCGGGAATTGGAGGAGGGGAAGCGGTAGCGGTATGTTCGAGCCGCGCCACCTCCGCAAGCTCGCACGCCACGCAGCCCGCGGAAAACGTAGCGCTTCCGACGTTGCCGCCTTCCTCCTCGACATCGATGCCCACGCCGCCTCCCTCGCCGCAGATCTTACGTCCGAACGTTACCAGCCCGGTTTAGGTCGTTCGTTTCTGGTGCGCGATCCGAAGGAACGCCTGATCTTCGCGCTGCCCTTTCGCGATCGCGTCGCCCAGCATGTCCTCATCGATGCAACCCTGCCCGCCATCGAACGGTCCATGGCTCCGCAATCATTCGCGTGCCGGACGGGCATGGGCACGCACCGATGCCTCGAGCGCGCGGCGAACCTGACACGGCATCACCGATTCGTGCTGCGCATCGACATCCGCAAGTTTTTCCCGACCATCGACTACGCCATCCTCCGCCGCTTGCTCGATCGCACCACCCCGCCCGCATTACGCTGGCTTCGTGACCGGTTCATCGATTCGCACGTCGAGACCGAACGCGTCACGTTTCACTTTCCCGGCGATGATCTCTTTTCCCCACTCGCCCGACCGCATGGCTTGCCGATTGGATCGCTCACGTCCCAGATTTGGGCCAACGTGTATCTGTCGCCGATCGACCAGCTGATTGCGTCGCATATCGGCATTGGAACGTTTGTCCGGTATTGCGACGACATTCTCGTGTTCCACGACGACCCCGACACACTTCGCGATGCGCTCGCGCAGGTGGAAGCGCGCGCGACTGCCTTGCGACTCCGCCTGCATCCACGCAAAACCCGATTGCATCGGACGACGGATCCGGTGCCGTTTCTTGGGTTCGTCCTGCAACGAACATCGACCGGGGTGCGGATTCGGTTGCGCAACGACAACATGACGCGGATGCGGCGACGGGTAGCGACCCTACGCACGATGTTTCGCGCGGGAGCGGTGGGCGTGGACGAGGTTCGCATGCGTCTGATGGCCTGGATGGCGCATGCAAAGCATGGGCATACGCGTACGCTCGTGACGCGCGAACTGGAGCGATGGACGTTTCCGTGATGGGGCGAAGACGATGAAAAACCCCAGCCCGCCGGCCGCGCGCGCCCGGCATGCGGCGTGGAGGCGACTCGGCGAACTGGGAGCCCCTGACGCGCGTCAGGGGCGCTGTGCGGCCCCGCGTGTGCGAGGCCCGGCTGAGCAGGGGTTGGACTGTGGGAACGTCACGCCCGCGCCGTCACGGAGACGAACGCGGCTCTGGACGGCCCTGGCGAATGCCAAAGACTTTCCACGGTCTTGGCGCACCGGAACCCGAGGTTGTTGTTGCGGTTCGTTGGCGCATTGTTGTTGCGGTTGGCGGCGCGCACGTTGGAAGCATTGTTGTTGTTCCAACTGCCGCCTCGGTTGACGCGAGCACCCTGCCTGGCCGGATCGAACCCTTGGAACCAACCTTGGGTTCGATCAGACGAACCTTAGCGCGTCTGTGCGGCGCGTGTCCAGCCTCCGAGCATTTTTCCGATTTCGAGGCTTTGCGCGGCGAAGTAATCGCGTTGGTCTTCGGACAACAACCCGAAGCGGTGAGCGATGCGCACGAGCACGCGTGCGCGCGTGAGGCCGCGTGAAGCCGAAGCGAGCAGCGGGAGTTTGTCGCGGATGAACGACGCTTCCACGAGCGACGTGGTGACATCGAGGCAGGTTTCGACGAGTTTGTCGCCGATGGTGAATTTGTGGTCGCGCGGCATTTTCGCGGTGCGTTCGATGATCCAGGCGGTGAGGTCTTCCATGCGCAGGGCGATGGCCGCGGGTTCAGAGCGGGGCGTTTGGGTGCGCGTAGGCGTGCCAGAAATTTTTGTGCGCCCGGGGGCTCCGCCCCCGGACCCCGGTTCCGTCCCGCCCTGCCCTGCTTCGTCGCTCATGTCAAGAAAGATCAAGGGTTCGAGGATCAAGGATCAAGGGTGAAGCAACGTTAAGCAAAAATC
>CAZETM010001293.1:0-2485 GCA_964514885.1 uncultured Polyangium sp. | reverse complement strand
CACGGCTTTGGGCAGCAAGTTTCGTACGTCGACCGTGGTCGAGGAGGACTCGCTCGATCGCGATCCGTTAGCTGAGGCCTTCGGCTCTGGGCGTGCGTGGGCCATGCTCGGGGCACTTACAAGATCTGCGCCAGCGACAGATGCGTCGGCTGTTGCTGACGTATCGTGCCCCCCCGGCGCCTTCAATGTGTCAACTCCATTGGACACGGTGTCCACCAAATTGGTCAGGTGCATTGGTTCGCGAAGTACTCATCCGATACGAGTCGCTTTTCCACGCGCTGTCCGTTCCCGCGTGGAGGTCGCGTGAATGGAATTATTAATTGTATGTGACGTAGGCTGCGAATGGGATGAAGATAGCGTCGGTGGCGGAATTTTGCGCTCCGGCCGTGTGCGGCTCACCCCATGCCTGGGGTTGGTGGGTGAGTCGTGAAAATGCGTTTGGCCGAATTACGAATTCATGGGGATGGGTCGTTCAGTTGTAGCGTCGGCGAGCGCGCCTGGCGGCGAAGACGCCAAGGAAACCGAGGGCCGGAAGGACGGGGAGCGAGCTGCCTTCTGAGCCTGCTACGCTACACGCGCAGCTAGGTGGATCGCCGGGGGTGTCGCCATTACCGCCCGAGCCATCGATGCTGCCGCCATTGCCGCCGCTGCCACCTTCGCCTCCAGCGCCGCCTGTGCTCGCGCCGCCCGAGCCTGCTCCGCCGGATCCGCCGCTGCCGCCTGCACCGGAGGACGATGAAGAGGAAGATTCAGTGAATTCGACGAGCGCGGTTTGCGTGTACGATTCAGGAACGAGGGGTTGGCCCGCGCATACCTCGAACCCATAATCCCATTTGCCTTTGAGAAAAAAACTGCCGAATTTCGGCGCGCCGAGCACATTGAGATCCATCGTAATCGTTTTGGTCTCTCCCTTCGCAAGATTACCAACGGAAACGCCGACACCGAGTTTGGTCGCATCGACCACACCGCCATTGATGTCGCCCGGTGTGCCATCGACAGCGAACGTGGCCAGGCCGAGCGAAGTTTCGAGTGGCAAGGCGAATAGAATGTTTTGGGCGGCCACATCGCCATTGTTCACGAGAGTGGCCGTGACCAAAAACGATTCGTTTTGTGCCACGATTGCAGGCGCATCGATTGCACTGCTTGCTGCATCCTTGAAGTCCGGTGCATTCACGTCGATGGAGAACGCTACGAGGATCGGGGCGAACGAGTCGTCGGCCGTTTCCGTGCGAATGACGGCTGATGTTTGTCCATTTTGAAGTTGTCCCGCAATGGAACTCAAACCAACCGTGGTGACGTCCCAACCTTGTCGTGCCCCGATGACGTTCATTCCAGTGAGGGCATTATGGTTCGTCATCCCAAACGTGCCGCGGGTATCGAGCGCTCCGGTCGAATCATTGACTTGCGAGCAAAAGAAGTTATTGACCGGGTTGTTCGGGCCGGACAAATTCGCGAGCATGTTTGCCGTGGGGCCAATCTTCAGAACGTCGCCGGTGAGGTTGGCATCCCCTTCAATCGTGCTCACGATGATGTCGGCCGTGACTTCGCCTGCTGGAGGCGCGCAGAAGCCGCTAATCGTGTAATCCTGGGTCGAATTCTCGTCGACGAACGAACCGCCCACGAAAATGCTTAGATTCCGCATGGCAGCGCCTTCGTTGCGATATGCAACGACCAGGGTCCAGCCGGCAGCATTGAGGCTATTGGTCGCCGTAGTCTGCGTGGCAGGAACCGCGGAAACCGAATACGTTCCTTTCCCCGCTTGCTTGACGAAATCCGTCACGTTCGCAGACCGCATGTAATAGCGCACGGCAAAACCATCGAATGCCGTCTCCAATAACGTCATCGCCGTATCGAGACTTGGAGTCACCATCATCGTCGCCCCATTGGCCTCGAGCGTCACGGGCGAATTGAGGAACATGGAGACGTCTTCCGGACTGTATTGATAGCTGCCGCCCCACAACAGCTCGGCATAAAGCACTTCCGCTTCGGGAAGATCCAGCTCAGCGCTCGAGCCATTCAGTTTCCAATCATTCGTGGTGCCCATCGGCCACGGATTGGCTGCATTGAGCGGGGCATTGTCGACGGTATTTCCGAGCGAGATGAACGTTCCAATCGAATCGCGAGTGCCAGGGCCATTCACGTCGAGGGCTTTGCTCAAACCGAGCGTATTGCCCGTGCCGACGATTCCTCCGGGGACCGTCGCGGTAAAGCGGAGAGCGGGAGCTGCCTGCGTCACTGGAGCGAACGTGGCGGCGGCGAATGCGAGCACAAGAGGCGCGTAAAGCTTCATGAAAAATAGGTAGCCTTGTCGCGCGCGAAGGTCAAACCCCTGCGAGCCAAGGGGAATATGCTCGGATGATCAACTCCGAGCGTTTTCATTCTGATAGGGCAGGCGTCTTGGTTATCATGCCCCCGCTTCTCGGGATGCCCCATGAACGACACCGCCTCGCAGAACCTCAAGCCGCACGCCAAGCCGTCCCCTTCA
>CAZETM010001292.1:0-2486 GCA_964514885.1 uncultured Polyangium sp. | reverse complement strand
GCCCGTTGACGCATCGAGAATGAAGAGATGGTAGGGAGAGCGAATGGCAAGGCGTTTACTGTCCGGAGAAAAGCAGATGTCGAAGCAATCTGCACAGCCGAGGCTCGTGGACCAACTTCGCGTATTCGAGTCGACGTTCCACGTGCCGATGAATCCGTCGGCATAGAGGAATACGAGCAGGTCGCCGGAGGGCGAGAAGAGTGCGCGTTTGGCTGGAAAAACGCCAGTGGGAACGACGCCGGCAAAGGACATGCCGGGAGCAAATCGTAAGGTTGCGGGCGCGGATGGTAGTGGTGGAGGTGCGGGTTGCGTCAATCCGCGGGAAGGCAGGGTTTTCGCGATCGAAGGGCTGTCTGCGCTGCCGGGGGCTGCACGTGCAGCAGGCATGGGCGCAGCTAGGGGTTTGGCTTCGTGAGCAGAAGGTTTGGCAATCCGAACATCCAGGGTGACGCGTAATGGAGCTTTGCGAAGCGATCGTGGCTCGAAGGCGGCCGTAGGAACGGGCGCAGTGGGCGGCTCGTCGGAGTCGTCGTTTCTTCTGCGTGCTTCGGCTTTCTTCTTTAATGCCGGGCTCTCGAAGGGCAATTCGGGTATGACCGATTCAGCGGGCGCTTCTTCGTCGGCCACGTCGGCCACGTCGGCCATTTCGGCCATCGGAGGCGCGCTCGGCGCTGCGAGGACGCCCAAAAGGCTCAAGTATTCGCTTTTCGGCGTAATGGCAGCAGCGGGGGCCAACGTCGCGGTGATGGCTCTGCTGCGCGACTGTTCGAGCGAAACCGAGCGCGTGAGGGATTCGAAGGGTCCGAGGGGCCACGAAGTATCGGGGCCGAAACACGGTTCGCGTCTCGCAAATGTCAAAATGCGCGGCCAAATTGATATCGTTGCGGATACTCCCGATTCATCGATTTCGAGGCGTCCGGCGGCGTAACCTCGTTTTGAATCGCCTTCGACGGCGCCCGAGAACGGATGACCCACGAATAATTTCGCATGATAAGCGTCGATCGGGGGCGGGGAGCCTCGAAGACTTCCAGCCAGATGCAATGCAAAGCGCCCGGGTGGAGCGATTTGTTTCGACAATCGCTCGCGGGCTGCAGGCGAAAGGGCGTTCGGCGGGTGATGCGTGAGCAGCACCGCGGCATCATGCGAACGTATGAAATCGTCAATCGTGCCGGTTGGGGAAACGAGTTGTCGGGGATCGATATCGAGGGCGCCGAAGACCTGGTGTCCGGCTAGCTCGAGAGATGCGGTATTGAGCCCGGCAATGGCGAATGTTTGGTGATCCTTGCGCAGTGTGGCGATGAAATCGCCGGGGAGCAGGCCAGGGGATAACGATACGTCGGCCGCGCCTGGGTACCGTTTGCGGAATGCTTCGAGCCATTTCGTGAATGGCGTGAATGCTTTGGCGACAGTGGTGCGCAAAGGGTGGTTTTCGTCGGAGTAGAACGCGTCGCGAATCTCGAGACTCGATTCCCAAGACGCTGGGTTGGGTGCAGCCGCGGGCGAGGTGCGGACCAAGTCGTGGTTTCCGGGGACCGCGAGCAGGGTGGGTCGCGAGCCGAGTTTGTCGAGAAAATCGCAGAAGGACGCCAGCCCTTCGGTGACCATGTCGAACTCGGCTTCGAGTCCAAGGAGAGCCAGATCACCAGTGATCGCAATTACATCGATGCTCCCGGTTTTTTCGAGCAAGTTGGCGATGTCTCGTTCGAGTTCTTCGCGAAAACGTGGGCGTTGCCACAGTGTTCCGTGGAAGCGGACGTGGAGGTCGGTGAGGTGCAGCCAGCCGAATCCGGGCATTTTTGTGAGCTCCGGCGGCGATGGTATCGCGTGGTGAGTTGCTTGGGGTGATTTTTTGGCATTTTGTGATCGCGCGAGGGAGATCGTGACGCGTCGCGTCCAAAATTTGCAGCGCGTCATAAAATTGGTTTGGCGTGGCAACAAATACTAGATTGGCGTGCCAAGCTAATTGTCCATGCCAAACCAAATGAAACTAGATTGGCAAGACGCACCAGTGGTGTGTTAATGGTGCGAAAGGTAAAACTAGTTGTGGGAGGTGAGTGGGCGGGAGGTCAACGAGTGCGGCTGACGAGCACCAAGGGATCCGGCCCTGGCGCGGCCTCGAAATCATCGAGACCGTCGAGCATTTCCCAGGTTGCGCACAGGGCAGGAGCTTCTTCCGACGCAGCCCAATCGCCAGTGCGCGACAATGGACCGCCGGCAATCTCAGGCTCGCTATCGGGCCTTTCGCGCACCGTGATTTCTCCAGCATGGATGGACACATTGACAAATACCCGTGGATCGCCGCTCGGACGGCGCACGAGCGTCTCGTGCAAATCGAGCGCGAAGCGCAGAGCGGCATTACGCTCGGCGGGCCAAGTCGACGGGTCGCGAGGAAGCAATCGCAGGCCCAATACTTCAGCGCTCGTGCTCGTACACAACAAGAACGATCCGTTGCGGAATTGTTCTTCCGCCGTCGAAAGGACTCGTTC
>CAZETM010001291.1:2350-2486 GCA_964514885.1 uncultured Polyangium sp. | reverse complement strand
CCGTACCGGTCGATGCATTGTTCGATCGTGAAGCCGCGCATGAAATGACGTTGCGGAATTTGCTTCAACGCAAGGGTTTTGCGAGCCTCGATGCGGTGCGCGAAGAAGGCAAACTCGAAGGTAAACTCGAAGGTAA
>CAZETM010001291.1:0-2250 GCA_964514885.1 uncultured Polyangium sp. | reverse complement strand
ACTCGAAGGCAAACTCGAAGGCAAACTCGAAGGCAAACTCGAAGGCAAACTCGAAGGCAAACTCGAATCTCTTCGTCAGGTGCTCGAGGCTCGGGGGATCGAGCTGACGGCTGTTCAGAAACGCACCTTGGCAGCGGCACGGGACGTCTCGCAGGTTCAAGCTTGGATTGCCAAAGCCGTCGTTGCGACGGACGCGCGCGAGGTCTTTGGTGACCCCACACCTCGGCCACGACGCTCGCGTGGTTGAGTGGCCCCGTGAACGATCGGCACCGCAGCGATATGGCGCCCGAAGGTTGCGTCGCGGTCGCATGAGCACCTCGGGCTGCGCGCTGATCGATGTAGGCAAATAGGACTGCCCCGTGGGTCCGACACTGTGTCGCCCAAGCCACAGGAGCATCTGTGAGTAGTCCAAGGATAGCAGTCTGAGCGACACGCTATTGTGCACCCACCGCACTCCGCAATGTCATGCGGTCGTTCGTACGCGAATGGGCAGGTTTACGAGGTCGCGCATGATCGGGTGCGTACCGTATTCGGGCGCTCCCGCGAGTTCCGTGAATGGGTATTTCGCGAAAAACATTTGCAGGGCACGTTCGGCTTCCAGTCGAGCGAGTGACGCACCAAGGCAAAAGTGCGGACCAAAACCGAACCACGGACTGCCCGTGTGCCGCCGCTTGATATCGTAGACATTCGCATCCGGCGCGAATTCCGGATCGCGAAACGCAGTCGACATGGATAAATACAGCACCGAGCCGCGTTCGAGCACCACGTCATTTTGCGTAAATGTTTCCAGTACGTACCGTGGTAAGAACGCGCGCCCAAACCCGATGTACCGCAACGTTTCGTCGAGAGTATTTCTTGCCAAACTTGGATCCTGACGCAACAAGGCCAATTGATCCAAATGACGATGCAATTCGAGCATCACGCTTCCGGTCAAGTGTGCCGTCGTGTCCGTACCTCCCACGATGAGCCCCGCCACGAGCGAAAGCAATTCGGCCTCGGAAAGCCGTTCTTCTTCATCGCAAGCATTGATGAGCTGCGTCATCAAATCGTTTTCGATTGGATGTTCGCGACGTTCGGCAATGAGTTCCCGCGTAATCACCATACCGCGCGAAATGGCGGGCATATACGAAGCAAACACTTCTGGCGGTAAGCCCGGCATGATCGTGGCAATGAGCGCGTTGGCAAACGCCAAGAAATCCTTTTCGTGACCTTCCGGAATATGGAGTACGGCGGCAATGACGCGCACGGGATACTGTAGTGCATAATCTCCAGAAAGGTTCACCACGCCGTCGTCCGGCATTTTGTCAAGCAATTGGCCAATGATTTGCTCGATTTTAGGCCGATGCATTTCAACCGACTTGGGACCGAACACCGGATTCAGCAGCTTGCGCATGCGGGCGTGCGCGCTGGGATGCGACAAGAACAGGTCATTTTCGCGCAGCGCGGCAAAATCAGGGAATGCCGCCTTCATCTCTGCAGGAAAACCGGTACCAAATGTCGGATCGTGTCCAAGCCTCGAGTCACGCAAGAGTGCAGAAACGTCGGACCAGCGCGTAAATACTGGTCCGCGACCTGCGTCCCAGAAATAGACCGGTGCCTCTTTCCGAAATGGTTCAAGGAACGTGTTCGGGTCCTGCGCAAAGGCTGGATCCATCATGTTGAACGGAATTTTGGGTAATTCGTGGACGAGCATGCCCGTGCTCGTAGCATATCGCGTCGAATCTGCACGACATTTTCCACGGGAAGAGGAAATCAGTATACGTCACGACTCTGGTATGCAAGGGAAATGGTGCGGCAATTGCGCGATGATTTCGACGTGTTCCCGCCGGATCATGGGGTCGATGACGAGGAACCCTGAAGCCAGCTTGAAAACGGGGCGGCTGGTCCTGCGGCGAATCGATTTCGTTCACCGCTGCGCGCACGGACGAACCAGGTGACCAATTCGGCAACCATTCGTCGTTGCTTGGCTTCGACAAGCTACAACTGCAACCATAGACCTCGACTGGCCCGGTCACCGCTGGCGAGACGCTGGTTCTGCGCATCAAGATGCAATCGTAATACGGGATCCGTCATCGTTGACCTGGCGTAGGCGTCGCGAGTCTCACGGCGGGTGCCATCACCGATTCTGAAGTGAAACGTCATCGCGCCTGCCGTGTTGCCTGGTGGCGACGGAGCCTTGGTTTTCCGACGATTTGGGTGCGAAAGTTTGCCTTGTACAGCGCCGCGTCTCGTGATAACTTCGCTTCATGA
>CAZETM010001290.1:0-2488 GCA_964514885.1 uncultured Polyangium sp. | reverse complement strand
GCGCGGGGGCGGTTCGGGTGGGTGGCACGGCGGCGGTGGTGCGCTGGGAGGCGTGTCGAAGTGGAACGCCGGGTGGTGTGGTTTTCGAGCCGGAAGCGGGTGGAGATTCGCGCGAGAGTGCGTCCGTTGAAACCGCGTTCGAAGTGACAAACACGTACACTGCGCCGCTCGATCCGACGGCGCCGAAAGACGAAGCGGGCACGTATTACATGCACGACGCGGCGCTGACTGGGCTTTCTGCTGGTACGTGTTACCGCTACAAGCTCGCTGCGGATACGCAGCTATCGGGGCGGGTGTGTACGGCGCGCGCGACCAATACGTCATTTCGGTTTCTGGCCATTGGTGATACGAATCCAGGCTTGAACGGCATTACAGAGAAATTGCTTGGGCAAGTGTTGCCGAATGGCTTCGACTTCACGCTGCACGCGGGCGACATTCAGTATTATGATTCGGGGCTCGAAACGTGGGCCTCGTGGTTTCCACGCATGCAACCGCTGCTCGGTCAAGGAGCATTTTTGCCGGCCGTGGGGAATCACGAAGCAGAAAAGCCCGAAGAGCTGGACGAGTATTACAAGCGGTTCTTCGGTGGCGCTGGGTTCGATGGCAATGATGAATATTATCGTTTCGAATCCGGTGGAGTTTGGTTTTTCTCGGTGGATACCGAGCAAGATGTGGACATCGCTTCTCCGCAAGGAGTATGGCTGGCGAAGTCCATTGCGGATGCGGCAACGAAACCGAATTATCGATTTTCGGTCGTCTACTTTCACAAGCCGTTCGTGACGTGCGGAGACAAGTCGGAGAATTCGATGGCTCGTGCGCAATTCGAGCCCATTTTCGATCAGCATAACGTGCGTCTGGTCATTCAGGCGCATATGCACGGGTACGAGCGATTCGATTTGAATGGCCGCACGTGGCTTACGACGGGCGGTGGAGGCGGCATTCTTGGGAACATCGACGAAAATATCGATCGGCCCACGTGCGCGCAGCGTGTCGCGTCGGGCAAATTTCGCCATGGAGTCGTGATCGAAGTGAAGGAGACCGAGTTTGCGGGAACCGTCATCGATGAGACCGGGGCCGTGCAAGATACCTTCACCGCGCCGATCGTGCCATAAAGAGACTGACCATCCGTACAGCCTTTGGAAACGGGCTTGGGGAAAAAGTGCCCGAGCGTGTGCTCGCTGCTTGACGGCTTATCGGATTTAGCCGATAAGTAATGGCATGCGACCTGCCCCTCGTACGCTGAAAGCTATTTTGTTCGGCCTTTGTTGTGGTGTCGGCCTTCTCGCGACGACGCCTGCGCGTGCCGACGAAGAAGAGAAGCCAAAGAAGATCACGTATGGTCTCTTCGGCTTGGGTTTGCATGTCGAGGCTGGGGCGGGTGTTTATCAGGTCATCGGTCAAAATGGCTGGGTCCCGGGCATCTATCCGCGTGTAGGCGCCGAGCTGCACTTGGGGCCACACATTTCCATTCCAGTGATTGCGCGTCTGCAAACGAGCGTGGACCAAGGGGTGCCCGACTTCGCGCAGATGTCCGTTTCGGCGGGCGTGAACCTTCGCTTTCGAGAGGTCGAGTGGCCCTTCGCAATCGTGGTCGGCGCCGGCGTTCGAGTGGGAAAGTTTGCCGCGAGCAAAGCGCTCACCGATGCGGACTTCCAAACGGCAGCGACGGATCAAGGGACGCAGGATGCGCTCGGGTTTCCGCTGGCTCCGGAAGGCACGGCGAAGTTCGAATGGTGGATTGCCGCGCCGCTAGCGCTCAAAGTTAGCGTGACGTATGCGCCGGTATTCATGCCGAATCAAACGATCCACAACATCGAAGAAGCGCTCGCCGTGGCGCTGGTATTCTGACTGCATCGCTGGGCCGCAGACGTTTCTCGCGCACATCATGCTCGATGGTCCACGCATCACTCGGGGGACAAATATCGACATGACGCTACGATAACGGATGCGTCCGGGCCAATGAACTCAGCAATGGGGAAGACGAATCGGGATGAGTCCGAGACGCATTTTCCTATACACAAGCAACCATACATCCAGAGTTAGACTCATCCAGCTTGGCGTTCCTGCGCACGAGACGCCACAATCCGGTTCAGCAGCGCACGATCGGAGGGATCGATGTTTTTCACCGTCACGTGTGACAACAACTCCTTCAGACCGTGCCTTTGGGCTAATAGGCCGAGGGATTCATCGAAGAAGGACGCCGATGCTACCCGGAGCCCAGCAAAGTCTAGCGTAACTGGCTCGGAATCCGTCCAGTGTTCCTCGACCAGGTTACGCAAGCGCGCACCATGTGGACGCGTGATATGCGCCCCCTTGCCCAATGCAGCGACAACAATCGTGGCCATTAGAAGAGGTCTCCTGAGGTGTCCGAGCAGAATGGAGCATACGGCTTAAATTCGATTTCGATGGCTGTTCCGCGCATCCTCGCGCGCGGATTTTCAATAATGGGGAGGTTCTGGCCACGCCACATCAACTTTGCGCCCGAGGA
>CAZETM010001289.1:0-2489 GCA_964514885.1 uncultured Polyangium sp. | reverse complement strand
CCATCTTCGTTCGTGCATGGCCCATCCTGGTCACGAGGACGCACCATCTTCGTTCGTGCATGGCCCATCCTGGTCACGAGGAGGATGCATCAAGAGTTCTGCACAGGGCTCAGTTCTCCATCGCCACGTTGCGACGAAGCTGCGGAGGGTGAAACGTGCCGAGAAATCAAGACGCGCGCATACTGCAGCGCGAGCAGCGTGCTGGTTTGTCGCACGGGTTGCTCGAGAAAGATGCTATCGGGCTCAAGATGCTCATGAATGCCGGTTCGCTGAATCACTTCGGCAAGATCGCCACGCACGCCGCAGATGAGCAAATGCACTTGGCGCCCGCGCATCCGTTCGATAAAATGATCGAGAATGCCCAGCCCTACGGCATCGGGATTGCGAACTCGTTTCAGGCGAAGAATGACGACTTGGGTGCTGGAGTCGATGCGAGCTTCGATAGCCTGAAAATGTTCTTCCAAACTGGTGGATGCGCCGAAAAACATTTCGCCTTCCAAACCGAAGACGAGAATGTTTGGACAAACCGAGGTGTCGTCGGGAAACCGTTCGTGCACGTGACCATCGGAGTCGACGACGAATTCGGTGAGCAGCATACGCCCGATACGTGGAACCACGAGCAGGAACGAAAGCACAACGCCGATGAGCACGCAAAACTCGACGGACACGGCAAGGGCTGCAAACGCTGTAACGAATACCAGAACAGCATCGAATCGAGTCGCCCTGGCATGGTGGATGATCGCATGCACTTTCACCATGCGAAATGCCGTCACGATGAGAATACCGGCAAGCGCCGAGCGAGGAATGAACTTCGCATACGGAGCGAAGACGAGCATGATGATGGCCACAGCCAATGCGGAAAACACGCCCGACCATTGCGTCACGGCGCCGGCTTGTTGATTGATGGCCGATCGAGTGAGCGACCCTGAGCCAGGAAAGCATCCGAAAAGACTACCCGCGACGTTGGCAACGCCTTCGCTCAAGCATTGCTGATTGAGGTCCAATTTTTGGCGCGTTTCGGCAGCAATGGCCTTGGCCATGGCGATGGCTTCGAGCAGCCCCAGTAGCGCAATGGCCAGGGCGCTGGTGGATAGCTCGCGGATCAACGTTGGATTGAAGTTTGGCGCGTGCAGCGTAGGCAGCTTAGCTGGAATGGGTCCGATAATGCGCACACCGAGCGAATTCAGGTCGAGCCAAAACGATAAGAATGCGACGAGTGCGACGACGACGAGCAGCTCAGGGAATAGCTTCCAATGCAATTTACGCTTGATCCACGCTAACAACAACATCAGCGTAATGGCGCCAAGTCCCACGCATGCTGTGGGCAGATGGATAGGTCCGCCTTGCGTAATGCTACCATGAACACGCTGGAGAAAATGGTCGTGTGCGGAGCCTACGACGGCGAGACCGAGCAGATTTTTGAGTTGGTCCAGAATAAGCAGAACGCTTGCGCCCGCAGTAAACCCGACAATGACGGAGCTGGAGACGTACCGCGTGAGATCTCCGAGGCGTAACAGAGAAATGATTGCTTGAATCGAGCCGACTAGAAACGCGAGTAGAACGGCGGCCTGCAATTTATCATTTGGGTCTGCAATACCGCCGATGGCGCTCAGCACGGCAATGGAGATAGCATTGGTGGGGCCATTGATGAGCTGTTTCGAGGAATCGAAGAGGGCGCCCACGGCGGTCATGACGATGGCCGTATAGAGGCCGACTTCCGGGGGCAAACCGGCGATGAGCGCATATGCCATGGCTTGCGGAACGGCCACGGTAGCGACGGTGAGACCTGCGAGCACATCATGGCGCGCGTGCGAGAGGGAATAGGATCGCAACGCGGCAATGGCAGGAACGAAGCGAGCTATTTGCGAGACAAAGCGTGGCGAAGTTGAAGACATGAGTTGGCGCGGCTGGTCTGCAAGGAGCAACCATCGTGCCACGGCCGCCAACTAGCGGCAAGATTTTACGCGGAGTCCCCGGTACTGCGTATTGACATGTTGGGCGATCTCGCGGGTATTCAAAACGGCACAGCCACCGACTTGCTCTCCGCCTTCTTCTTCACCGCCGTCACCACCGGTTTGACCGAGGAAACCGGCGCGACCGAAGGCGCTGCCGACACGCTCGGCTCCTCGTTTGTCGCGACCGACTTCACCGTCACCGGTTGAACCAGTTTGTCCTCCAACGAGTTTGTCGAGCCTGCCACCTTCGCGCTTGGTTCGGTAGGACCAACCTCGGCGGAGTTCTTGGATTCGTTTGAGAACCAACCAAGTGCCAGACCCAGCACCAACACCCCGACCGCTCCGATGAACACTCCCGCCGTCACGCCCACCAAGAGGCGCAACTCGCGCCGACGACGCGACGATGACGTGATCACCGGTGCCTCCCGAATGACCGTCTCGACTCCTCCGAAAGACGGCCCTGCAGACTCGGGCAACACCGCCGGCAACACCGGCGTCCCACGAGGTCGATACAGAAGCGTCTTGTCACCATCC
>CAZETM010001288.1:0-2492 GCA_964514885.1 uncultured Polyangium sp. | reverse complement strand
GTTTTCCGCGGCGCCGATGCTCAACCCGTAAATGGCCAGGTCTCGCTCTTCGTAGCTCGCATGCACGTGCGGGTATTCGTATCCGAGCGCCTGGTCGACATCAATGTACTCGTTGCCGCCTTTCGCTTTACCAGCTTGCACGTTTGTCATGACCGGCCCCATCGACTGATTGATGTCGGTCGGGTGAGTCGCCTTGTCGAAGCTCGTGATCTTCCCGAAGTCGCGCTCGATGTCTTCGATCCGGATCTGTTTGCCGAGACGAACCGACTTTCCTTCGCTACGTTCCCAGCGTAGTTTCGCGAAGAATCCGCCACCGACCTCGAACAAGCTCCCCGTCTCCGTGTTGCTCTCGTGGCACAAATACGCGACGAGCGGGCTCACGTATTCCGGCTTCAACGCATCGATGATCTCGGGCGGAAGCACCGTCTCCGTCATGCGCGAGCCTGCGATCGGCGCGATCGTGTTCACCACGATGTTGCGCTTTTTCCCTTCGATCGCCAGCGTGCTGCCGAAGCCGACGATACCGAGCTTCGCCATCGAGTAGTTGGCTTGTCCGAAGTTGCCGTAAATCCCAGCCGCCGACGACGTGAACACGATGCGCCCATAACCCTGGTCGCGCATGTACGGCCATGCAGCTTGCGTGCAGCGAAAGCTGCCGAGCACGTGCACGCGATAGATGAGATCCCAGTCCTCCTGGCTCATCTTCTGAAACGATACGTCGCGCAAAATCCCGGCGTTGTTGATCAAGATATCGATGCGCCCGAACGCATCGATAGCGGTCTTCACGATGCTCTCGCCGTTTTCGACCGAGTCGTAGTTCGCTACAGCCTCGCCTCCGGCCGCTTTGATCTCCGCTACGACCTTGTCGGCCGCTTCGGAGCCTTTGCCTTCGCCATGCCTTCCGCCGCCTAGATCATTGACGACGACTTTCGCGCCGCGGCTGGCCAGTAAAAGCGCATGCGACCGCCCCAGGCCATTGCCTGCTCCCGTGACGATCGCCACCTTCCCATCGTATCGAAGCTCGTTCGCCATCAGCCACTCCTCATCCAACGATATTGCGCGATGTTTCGCATGCGAAGTATCGCATCGATGAGGAAATGTCGAGCCTAATCCCGCTCGAGCCTCTCCAACCCTCCGGGCACGAGCAACCCCCGGCCAGCGAATCCCGTCATGCTATCGAGCGTCGCCGCGAACGAATTGAACAGCGCTCCATTGCTGCGTAACGACCACAGCACCTCCGCGTTGGTCCAAGCCGAATCACGCGCATTACGAATGCTCCACATCGCGAGCACGTTGTCGGCCGTCCCGAGACCTCGTTCGATCGCTCCCAGCGTACCGGTCACGAGCACCGGGATGGCGAGCTTCTGCGCTTCTTCCAGTACGTCGTTGATCGTGTTGTAGTCGTTATGGATCGCGCTCCCCCGTTCCGGCTCGATGTTGAGCGCTTTGCACGTATCCACGACGGCGAACGCCAAATCATGATTGATGTGCGCGTTCATCCCGGCCAGTGCGAACTGCAACCGCGATACGCCTGGGCGTTGGCGATATTTGAGCAGCGGGCGCCAAGCACGCGGAGCTCCCTGCCCTTTGGCATTCGCTACGAGCGCATCGAAGTAACGCTTGGCGAAGAGCACATCGAGTTTGTCGATGAACCTGCCGTCGGCGAAACGGCCGCCTTGGATTTCCTGCGCTACCGATTGAGTCACCAGGTTATAAAGCCTGTTGAACCACTTCAGACCGTCTGAATCCGGCAAGGCCGCATCGATCTCGTTCATGAGCGCGATGACGTCGTTGATGGATTGCGGTCGGTTTGTCTCGATCTGAGTGACAAGGGGTAGGTCGGCGCTGGGATCGGAGCGTCCCATCAGTTTGTCGAGCACGTTTTTCATGGTGCGGGGAGAGTAACGCGGCTGGCAATCGCCGGCCAAGTGCTTGACGGCAAACGGTTTGGCGCGCCTTGATCGCGTACATACAGCGATGCCCGAAGTGTGCTCGCTGATATACGTCCATGCCGCTTTTTAGCTCGACATCGCCGGGCGCTTTCACGCTACCATCGCCCCAAATCACTTCTGCCACGTGGAGAAACGAACGAATGATCCGTGCACGCTACTTGTCGATCCTCCCCCTTGCTCTGCTCGCCACGACCGACGCGCGAGCGAAAGACCTCGAAGCGTTCAACGCGTACTTCCAGGCTCAGCCTGTTGCACGTACCAGCGCGCCGGCGACGTCGCGTGGGTTTGTCGCATCGGTCGACGACAAACGCGGCACGCCAACTTTCTTCTGGGCCAACCGAAGCCAAGTTTTGCCCAAGGCGCTCGTGGGATCTACGCCCGAGCGCATCGCGCGGCATCACCTTCTCGAGCACGCAAGCCTTTATAATTTGACGCCCGCGGCGGTGCAGTCAGCCAAGCGCGTGATGATGCACGACACGGGTCGAGGCGGCGTGATCGTCGTGTTCCGTCAGTCGATCGACGGTGTCGAACTGTTCCACA
>CAZETM010001287.1:0-2494 GCA_964514885.1 uncultured Polyangium sp. | reverse complement strand
CGATCTCCAGAAGGCGTTCACCGCGAAGCGGGAAGGGCGAGCGGATCACCCTCGGTTCAAGCGGTTCGACGATCCGCCGTCGTTCTACGTCGCCAGCGACAAGATGGAGCTGATCGAGAAGAAGTTCAGGGTCAAGGGCGAACATCGGGTCCGGCTTCCGAAGGTCGGCTGGGTTCGGATGACCGAAGACCTCCGTTTCGACGACGTGAAGATCCGTGGGGCCCGGGTGACCCGGGATGGCGCGGGCCGCTGGTTCCTCTCCATTCAGGTCGCCGGCGTCCTCGAACTTCCGAAGACCTCGCCCAAGACCTGCGGAACCGAAGTCCTTGGGATCGACGTCGGCATCACGAACACGATCACCCTCTCCACTGGTGAGACGCTTCACGCGCCGCGGATGAGCAAGACCGAACGCAAGAAGATGCGTCGGTTGCAGCGCTCGAAGTCGCGGAAGTACGAGGCTCGAAAGGCGCGGCGTGCGGTGGTCAAAGCCGCCGGTGGTGATGTCCGGACGGTGAAGGCCTCGAAGCGGGAGCAGAAAGCCCGGCTCGCGGTCGGCAAGTTGCACGCCCACGTCGCCGATCGTCGGAACGACTGGCAGCACAAGACGACGACCGCGATCGTGAAGCGATCGGTGGCGATCGGCTTCGAGACACTCTCGATCCGCGGAATGATGCGGTCGAAGCTGCGCGGGATGGCACGTTCGTTGGCCGATATCGGTCTCGGAGAGATCCATCGTCAGCTTGCGTACAAGGCCGAAGGCGCGAGGGTCGAGGTTCACCGCTGGCCGAGGGACTATCCTTCGTCGCAGCTGTGCTCTTCCGAATGCGGGCACCGGCAGAAGATGCCGCTCGGCGTTCAGGTCTACGTTTGCCCGCGTTGCGGGCTGGTGATTCACAGGGACGTCAACGCGGCCCTGAACTGTGTCCCGCCGGCTCGGCGGGTCAAGCGCGGCACCCAGGTGACTGGGAATACGGAAGAACAGGCGGCAACTTCGGTTGTGCAGCTGGTGTCCGTAGAATCCGTGAAATCCTTTGTGGACGCACATGTGCGCACTTAGGGACGAGCAGCGTCGAGATCATCCCGAACCGGAAAGCTCTCCTTCGGGCGAAGCGGAAGCTGCGCGCTGCGCAGAAGATCGTTGCTCGACGTCAGAAAAGCAGCAACCGACGTCGCCGAGCCGCTCGACGCGTCGGAAGGATTCACCTTCGTGTCGCCAACGTTCGCAAGGACATGACGCACAAGGCGACGACATCGATCGCTCGTCGCTTTCGTGTCGTCGCGATCGAAGACCTGAAACCGAAGAACATGACGCGCAGCGCCGCAGGTACCGTCGAACAGCCCGGCAAGAACGTCAAGCAAAAGTCCGGCTTGAACCGGGTTCTTCTCGACGCGAACCTCGGTGAGTTTCGTCGACAGCTCGCCTACAAGCTGCCGCTGAACGGCGGTCGACTCGCGCTGGTCGATCCGGCGTTCACGTCGCGTCGTTGCTCAGCCTGTGGATCCTTCAACGATCCTGGTTCCTCCGAACTTTATGAATGTGCGGCGTGTGGCCTGATCATCGATCGGGACGTGAACGCTGCGCGAAATGTTCTCGCTCTCGCAAGAGGTGAGATCGACGCCGCCAGTTGGACGGAGTCGAAAAACGCACGCGGAGAGGTTGTTAGACGTCGGAGTCTTCGGACGACGGCGCTTACCTCAGTGAAACGTGAACGTGGCAGGGAGGAGCGGTGTTAAAACCACTTCTTACAGATCACGGCAACGGTTGAACTCCCTCTCTGCCCGCCATCTCCTGGGTGAAGTTCCGTCGTCGCCGAACGGTGCCCGTCTTGAAAACGGGCGGGCCCTCAAGCTCCGCGGGTTGGACTCCCGCTTCACCCGCCACTCCCGAAGTAAATGAACGATCTGCGTTGACAGACACCCCGACGCCCGACTACAACCAGAAGACCGAGGTTCCCTACCGTGTCCACCTGCCATCAACACCGCGAAGTACGACCGGCGAAAGCCGGGAGGGCCGTGGTCTGTGCGCGGGTAGGCATGATCGGTACGGACCCGATGATTCAGCGGCTCGCCACTGTGCGTTGTGGTCAGGCCAACACGAAGCCCGATACCGGGCTGGGGGTTCACGGGGAGTAACAGGCTGACAACCTGCCCTTGATGAAGCCCCCGGCACCTGGAAAGGTCCCGGGGGCTTCTTCGTTCATGGGCGCAAAGCTCAACTGGATGAGCGCCGGACTACGAATCCGGAGGCTGTGGGTTCGACTCCCACTGTGCCCACTTTTACGCTTGACGAGGTGCCATCCTCGGATGGTTCTCCGTTCTCTGAAATCGCTAGACAGATTGTACGAGAGAGGACGCTGCGGCGTACGAGAACATGAGCTTTCGGGCTCGCGTTCTCGTGCACCGCGGAGTCCGAACGTGCCCGCCGGTGGATCGGATGTGAGCCTCCGAAGCTCGCACCCGCAGGTTCGATTCCTGCCGGGCACATTGGGGTCGA
>CAZETM010001286.1:0-2498 GCA_964514885.1 uncultured Polyangium sp. | reverse complement strand
CCCGTGACCTTCTCCAGAATATGCGTGAGCACGACGAAATCCGTGAGACCGTATTCGTTACGCTCGCCGGGCGTATACGCCAATGGCGACTTCCTGGCGGCTTCGTATCGCTCGGCAACGGAAGCGGCGGCGCTGTTTTGATCGTCGGGATCGTCCTTCAAGCCCGATGTGTGAGCGGTGATGTGCCGGAGCGTGATTGGCTTCCAGGCGTCGGGCGCGTCGGGCAAATAGGTCGAGATAGGTTCGTCGAGGCGGATTTTGCCCTCCTGCACGAGCAGCATCACCAATGTGCCGGTGAAGATCTTGGTCGCGGAGGCAATCTGGAACGAGGTTTCAATGCCGACTTTCGCGTCGGATTCCAGGTCCGCAACGCCATACGCGGCGATCTTTTCGATCTTACCGTTGCGAACAATGGCCATGGCCACGCCGGGAACGTGATTCTTCTCCATGACGGCATGGAGATAATCGTCCACCGGATCCGCGGGCGCGCCTGCCTCAGCGGAGCGTGGCTGGTTTGGGGGGGCGCATCCTGCAACGAACAGGAGGGCCATGGAAGCTACGAGATGTCGAGCGATGAATTGCATACAAACCCATGTTGGTGCGGCGAGTTTTTTTACACGCCGCTCGCTAAACGCTGAGCACGGTCCGTGCCATGTGGCGATCCCCCACTTGGGAGAAATCGAACGCGTCGAGCAAACAACAATCTTGTCCGAGCTTCGTTTTTGCCTGTAGCGTGCCCGCCTTGATCGGTGACATCCTCGACAACAAGTACCGCATTGTCCGCCTTCTCGGCCAAGGCGGCATGGGCTCCGTGTACGAAGCCGATCACGCCGAAACCGGGCAGCGCGTCGCCGTCAAGCTCATTCGGAGCGACGCACTCGCGAAAAACGTTTCGCTCCTCAGCCGTTTCAAGCGTGAGGTAAAGGCGGCTCAGGCGATCGACAGTCCACACGTGGCGAAGCTCTTCGATGCGGGGACCGATCCAGCGACAGGCGCTCCGTACATGGTGATGGAGTACCTCGTTGGGGAGGATCTCGACCAGCTCCTCGATCGTGTCGGTCCTTTGCCGCCGAACGTTGCGTTGCGAATTGTCGCGCAAGTTTGTCTTGGTCTGCAAAAGGCGCATGAGGCGTTTATCACGCACCGGGACATCAAGCCCGCGAACCTCTTCGTGGTGAGGGGCGAGGGAAAGGGGATCGTCATCAAGATCCTCGATTTCGGCATTGCGAAAATAAAAGGGGAAGGGCCGGTCGGCGCAGAGATGACGAGGCTGACGAATACCGGAGGCGTGCTCGGATCGCCGCAGTACATGTCGCCGGAGCAAGTGCGGGGGAGCAAGAGTATCGATTTTCGCACCGATATCTGGTCGCTCGGCGGGGTGCTTTATCGTGCATTGACGGGAGATGTCATACATGCGTCGGCCAGTGAGTTCGTGGAGTTGGCCATGGCGATCTGCGCAAAAGCCCCGACGCCAGTGCAAGAGCTTGCGCCTTGGATTCCGCCGGAGGTCGTGGCCATTGTCCATAGAGCGCTCCAGGTGGATCCCAACGGTCGCTTCCAAAGCGCCGCGGCAATGCTGGAGGCGATTGAGCCGCTTCTCATGGGCAGCAATGCGTTGTCCGAAGAAATGCTCGTTCCTCTCGGCGATGCCGAGCGGTCGCTCATTGCTCCGAAGTTCGAGAAGCCCGCATTAAAAGCATCATTCGCGTTGCTCGACACGGTGGCGCCGAGCGTTTCCGGCCCGGTCCGGGTGCCGGATCTCTTCGAGCAGGCAGCGACGGTGGAGGCGCCATTGCGTCTCCAACCGCGACCTGCTGCGAACAAGCCTCGGGCCGCGTGGACTTTCGCGATGGTCGGAGGGGTTGCGTTGTTGGGTGCCGGCGCGTTGCTTTGGCAAAAGAAGTCGAACGTGGACCATTCGCCTGTCGTGGAGACCAGTGCCGTACAGATTCGGAATGCGGAACGGATGACCGCGGCGATCGCGCATCAGGAGGATCCCACGACAATGCTCGCATTGTTACGCGAAATCGAGCCCGGCCCGCCATTACCACGGTCATGGGACGAGGTCGCGCGAGCGACGGGATACGCCGGTGTGGCTCTCATGGTGTTCCCGCAAGGCGACGTGGTGTCTTCTGCGATGTTCAGCGCCGATGGTAAGCGCATCGTCTCGGCATCTCTCGACAAGACGGTGCGTATCTGGAACGCCGACGGGACGGGCGAGCCGCTTGTGTTGCGCGGTCATGAGCTACCTGTCTATTCTGCAATGTTTAGCCCCGATAACCAGCGTATCGTCTCGGCATCTGTCGACAAAACGGTGCGTGTCTGGAATGCCGACGGCACGGGCGAGCCGCTTGTGTTGCGCGGCCACGAGAAATCTGTCAATTCTGCGGTATTCAGCCCCGACGGTCGGCAGATTGTTTCCGCGTCCGAAGACAATACGATGCATATCTGGAATGCCGACGGGACAGGCCAGCCACTCCTTCTGCGCGGCCATACCG
>CAZETM010001285.1:0-2499 GCA_964514885.1 uncultured Polyangium sp. | reverse complement strand
CGTTCACCGAGGGCAAACACGACTCGCCCGCGTTGCATCCGGGCACGTCGTAACCGAGTGCATACATCTTCCAAAACGGGGTGGGGCGGGTAACGTTTCGGGAGTTGGAACGCCGTTCGACTGCCTCAGTTCCTAAGGGCATTCGGGAGTTCCTAAGGGCATTCGGGAGACAAAATCACGAAGACTTTTTCGAGGCGCGGTCGATTTTCTCGAACGCGTGCGACGGGTCACGATTCGATTGTCGGCTGCGCATGATGGGTGCGCTGCGAGCTGACACTCACAACGCCTTTTGCCGTATCCTCAACACTGGGAGGACTCAATGCCCAGCTTCTTCCGAGGAATTTGGCGATCGTTGGTCCCGTTGTGCTTATTCTTCGCGAGCGTGTTTGCCCCCGCGGGATGCACGTGTGTGCCCAAGGATCAATCCGTCGTGCGTCGGTATATTGCTTGTCAGTCGAAGCATGACCGGCGCCCGACTGCGCCGCCGCTTGGCTCGAAAATCATTGCGCCCGGGGCGATTCCCGCTTCGTTCGCGGTGACCGATTCGGGCGACGCGGGGCTCTCCATGCCGCTCGTCGTGCCTCCGGGCCGGGCCGGCGTTGAGCCGCCTGTCGCTCTCGTACAATAGTGGGGCTGGTGACGGCAATCTGGGGGTCGGATTTGGATTGTCGGGCGCTTCGTCGTCGATTTATCGATGCCCCAAGACCATGGCGATGGACGGCAAAATCCGAGGCGTCCAATACGACGAAAACGACGCGCTTTGCCTCGATGGAAAACGCTTGGTCGCCATCGCGCCGAATGAATACCGCACGTTTCCCGATACGCAGGTCAGAATCGTTGGTAATCACGCGAGCGGGTTCGATGCGTATTTGCCGAATGCTTGGGTCGTCGCATACGGCAAGACCACGGGAAGTAGGCCGCTCGCGCGTGGCGGAGCTGCTCGCGCATGGCTTGCCGGCGAGACACGGGACGCTCGCGGCAATGCAATGGAGTACGGCTATTGCTTTGCCGATGCGGACGGATTCACGGCTGAATATGCATTAACGGAGATAACCTATACCAAATTCGACGGCATGCCGGGCACGCGCACCATTTCTCTCGTGTACAGCGCGAAAGATGATGTGCGACGAGTGTTTTCCGAGGGCATGGAGTTTCAAAATGCTTTGCGCCTTGACGAGGTGCAAATGCACGTCGGCGACGAGCTCGTGCGCCGGTACGAATTCGATTACGACAAAGGGGAAACCACGGGGCGCACGAGGCTCGTGGCGGCCCAGGAATGCGGCGCGGATGGCGCATGCAAGCCGGCGACACAATTTCAATATGCGAATACGGCGCGAGTATTCGAGCACGTCGCGACGACGATAGCCGCGCCGACTTCCCGATTTTCGAGCCCGATGCTCGCAGATTTCGACGGCGACGGGCTCGATGATTTGCTTTCGCCGGACACGAGCCCAATTCTCTCGACGCCGGACAATCCGATCACCGAATGGCGTCTCGCGCGGAATCAAGGCAATGGATTCGCCGCGCCAAAGGTAGCCTTTTCGCAGGAGTGGTCTGTCGTTCCCGACCCGACAGGCCCCGCGGATCCTTCGCAGATACAGCCGGAATTGGGCACTGCAATCGATTACAATCAAGACGGCCGCGCGGATGTATTGCTCCACGACTTTTACGGCAGCAAAAACAACCATATCGTGCTGCTCTCGAAAGCAGACGACATGTTCGAGGAACACGATACGCAAATCCCGCGGCCTTTCCCGCTCGGACCAGCGCCGAAAGGGCTCCGTGGGCCGGGCGGTTCTGTACACTTGGCCGACGTGGACGGCGATGGAATCGGCGATCTGATTCAGTGCGAGGATCACAGCGACTCGCCCGAGGGAAACCCGAGTCAACCGGCGTGGACGCTGCATCTTTGGCGGCCGGGAGGATTCGAGCCGAACGGCGCGTCCATCGAGCTGCTCGCGGGGTTCAGTTGCGCCACCGAAATGCGCACAGTGGATCTCAATCGTAATGGCAAAGTCGATCTCGTCGTGCCGGGAATGCTCAATTTCGGCGGCACGCAGGGATTGCAAGCGACGACGTACAGCGTGCTCGAGCGCCAAGCGGACGGGATGTGGAGCGCGTGGGATACGAAACTCGACATTCCACCAAGCCCCGGACGCGTTGTTTTCGCCGACGTCAACGGCGACGGGTTGCCTGATGCGGTGACATCGGGCTTTGATCGTTTGTATACGTGGACGAACACGGGAAAAGTTTTTGCAGAAAAACTCGCGTATAGCTTGGATTGGAACGGGCTGCCCCCGTTTCAGGACACCTATTTTCACCTCGCAACACCGCTCGATTTCGATGGTGATGGACGCACCGACTTATTGATGCCGATGGGTGCGTCGCCAGAATTGCCGAATTGGTACATTCTACGAGCGACGGGCGGAAGTAGTGAATTCACCTTCGAGCGCATCGACGCGGGAATCCCCTTCGAGGCGGTGCTCGGCGAAGCGGTGA
>CAZETM010001284.1:0-2506 GCA_964514885.1 uncultured Polyangium sp. | reverse complement strand
ATTCGCCACGCCCTTGACCTCTTTGCACGCGTCGTTCGCGTCGAGGATGCCGTCTTTGTCGGTATCCGGCGGCGGAGGCGGCTCGGGCTTCTTCATCTTCGGCGAATACGAAATCATGCCGATGACACGCATTTCCGGCGTACCAAGGCCCGAGGACAAACCAGCACCAGCGCCCACACCAGCCTCGAAGTTCTCGAGGAATCGATAGCGCACATCGAGCATCGCTTCGAGGTTTGTCTGACGGCTGAAAGGCACATCGTCCGTCGGTTGATCCGCAACGCCAAACGCCGCAGTCACTTCAGGACCGATCTGGAGATTGCCATCGGCAAGCAAAATGCCCACGCCAGCACCGGTGCGGATCGTCGTCCCTTGACCCACGCCATTGGGGCCGCCGTACGTCACACCGCGACGAAAGTCGGCGCCAAAATCGAACGACCACACGAGGCGATCCTTCACGCGACCACCGGCGATCACCTGCGGCAATGCACGAGCGCCTTCGCCAACGAACGAGCCTTCACCATCGTCGCCCGTGGGAAGCCAGATGTAACCACCAATCGCGAGCTGGAAGGGAGACCAGTAGTCGCCAACCAACGCGACGCGAGCACCGACGCGCAAATCGCCGATCTCCGTGGCCGTAGGCGACGGGAAATCAAGGCCGCCACCCGAGGGGCTTGCCCCAGCTTGATAAAGCGCGACCGGCAACGACAAGCTCACGGCAATGCGATTCTGAAACGCAAACGCCGCGTTGATGTGCCCGAAAAGCTGATCGCTCACGATGGCGCCGAGAGGCTCGCCATTGAGTTCTTTGAGCACCAACGGGTTGCGCGCATAGTCGAACAAAAGCCCGACGTGAGGCGTCAATTCGCCGGCAACATAGGCCGACTGCACGCCGAACATCCGATCACCAACCGGCGCCGGAGTGAAACGGTTCAACGCAAGCCCGGGCGATACAGGTCCATCCTGCGCCAACGCTGCCGCCGAAAGGCCGGTAAGCGCAAGCACGCAGGCGGTAGCCACAGTGCGTCGAATCGATCGGTTATAGAACGATCCTTGTCCCCTGCTCATATCAGTCACGATCCACTCCTGGCAGCAAAACAGACTTCTGCATCGACGCAAACGAGCACTCCAAAACGGCTCGCTGCACAAGGCAAACGACCCACTCGATTGATCTATTGATCCTTCGATGGGCAGCGCCATCATCCCTAGGCTTTGACCTAGACGCAAGTTTATTTTTCAGAAATTTTCACCACGCCAAAGCCTTGGCTGCTGTTTGAATTACAAACACCAGGGACTTTGTTGAGCGATTCTCACGTGGACGGATGCGCAGACGGCGCCTTTGATTCAATCCTTACGCTGCGTTACTGCACTGGCTCGATCTCGAACGTCATCTCCGCCCGACGTAACCGCTCGACGAGGTGCATTCCCATGGCCGCGGCCGGCGTGAGCACGCCGCCTTCAAGACCCGGTCGCACGGGATCCAGCGCCAAACTCAACGCGGATTCGGCAAACATACGTGACGTCGCCAAATACCCCGGATCTCCTCGACCTGAAACCCGTGCGGCAATCTTGGCGTGGTCGTCCCCTTCGTAACGACCCAAAAACCGAAGCGTAAAATGGCCTCGCTCCCGAACACGTTTGGAAGGTCCCTCCCCAGGCGCCGGAAGTTTCTTCGTTATCAACTTTCGCGTCAGCGGCAATGCAATCAGCGCGAGTCCCCCGAACAACGCTCCCGATGCCGCCGCAGCCGTCAAAAATCCAAAACGACCTCCAGGCATTTGCTGCGCCTCGGTATACGAAAACCGCTGTCCATACGCATGATCCAGCAGGGTATTCGATCGACGAACGACTCGCGTATTGATCCCGGCCATGATGAACGGGCCTGTCCACGCATTCAAATCATGGTCGAACCTAGGCCCGAAATGATCCCGCTGATCGGGCCCCGTTTCCCCGGGGCTCAATGCATACGGATCGGTGAGCAAACGAGCGACTGCGCGATCTTTCTTGATCATGTCCGAAATGAGCATCATGCTGGCCACCGTACCACCACTAACGCCACCTTTGGTATCGACGACGACCCCTCGAATCTCCGCCAAACGTTTGCCCTGTGCACGCGCATGTTCAGCCAGGAAAAACACGCCGAGGTCGGACGGAATCGAATCGAATCCACACGTGGGAACGATCCGCGTCGACGATGCTTTGGCCGCCTCGTGAAATTCATCAATCGCCCACCGAATGAACGGAGTCTCACCCGTGAGATCGCAATAGTCGGTGTTTTCCTTCACGCAGGCAGCAACGAGATTTTTACCATAAAGCCCATAAGGCCCCACGGTCGTGGCAATGACGCGCGCCTTGGAGGCAAGCATCTCGAGCGATCGCGGGTCATCCGCATTGGCCTCGAGCAACGGAACATTGGCCGCCGCTGGAAATTCGGCCGCAACTTCGGCTCGTACACGTTCGAGTTTGGCGTGGCTACGACCCGCCATGGCCCAACGCGCGTTCGGTTGGA
>CAZETM010001283.1:0-2508 GCA_964514885.1 uncultured Polyangium sp. | reverse complement strand
GAACTGGGGTGTACCGGCAACTCGAGGTGCTGGATCCGCAGTACGGAGAGACAAACCACCCAACGGAGGCGGATACAAATCACCATGCGTGATGCGTCGATCGGGTTCGATGATGCGTGCGCCCGTGGCAACGAGATCC
The DNA here is from genome assembly GCA_964514885.1 of uncultured Polyangium sp. Lineage (GTDB taxonomy): Bacteria > Myxococcota_A > Polyangia > Polyangiales > Polyangiaceae > Polyangium. Next base: position 2,369 of record CAZETM010001283.1, on the reverse strand, counting down.
ACGAGTGCTCCCGACTGCGCGAGCACTTCGAGCACTTGTCGTGACGGCGGCGCCACGAGCAGGTCGAGCCTTGATGGAACGCGTTTCGACTTGAGCAGCATCGCAGCCGCGAGCATGTCGCGCAGCGTTGCTCCCGAGTCTCCACCGAGCACCACTTGGCTCACGGGTTTGCCCGCGAGATCGCGCACGGGACGCACAGTCCCTGTTTCGTCCATCAGCAAAGGATCGACCGTCGCGAGATCCAGTGAGATGACTTCTTCACACGGTGCACCAGGGTCGGGTACCAGCGCGCGATGCGCCTTCGAGCGACGTTGGTCCCGTAGGAACACTTCTGTTTTCTCGTCGCTCACGAACAACGCCGCTGCTGCTCCGACTTGAGGCGCGATGCCGCAGAGCACGGCTCGATCGGAGACCGAGATCAAGCGTGCGCTCGGGCCTGCGAATTCGAGCACCACCGGGGCGCGATGTTCTTCTTCGATGCGTTTGACGATCTCGTCGACGCCGCGGCGAAGCAGCTCGAGCGCGACATCTCGAGCGCAAACGAATGGACGCACTCGCCCCGACAGATGCACTTGCACGCTGCGTGGAGGGCGAATCCAGATCGATCCCGTGGCGAGGGCTTGTCCGAGTTGGGCCGGAGAAACCACCAGCGTGAACATGCCGATACCGCCGACGGGAGCGAGGCGCATGTCGTCGGTCAGGGCAAACCTTGCTGGAGCGGCGAAACGTTCGAGGTGCACCGGAGCGGGGAACCCGATGCCGCCGCGTGCGATGGGCACGTTGTGCGACGGGAATTCGGGCGACACCGCGCGAGGTGCACCTTCGGCGATATCGGCGAGCGATCGCGCGTCGGTCACGCACGTGCCTTCGTAGGCCACCGCGAGCTCGACGGGCGTTTTCTTCATGCCGAGCGCGAGGGCTTCACCGAGGGCTCGTCCGGGGCTTCGTGACAGGATGATCTGATCGACCTTGACCTGAACGAGATCCCCTCGGAGCTGCGGATCGGCGGCGCGACCTGCGAGGATTTTTTGAGGCATCGTGCGGGGAGGATCCCCAGCTCGTGCGCGCATGGTGTTTGTGCCGTCCTTCGTCGGTTTCGGTTACGCGTGGACAAACCAGGATTGACCACGGCTCACTGGGCGAAACCGGCCACGAGTCGCAACCACCCTGTCGCGTCGCACGTTAGCCGTTAGCGGGGACGAGGGTCAAGCGTGGCCTAGGCGGGACCGTCGGTGCGGGAATCCCTCGGATGCTTTCGGGATGCAAGAGGCAAAAAACGAACGAGGTATCTGCCTGACGCAACCTCAGGATGGACCCGAGCAAACACCGGGCTTTCGATGCCGTTTTGAAGTCTTCGTGCCTTTATCTTTCCCCATCGCCTCGGGTTCGATAACGTCGACCGATATGTTCCAATCCGTCCTCAAGGAGGTCGTCGACGGGACCGAGGGGGGCATTGCCAGCCTCCTAATGGACTTCGAGGGCATTACCGTCGATAGCTACTCGAAGTCGGACGCCCCGTTCGACATCAACATCATCGGTGCCGAGTTCAGTGTCGTGCTGAAGTCAATACAGCGCGCCGCTCAAATGCTCGAGGCAGGCGATACGGCTGAAGTCGCCATCCAAGCTGCAAAGGTCACGACGCTCATCCGCGTCATCAACAACAACTACTTCATCGCCTTTTCTCTGCGCCCGGACGGCAACCTCGGCAAAGCTCGGTACATGCTTCGTACCCGCGCCCCGACGTTGCTCAAGGAGCTTATCTGAGCGGCGATCCCGCCCCTCGAAAACGCATCCTCGTCGTCTCCGGTCCCAACCTCGATCGACTCGGCAAGCGTGAGCCTTCCATCTACGGAACGACCACGCTTGCCGACATCGAACAAGCCGTGCGTGCTGTCGCCACCAGCGAAAGTGTCGAAGTCGTCTTCAGACAATCCAACCACGAAGGCGAACTCGTCACGTGGATCGGACGTGCCACTGACGATCACTTCGACGGCATCGTGCTCAACGGTGCAGGACTCACGCACACCTCCGTGATCCTCCACGACGCGATCCGTGCAAGCGGCATCCCTGTCGCCGAGGTTCACCTCACGAACATCGCAGCGCGCGAATCGTTCCGGCACCACTCGATCACCGCTGCCGCGTGCATCGGTGTTGGCGTCAGAACCACGGCCAGATCAATCTTCTGATGGTCGTCAATCAACTCGTCAAGCGAGCCAGACGCGACGCAATCGTAGCGTTCTGCTGTATCGGCGTTGACAACGGCATCCTCCGAGAAATGCCCGCCGATAAGGCGAAACATACCATCCATCCGACTCGCGCAATAGTGCGCGTATCCAACGGCTGAATTCAATCCACCACCTACAAATACC
>CAZETM010001282.1:0-2512 GCA_964514885.1 uncultured Polyangium sp. | reverse complement strand
CGCTGACTAGGTTGGCGAGATCCGTAAGGAGGGATGCGTCACGATCGAGTAACGGAAAACTGGTCATGAGGGGGGTTGATGTTGTATACAGGCTTCGGTCGGTCGCGGGAAGCGGCGACTGGTTGCGATAGGCCGATGGCCCCATGGCGGAATGGCAGACGCCGGGGATTTAAAATCCCTTGCTGTAACAAGCGTGCCGGTTCGATCCCGGCTGGGGCTACTTGATTGAAATTGTTGAGGATTTACCAGACCGAGCAGTGCGGTGATCGGCGAGGGTGTCGCCTTTGGGGGCACCAACCGAGCGAGCTCGGGGATGGCGCGGAAGAGCGGCGCGAGCGTTCCGAGGGCAAGCTCGGCAGCGGTTCGAGCAGCTCGACGGTAGCAGTTGATATATGGCTTGACTTGTGTCCCGTGTGGTCCTGCACCCACGCTTCGGACTTTCCGTTCGCAAGCGCGATGGTGATGAAGGTTGCTCGGGTGTCGTGGATGCGGATCGGCTGGCGCGCTTTGGTGCGCTCGAACAGAGATGCGCGCTCGATGCCGGCGTCGGCGAGGTGCCCGCGGTAGCGGTCGGTTTGGTGGCGGCTGCTGATGCGCTGGCCGCGTTCGTCGGTGAAGACGAGGTCGTGGTTGGCCACGGGAATGCCCATGCGCGCACGCAGGATGCGGAAGACGCGGAACGCGAGCACGACGCCGCTCATGGTAGAAAATGTAAAGTGATTTGAGATACAAACAGAGGACCTGCCAAGCGCTCGCGCATCGTAATTGACAGTGACACACGAGATCTGGTAAGCAATCCGGACACTGCACGGGTAGTTTTTCTTGCGCGGAGGACTCGAACCCCATGTCGATGAAGCCATCGTTTTTGATGACTGGATTCTCAATACTTACTACGCTCCCCGCGTGCGAACCACTACCGCCTGCGAACGTCCCTCCGCCCGTTCTTCATGAACCGTCAACTGCCGTAACAAAACCGAAACCGAATCCCCCACAGGGTGAATGCGAGGGCGAAAATGCGGCCCAGTGTGCCGAAGAGGGACAAAGGTTGTTGACGTTCAATTCCAAAAGAGCATTCGAGCAATTTGTCAAAGCGTGCAATGGCGGGCATACGGATAGCTGCGCAGATGCTGCGAAGCTTACCCTCCAAGATGATCCCCGAATCCCCAGGGATGACGCGCGAGATGCAGCGCTTTATGCGAAGGCATGCGACGGAGGCCGTATCGACGCATGTCGTGACTATGCGCATCGCCTGTCGCAGGGGGCAGGCATAACCAAAGACGAACCGCGCGCGGTTGAGCTATTCATGAAAGCTTGCAATGCCGGCGACGAAGTAAGCTGCGGCCTTGCTGGAATCATGTATTTAGAGGGATTCGGCGTTCCGGTCGATTTGGCACGTGCCGCCAACCTTCTGACCAAGAATTGCAAGACAGGCGCCGAGGTTGGGTGCCTCGACCTTGCAGATCAGCTTTCCGAGGGTATCGGCGTCTCTCGGGACGAGGTCCGTGCTGCGCAAATTTACGATCAGCTTTGCAAAGAGCGTAATGATCTGCTTGCATGCATTCGCCTTGGTGTACTGACAGAACAAGGGCGCGGAGTCAAGAAGGACGAAGTGCGTGCGGTTGAACTTTATGCGAAAACGTGCGAACGCCCAACAACACGCATTCCTGCCGGCTGCGTTCTTTTTGCCGCCATGCTTGAGCAAGGTCGAGGAATCGCCAAAGATTCCGAACGCGCAGCCATGCTTTATGCCAATTCATGCGAATACCCCGACGCCGAAGGTTGCCTGAGAATCGCCCATGCGTTCGCGAACGGACGCAACGTCACCAAAGATGAGAAACGTGCGCGAGCGTTATACGCAAGAGCATGCGACGAGGGCAATGGCGCGGGGTGCATTCTTGCCAATCGCACGTGTAGTGGCGGTAAAACGAACGCAGTCCAGGCGTGTACCAAAGCATGTGACAGCAGCGACACAACGGGGTGCGTCCATCTGGGGGTGTATCTCGCGTCGGGATATGGGGGCAATAAGGACGCTGCACGCGCAGCGACACTGTATACGAAGGCATGCGATGGCGGCAACGCGATGGGGTGTTATTTGCGCGCCCGTCTGCTCGAACGTGACGGCGATGCAATTCTGCGAAGAGGCCACCCACTGTTCACACAGCGCAGCATACCGCTTTATCAGAAAGCTTGCGACCTTGGGCATGCCTCCGCTTGCGCATTGCTTGGCAAGTACTTCGCTAACCCGCGGCCGGATAATGCACTCCTGCGCAAAGCCTGCGAAACCGGTGATGGTAGCGTCTGCACCACACTGGGTACTCTCCTGATTGGATCCAGTTCTAATTTATGGGGTCATCCTGAAGCGATGGCCTTCTATACGAAGGCGTGTGATACGGGCTGGGGGGACGGCTGCACAGGGCTGGGCATTGGACACTACGAGGGGTGGTGGGGGCTGAAACAGGACGTCGCTCTTGCCGTACAGTTTCTTACGAAAGCGTGCAACTTGGCGGACGCG
>CAZETM010001281.1:0-2513 GCA_964514885.1 uncultured Polyangium sp. | reverse complement strand
GCAATCGATTACGCCGGAAGTGGAAGCAGCGCGGCAAGCGTGGCTGAATGCGTATATTTCGGCGAAGTGTGTGGTGGAGGCGGTGTTGCGACAGCTTGGGCGACTGGAACAACTGTCGGTCATTTTTTATGATTTGCGCGTCCCTGCAGGCGCGAAAGTGACCGAAATGCCCCCCGAAGCAATGCTCGACGCCGACGATAGCAACGACGAGCCGGAAAAAGACTGATTCGTAGGGGGGTCAAATCCCCGTGCGACTGCCGTGAACGCATCGTTCGAGCGCGGCAAACCCGCCCCGATTGGTCATCATTGCATGTACTTGGCCATTGCAACGGCGTATTTATTTTGGAGCGGCGTGCCCCATCCGAAATTCGCATCGATGCTCGTCGTGCCAACGTATACCGCGCCCGACGTATCGCCCGCAACGAACAACCGGTTGGCGGCCGCCATACCCATGTGCCAGACCGCATTGCCAAGAGCGTCGAACTTGGCTACGAATTTCACGCCTTGCAGCGGACCCGTGCCGAAATCCATCGCGCCCGTGTAGTCACCCCATACGGCCATATCGCCCGTTCCGGTACGAGACAACCCAACGGTACCCATGGTGAAGGTGCTGCTGCCAAAATGCTTTTGCGAAATGGCGTTGCCATCAGGATCGAGTTTGACCAACCCCAGATCTCGTGGACCCGTGGAGTTCATGGGCCCCATGCCATAATCGACACTTCCCGAAAAACTCAGGGCAATCAAAATGTTGCCCTGAGCATCGACGTCCCAGCTCGAGCTGGCAATGGAACCCAAGACGGTCGGGGATTTTGTCCATTGCACGATGGCGTTGACATCGTGCTTGGCCAGGCCCGTGGCCGAGCCGGAATGGAATTCTCCGGCCGGACCCAGGATGATCGTGCTTCCCAACATGCCCGAAGGAACGGGGATCTTCAATTGCAACGATGGGAGCGTATTGCCATATCGTAGGAGAAATATTCCGTCGCTGGGAATGCCGTCGCCGAAGTCGATTCCGTTATTCGGGCAAACATTGTAAAAGTCGCACGACGTGGAGACGATGGCGCCTCGTTGCCCTGCGTCGTTTTCTCCGATGAGGGAATCCACATACGACGGTCCGCAGCCCCCCGGCCAACAACTCTGGCGTGTCCACTGCCCAGTCCGTTGGTACGTGGTCTGGACACCGCCGCGGGCGATGCTCCGCGAAAAACTCTCCATGCTGAGACCAACGGACCCGTCCCAGATCGAGAGGTGCGGATAACCGTTCACATCGAACCCACCCGTGAGCATGACGATGTCCATAGTTTGGGCCGTGCCGTCGACGGCCACGCCGTCGCCGCTCATTGCTGCGATTTGTTCCAGTATTGTGGTCTCCACAGGTCCATAGTACCCTGCGTTCGGAAACCTTTTTATGGTGAGCCATTCGAGCGGACCGTTGGCGGGTTGGTTGGGTTCGCATACGAGGTCATTGCAAATGCGGCTCGGGCAATCTTTGCCGGACGTGCAGGCCGAATTGAAACAAACGCCGTTGAAGCAAGCGCCGCCGATACATTCGTCCTTCGTCGCGCAAGATAACCCATTGGACTTCTTGCAAGCACCGGAGCCGTCGCATTCCGTGCCGCCATTTTCGTTGCACGGTGAACCGGACATCGCAAAAACAACTCCGCAGGCGTCGTTCTCGCACGTCCGCATGTGGCATGAATCGTCGTTGCCAAGACAATGCGTGGGCATTGTGCACTCGACACAGGCACCATTACCATTGCAAACGAATCCATTGTTGCACGAGGTTCCTGATGTGGTCTTCGAGTGTGTCGGAATACCCGCTATGCATTCATCGTTCGTGCAGGCATTGCCGTCATCGGCTGTGTCGTTTGCGTCAATTTGATCCACCGTCGCGCCATTGCCATCGCATACCACCACGTGGCAGTCGTCGACGATTTGAGCCGCAATCGGTGTCGAGGCGGAGACGTTCATCTCAACGCAGGAGCCCGCATTACACGTCGCATAGACACATTCATGGCCGGGCACGGGACAATCGGCCACCGTGTTGCAATCGATGCTACCGCCGCTTGACGACGAGCTTGCGTCCGAACCGTCTGGCTGCAAATCGCGACAACCGATCAATGCCATAGTCAAAACGACGACGAACGATTGCGACCTGCACACCAGGAGCGATTGCTGTTTCATATTGGCCTCCGGCGCATTGGTTGTACCACTTGGTTTCGTTAACCCCTACGTCCTTGCGACCGATGAAAGGCCGCGTCGTGAAGGATTCCACAGAATCCCGCGCCAGTCTCGGAGCTAAGTGTAGGCGCAAACAACGTGGCATTATTGAAATCGCTTGTCAAGCCGGCGCCCAGGGAAATCAACCAGCCCATTTTCCAATGACCACTCGGGTTTTGGGGGTGGCAACATCCCAACGTCGTCACGGACCACATAATGGTCAGCAGAGACAAACAGAGGCGCTTAGTCCAAATAAAGTGGCAATTTCGCACTTGACGCGTTTACGCCGTTGC
>CAZETM010001280.1:0-2513 GCA_964514885.1 uncultured Polyangium sp. | reverse complement strand
GGCAATATGATGGCCGGCGACGGTTGCAATGCCACGTGCTTGATCGAGCTTGGATTAGGTTGCTCCGTTTCGGTTGGCTGCGAAAGCGGTTTCTGCGATCCCACGGGCACCATCTGCGCTTGCGACGCCAATGCAGATTGCCCCATGGGTCAGGTCTGCAATACGACTCCTGACCCGAACGTCTGCGTCGATGCAGCCTGCGGCAACGGCGTCATCGAACCTGCAACAGAAGGCTGTGACGATGGCAATATGATGGCTGGCGACGGTTGCAATACCACGTGCTTGATCGAGCTTGGAGAAGCTTGCTCGGTTTCGGGCGGCTGCGAAAGCGGCTTGTGCGATCCGTCAGGCAACATCTGCGCTTGCGATGAAGACGCGGATTGCGGCGCGGGATTCCTTTGCAACACGGCGCTCGATCCGAACACCTGCGTGCCGGCTGGTTGTGGCAATGGCATAACCGACGCGAACGAAGGTTGCGACGACGGCAATACGATGGCTGGCGACGGCTGCAATGCCGCCTGCTTGATCGAGCTTGGCGAAACTTGCACGATCTCTGGTTCGTGCGCGAGTGGCCTGTGCGACGCCGCCGTTTGCGCTTGTGACGAAGACGCTGACTGCAATGCTGGCGACGTCTGCGATACAGGCGCGGCCCCGAATGCGTGCGTTGCTGCGGGTTGCGGCAATAACGTGCTCGAAGCCAACGAAGGTTGCGACGACGGCAATACGGCACCTGGCGACGGCTGCAACGAGCTTTGCGCCAAGGAGCTTGGCGAGCCTTGCGTTGACGGCACGACTTGCGACAGCGGCAATTGCGACGGCACCACGAATATGTGCGTGTGCGAAGAAGATGCCGACTGCGCAATGGGTGAAGTTTGCGACAAGACCGGCGCTTCCAATACATGCACGATGCCGCCTGCAATGGGCTGCACGAGCGACACCGATTGCATGGGCGGTCTGTTCTGCGACGAGCCTTCCGCAACTTGCGTCGAATGCACGCAGGATACGGAATGCACGGACGGCAACGTCTGTGACGAGACGAAATTCACGTGTGTTGGTTGCACGCAGGACTCGGAATGCCCCGACGGCACTTGCGCAGCCGCGACCCAGACGTGCCAGGTCGATGGCGTCATCGTCGAGGGTAGCGGTTGCCTTTGTTCGGTGGTTTCGTCTGATTCCCCGAATGGCGACAAGAGCAACGCGGGAGCAATGCTCGGCTTGCTCGGTCTCGCTCTCGGCGCCCTGCGTCGTCGCCGTCGCTGATTCCTACCGATATCGCGGCGCTACGGATTTCCCCGTGGCGCCGCGAATCTCACGAAAACTCCTCGATAGCTGAATGATCATTTGTTTGCGGCTTCTTCGCCTAGGGCGCGGAGGATCCCGCAAAGCTCTTCGTGACGTTCGACGGACCGTTCATAACCGGTTTTGCCTCGGACGGCGAGCTGTCGTTTTTCAGTCTCCCAACGCTCCGCAAAATCACGAAATCGCTTCACGTCCGGATCGTTCGTCCGACGCTCGAGGGCCTCACGCCCTTTGGTCAGATTCTTTTCGATGAGGTCGAACGTGAACAATGGCGCTCCATGACCAAAATGCGCTTGAAGCCAATGCGAGACGGCGCCTTCCCACGGCTCCAGATAATTGCACCGCCCTGTATTTGGCTCGATGTTTTCCACGGGCGAGGACCAATCGAGGTGAATGTCGTCGAGCGATGGATGTCGGTCGGTGATGTTTTCGGCGCCGCGCAGGTCGCTTTTCCCGACGCAAAAATGCACGCCCGTTTTCATGGGTTGGTCCACTTCTCGCCAGGTATCGGCATGCGGAGGCTCCGCGAATGGATTGATGACCTGGTGAATCAAGGTGTGTGACGGCGTCAATTGGTGGTCGAGCGATCCAATGTATTTGTCTCGGGCCACGCGATTTCCGTGCCGTCCTGCCAAAAGCCCATCGAGGCGAAAGCGCATTTCTGCGGGATTCCAATACACGACTTTGATTCCCGCGCTACCGCCCCACCATTGATTACGAATCCAACGAATTTGCCGCCACGTTTCCCCCGTCGCATCGATACCTTCGATGCGCTCATAAAGTTGCACGAGCAAATTCACGGCCATCATGCCCAGGTAATCGAGCGCCATCCAGGGCGAGCTTGGTGCCGGATCGCGAAACCCGAACATCAGATTGTCTTGCGCTCCGGGCTGCCCTGCGATTCGGTCCAGGAAAGACCGTACGATGGTGTCTCGCAAAGGCTCCGGCAGATCTGCGTACGCCGAGCCTTCCGGGAGGGAAAGGTGCGAAGAGTGCATAAGTGTCGATACTACACCAAGCCAATCGCAGTTGGCAGCAGTTTTGTTTTTTCTTGCCACAATACTTTTGCAGACTGGTTCGAATGCGCTATGCTCGCGCCCTCTATGCCTCTTCAGCACTTTCGCATCGACCGTATCGATATTGCGGCGCTTTCCGTTCCACTCAGCGAGCCTTTCGTGATTGCCACAGGAAGGGTGGACATCACGCGTGCGGCC
>CAZETM010001279.1:0-2519 GCA_964514885.1 uncultured Polyangium sp. | reverse complement strand
AATGGCTGGCAATCGATCGGCCAAGCAACGCTGCTTCAACGCCCTCGTCGCACCACCCGCCAAATCTTCTTACCCAATACGTCCACGCTCGCAGGTGCCGCCAATACGTCCGACGCCCCCGCTGATACGAGCTGCGTCATTCGTTGCGGTATCAAACCCGCGGCGCACACAATCGTTTTCGTCTTCGGTGCCAGTTGGCGCAAGGTATCCACCACCTTGCACGCCTCGTCAATGGATTCACCTATGTCGAGCACCACCACCGGCGCCTGTTTTAATGCAACTTCCTCAATGGAGCTTGCGGAAACCAACAGCAATCCTTGCGAGGCGAGTCCCGTCGTGCAACTTTCGTCCACGCCGCCGGCATTGGCGAATTTCCAGAACGATATCTCGCGTAGCTCCTGGCCCGATGTGTCGATCATCGGCAGCGTCTGCCGCTCTTGTCCCCATGACGGTGCTCGCGACTCGCGCGTTCCCACTGGCGCGTCGCCCTTGCGCGTGATCATTTCGGTCGCCGTGGAATCCGGGTCGAGCGCTGCGATGAGTCGTTCCCGAACTTCCATTACACTCGACGGGCGTTTGTCGGGCTGCTTCGATAACATTTCCAAACGCAATCGTTCGAGCAGCGCCGGAACGAGCTCCGAGCCGATAGGGCGCAACAATGGCGGGGGCGGCTTGAACAGGTGCGACGATAGAACGTCAATGGCCGTAGCACCTCGAAAAGGTGGTTTTCCCTGGAGCATCGCGGTGAGCACACAACCCAACGAATAGATGTCCGATTCGGGTCCAACGACCAGCGAGCGGCATTGTTCGGGGCTCATGTATTCAGGCGTTCCCGCGGACGTGTCGGCTTTCGTCAACGTCGGTCCGCCATCTTCTTCTTTTGAAACCTCCACGTGCGCCAAACCGAAATCGAGAATCTTGAGCGTACGCCGTCCAGCCACCTCGGTCAGGAACATGTTTTCCGGTTTCACGTCCCGATGCACGATGTTTTGCGCGTGCGCCGCCTCGAACGCCGAAAGAGCTTGCAACATGAGGTCTTGCACCTCCGCGAGCGGCATTGGCGCTGTGCGACTTCGCAGGTACGCGAAAAGCGTCATTCCTTGAAGCCATTCCATCACGATATAAGGCGAGTATTCGTCTTTTCCGAAGTCGAGGATTCGCACGACGTTCGGGTGATTGAGCCGGCTGACGGCACGAGCTTCACGGTAAAACCGGCGCGTATGCTCTTCCGACGTGGCACGGGCCTCATGCATCACCTTGACGGCGACCGACATGTGCAATGCAATATGCTCGGCCTGATAAACCTCCCCCATGCCGCCACTTCCAATGACCGATTCGAGTCGGTATTTGCCTGCAACGAGCCGCCCAATGTGGCTCCCTACGGGTGGCTCGGGAATCGACGTCATTCGGTTGTCCGAAAACGTTTCTTGCGTGGCGTACAACGTTTGTTCCGCGCTACCTTCGAGCGCTTCGGGAATGACGCTGTAGCGACCACCCACGTTCACGACGACTTGTTCGGTGGCCGCTGGAAACTGCGAGCGCCGGAGTTGAGCGTCGGTAATGGCTGGCCCGGCGAATTGTTCGGTATCGTGTTTGTCGTCGTTTTGCGTCACAATGATTCCCCGTCCAAATCAAGGCCCACGGAGAGCATTCCCGTGGCAGCGAATCTCGTTTCTACACTCTCCGCACGCCCAAGCCAACCGCCCAGGGATACGTAAATCGTGCGCCCAGCCTCGATGCCCCCTGAAAACCCATACGATCCGACGATATCTCGATCGCCGCCAGGCACGAGGATACGTGCGTCGATGGCTCCATGCGCGCGTAGCCAATCGAGAAAATTGTACGTCCCGCCCGCGACGACATAGGGTGTGGCTCGCGGTATCCCGGTGCTAGCATCGCCGAATGAGATTCGCGTGCCTGCATTGACCAGCCAGGTCGTACGGTCGAGCGCGCCGCCAATGGCTCCGCCCAGGTCCAGTTGCAATGGTTGATCTCGCGACAGCAATGGTATTCCAAGACGAACCGCCGGTGCAATCTCCAATGCGGATGCTCCACGTCGGTAGGCGAGGTAGCGGGCTCCGAGCCACGCGAGGTTCTCCGTTGGCGGATAATCGGCTGCGGCTGGATATGCCGATTCGAATGGAGGAGACAAAACCAATGCATCCAGGCCCACGCGGCCGATCATTCCACTGGCGCGCACGTTGCCTTGTAAAACGGGGCCGCCCGCGGTCGATCCGCCTCCAATGCCAATTCCCGCCGTTCCAGGAGCCGTTGGGCTCCACCAAGGAATGCCGACGGCGCCCGAAGGACGCACCAGCGGCATACGCACGCCAATTCGCTTCGGTATCACTCGAGGCCGAGGCGCAGTGACGACCTCGGGTTTGGGCACGTCGGGGATAACCATCGACGCATGCCCAAGCACGTGTCCTCGACCATCCAATACCGCCACGCGGATTTCGCCTTTTGCATCCGCGAGAGGCATGGCTCCAAGCAGTTTTTTTTCTGCCGTCCACGACAAG
>CAZETM010001278.1:0-2522 GCA_964514885.1 uncultured Polyangium sp. | reverse complement strand
CCTTCGGCAGATTGGGGCCCGAAAAAAAAGTGTGGCGGTCTTGCCCAGGCCAACCGGCGTTGCGGATCCTGGTGGGGGAGGCTGCTCCCTTGCGTGGCGTGGAGGACCTGCACGTCCCCCCGGGACCCTCGGGTTCCGGATGCAGTTTGCGACATCTGTTGCATGAGCTCTCCTCCCGTGGGGTCGGCCGGGTGCTCGTGGAGGGTGGCGCGAAGACGGCCCAGGCCTTTCTTGATGCGGGTTTCGTCGGAGAGAAAGACCCGCGGCTTCGACGTGGAGCCATTGCAGCGCGCGTGCCAGCACGTGATGCGGCAGAAATCTACGTGTTTTACGCGGCACTCGTCCAAGAACAGCCGCTCGCAACGCGTTGTGCGCTCGTGCGCACAGTACGCGAGATTGCGCCGAACGTGTGCGCGCACAAATGCGATCTATCTGCCATTCATGCTTCTGCAAAACTTCTGTACCAACGTGCGATCGCCTATTGCTTTGCAGATAAATCCACGTACTCTCGGCGCTCGACGCCAAACTTTTCTCACCATTTGCTCGACCTTTCACGTGCCAAAAGCCAACTCGACCCTTGAAATCGCCACGACAGACAACGGACGAACCCGTAACGAACCTCTGTGCCTCGCGCTGATGATTGCCTGGGCGCCTGCTGAACCGGAGCGAGTGGGCGAAGTGGTGCTGTTCGAACACGGTGAAGGCCGTCGCGTCTTGGGTCGCGGGGCTCCGGATGGTGCAGGCAGCGAACGCGTCGAGTTTCAACGGCAGCAACCGGACGTATCGACGAAATGCGGACCGCTCGAAAGTCCCGGATTGTCCCGGGATCAACTTCGTATTCGTGTCGAAGACCAATGCGTGCACATTGAACGTATTGGCAAGTGCACGATGGAAGTGGCTGGACGACGTGTCGAACAATGTGTGCTCGCGCCGGGGGAATCGTTGCTGCTCAAAGGACAAATGCTGCTGTATTGCACGCTGTGTCCTCGAAAACTCGAACCATTGCATCATGCTTCGTTGCTCGGAATCGGAAACAAGTTTGGCGAAGCGGATGTGTATGGTCTCGTGGGCGAAAGTCCCATAACGTGGCGTTTGCGTGATCAATTGGCGTGGATGGCCAAAGCCGACGAACACACGTTACTCCTTGGAGGAAGCGGCTCGGGAAAAGAGTTGTGTGCACGTGCGGTGCATGGGCTTTCTGTGCGAGCGCAAGGTCCTTTCGTTGCGCGGAATGCGGCCACGATTCCCGCAGGTATCGTCGATGCAGAATTGTTCGGCAACGTGAAGAATTACCCCAATCCGGGAATGGCCGAGCGACCAGGATTGATTGGCGCGGCAAACAACGGCACGCTCTTTTTGGATGAAATTGGCGAATTGCCACAAGCGATGCAGGCCAATCTGTTGCGCGTGCTCGACGAAGGCGGCGAATACCACAACCTCGGAGGCACCACCACGCGACGGTCGAGTTTCCGATTGCTCGGAGCGACAAACCGAGAACCCGAGACGCTGAAACACGATCTTCTGGCGCGTCTGGTGCTGCACGTCGTCATTCCAGGCCTCGATGAACGACGTGAAGACATCCCGTTGCTCGTGCGGCATCTTTTGCACCGAGCGCTGATAAAAAGCCCCGAAGCCGTCAAACGGTTTTTCTCGACAACAAAATCCGGATCGGTCGAACCCAATGTCCGAGGCGAACTCATTGAAGCTTTGATGCGATACTCCTATCGTACGAACATTCGGGAGCTCGAGGCTATCTTATGGCGAGCGACGTCGTCGAGTTCGCGCGACGTGATTGATTTGCCGGGGGATGGGTCGTTATCGAATCCAGCATTCATGGACAGCGCGGAGGAACGAATCGAAAGGGCCGAAGCAAATCCGATGCCCGATGCCTCGACGCAAGAGTTTGTTAAAGAACCGACGGAAGCCGAGATACGCGCAGCCTTGGCCGAACATGGAGGCAACATCGTTCGGGCGGCGAAAGCGCTGGAGTTGTCGAGCAGGTACGTCTTGTACCGATGGATGAAGAAGTACGGGATTTAGCTGGCTCCAGGGGCTTGCCTTCCACCGGGTCCAAACCCCACCAACGCCTCAACCCATTGACCTGCAACCGGGTCCAAACCCCACCTACCTCACAATCCCATGACATAACCCCCGTTCGTCCTCCTTTTTTCCTCTACCCGTGGACATTTGATGGTCGTGGAGGCTCGGGATGATCAGCGTTTGGCTGAGGTGCTTCGTGATTCGGCGTGGGCGTCTGTTCGTCGCGTCGGCATTGCAGCTCGTGCGGGCGCGCATGAAGCGCTCGGAGCGCTAGCGTTAGCTTCTGCGGTGCAGGCCATAGCGACGAAACATGTGCATGAAGTGCTGGTCGTGGATGTGACGGATGGGCGGCTGGAGGCGTTTTTGTTCGCTCAGCCCTGTCCGACGATTCTCGAGTAACGTTGCGTTTCAGTTGTCGAGCGGCGTTTTTCGCGCAAAAATATAGGGCCCGTCCGTCGCTCCCCACACCTGCGCGTCATTCG
>CAZETM010001277.1:0-2526 GCA_964514885.1 uncultured Polyangium sp. | reverse complement strand
TTCAAGAACCGCGCGCCCTTACCAGCCGTGGCGTGAAAGCAGTGGTGTCCATCGCTCGCAACTCCGGATTGCGGGTCCAACCGGTTCACCTTGGCACCGGTTGGACATCGCGAGCCACCTCGCCCCTCGTCGGATTCTTGAACGACACCGATGGGTCCTCCAGTCCGGTGGCGTTACTCCCGCGAAAGGGCCGGATGTACTACCAGTCCGCGTCTGATTCATCGCGTCATCGAGTCACCGAGGGCAAAACACCATTGTCGACCCAAGGCCTCATGGTCTATACAGGTTTTCCGCTGGGTCGGAAGGCAACCTTCCTCGACATGGGCCGGCTCGCCATCCGAGGATCAGGTTCAACCCTGCTGCTGATCTTGGGTTGCTCGCTGATTGTCGCACTTCTGGGCCTTGCGACGCCCATCTTCACCAGCTCCGTTCTCGGTGTCTTCGTACCGCAAGGCAACCTTGTGAATACCGTGGGCATCGGTCTTGCGTTGACCGTGCTTGCCTTGAGCGCAGGTGCATTCGTCGTGGTGCAAAACTTCGCGACTTCTCGGCTGACCCAGGTTGCGCAGATGCGGGTTGAGGCCGCCATTTGGGATCGAACCCTTCGGCTGCCCCTCAAGTTCTTTCGGGAATACAGCAGCGGCGCACTCGCTTATCGGATCATCGCCGTGGATTCGCTCAAGCAATTGCTGAGTTCGCAGACTGTTACGTCCATTCTTGCCGCGGTGTTCTCCCTGGTCAACTTCATTTTGCTCTTCCGATACAGCACGCATCTCGCCTGGGCGTCACTCGTCATCTTCGTCGTCACTATCGCGTTCATGATGTGGCTGACTCGTCGAATGTCATCCCTCATTCGCACGGCAAATGACTCCCAGCAGGAGGCTTCCGCCTGGTTCGTCCAACTTGTGGGCGGAATCTCCAAGATTCGAGTTGCCGGCGCCGAGAGGCGCTTCACCGATATTTCTATCTTGAAGCAGGCGGACCAGATCACGAATCAGGCAGCCCAAACCGTCCTGTCGGGCAGGCTTCAAACGTATCTTGCGCTCATTGGATCACTGTCGAGTATCGCGTTCTTCATGATCATCGGAGTGTTCACCTGGGACGACGGCCCGACTATCACCGCGGCGACCTACATCGCCTTCTCGACAGCCTTCGGCTCCGTGCTCGGAGCGATCGTCGGCGTCTCATCAGCCGTGCCGGCAATCGCCGCGGCCAAGCCGGTGTTGAGTTTGGTCAGCCCCATCCTTAACGCAGTCCAAGAGCAGGACCTTGAAGCGGAATTCCTTACGCATATCCGGGGCGACTACGAGTTCAGGCGCGTGTCCTTCCGATACCTAGAAGAGCTGCCCCTCGTCCTTCAAGACTTTTCATGCACGATCAAGGCGGGGGCCACGACAGCCATTGTTGGTCCATCAGGCTCGGGCAAGACAACAGCACTCCGCCTACTTTCAGCTCTGGAGTATCCCGATACCGGACAACTGCTCATCGACGGACATGACATCAAAAGCATCATCCCATCATCGATCCGTTCGAGACTTGGAGTCGTGGTCCAAGGCGGCCAAGTCGCTAACGGGTCGATTCTGGACAATATCGGCGGCGGCGCGGAAATTCCTGAGGACATCGCCTGGATCGTGGCTGAGCAGGCGAATATTGCCGATGACATCAACGCCATGCCGATGAAGATGCACACGATCATCAGCCCGCAAACACTGTCGGGCGGCCAAGCGCAGCGGCTACTCATTGCGCGTGCGATTGCTCGATCTCCCGATGTACTCCTCCTCGATGAGGCAACCAGTGCCTTGGACAACGTGAGTCAAGCATTGGTGACCCGAGCACTCGCATCCATGCCTGGAACGAAGGTTGTCGTCGCTCAGCGCCTGTCCACCTTGGAGAATGCCGACCACATCCTGGTGATGGATCGCGGTGCCTTACGCGAGCAAGGGACCTTCGACGAACTCATGTCTGCGAACGGCCTTTTCGCAGAGCTAGCCAAGCGCCAATTGGCAAGCAACTAGCAGTTCGCGAATCGACTGTGGTCTTGCCTCGGGGCTTGTCGAAGTGGCCTGATGAAGGATGTTCGCCAACATCTCGGGTAGGTCGGTGACGGGCTCGTCGTACGAAACTCGCATCCCGTCACCCATCACGAGCCACTCCAAGACTCGCGCCGTGGAGAATACGTCGGCGCTCGGCATAAGGATTGTTTCGAATGCGGTTGTGGAGTGACATTCCGGTGGGGAGAAGAGACGGGTTCCCATAAACCTCTCAACTGTGGCAAGGCCGACACGACCCATTGGCTGGGCCAAACCGAAATCGATGATGACGAGCGAACCATCGTCGCGCAATCCGAGGTTGCCTGGTGAGATATCACGATGCACGAATCCCATTGAATGGAGATATGTCAATGGCTCAAGAAGGCCAGCCACGAGTCTCAAGGCCTCCTGCGGCTCCAGTGGCGGGCGGAGGCGCAAGGCGAGGCGCTCGACCCGGAGGCCGGGGACAACCCCTTGCTCTTCCCGCCCGCCGACG
>CAZETM010001276.1:0-2526 GCA_964514885.1 uncultured Polyangium sp. | reverse complement strand
CAACTCGCGCCGGTCCCCATGCCCACGGTCTTTCGCCGGCGTGGTGGAATCGCTCGTGGAGGCAAAGTGCTGAACTGGTTCATCGACGATGAAAACGGCACGACGTCCACCGAAGTGCTCACCGATGCCCAGCGATTGCTTCCCATCGCGTCGGTTTGGAATCACGAGCTCGTACTGATTCGCATGTCAGAAGGCTGGAGGCCCGAGACGCTGGTTTGAGAGACGGGCGGCAGAAATGATCGCATTCGGATACCCGTGAGGTCCCACCATGGCTCGTCGATTACGTTCAGGTGATGTGCTCGAAGTCGAGTTTCCGAAGGTTCCTTCGCCTGAACTCGCGTTTCCCAAGGGTGGATTCGGATATCTGACCTACGTGGGAAAGTCCCAAGAATACGACGATGCCGTGCGGTATTCAGCGTGTACCAGGGTTTTCAGTCGGTGGCGTATTCTGAACGCTCGCACCGCGAAGTCGGAAATGCTCGAGGGATCGAAGATAAGCTCAACCGCCCGTCGCTCCCTGGGCCGCCATCGCCAAAAGCTGCGCGAACTGTGCCATATCCACCACCCCTGGTCCGGTCCTTCCTCGTGCGCACCCCTACGGCCCGACCAAGTCCTCGACGCGCTTCACCCACGCCTTCTTGCCATCGAATACCATTGCATATTCGTACACGTGCGACGCGCCCGCGGCGGACAGCTCCGCTGCATATTGCCTCTCGCGCACTTGCTTCGCGGCATCTTTCAGCACCGTCTCGATCGCTTCGTCCTCTTCGCGCACCTTGAATTCCATCACCACGCCCGGCTTGCCCGGCGTCTTCGGTCGGATCAGCATATCGGCCCGCCCATAACCCGATTCCCGATTCGACCGCACGTCGTATTCGCTTTCCAAATGCACCATCATTCCCAAAATGAATCCGTGATACAGCTTCTCAGGCTCTTTCCCCGCCGGATCCTGGTACGACATGGCCGTCAGCAGAATCTTGCCGAGCAACTTCTGCACGATCTCTGCATGGCCTGCAAAAAGTGCTTTCACCAATTCGTCGATAAACGCACTCGAGGGAGCCGCTTTGTAAAGCCAATTGCGGAACATGTCTTCATAAACGATTTTCACTTCCTTGTTGGGAATCGCCAATTTGCCGTAATACCTGCCCACGATCAAATCGAGCTGGACTGGCTTGAGGTATCCGGCAAAGAGCAAAAAATTCCACAACGTATCGTCGTTCTTGTCGATGTCCCGCAGCGCGATATTCGAATCGATCGGCACGTCGATCGCTTCGCCCCGCAAAAGCGCCTCGGACCTTGCGCTGAGGCCCAGTCCCCGTCGAGCCGCCAAGTATTCGATCAGGTCGCTCGAACCGGTGTTGACCCAATAGGGCTTGAGCAACCCTTCGCTCATGTAACTCAGAATCGACCAGGGATTATAAATGACGTGTCCACCGAAGATGTAGCCGTTGAACCAGTCGCGCACTTCCTGCAAGTGCTCCGGGGCAATGATGGCTGCGACTTCGTCCTGGGTGAATCCGAACGCGGTGCTGTATTTCTTGTCGATGATCGAATGCGTCTGAATATGGTTCAATCCCGAAAACATATTCTCTTTCGACACGCGCAAGATGCCTGTCAGCACGCCTTTGAACAGGGCGCTATTGTCCTTCAAGCACGCCGAGAACAAATTGCGAAAGAACAACACGACGTCGTCGAAGAATTCGTAGATGTATCCGGATTGCACGGGCGTGTCGTATTCGTCGATGAGAATGACCACGCGTTGTCCGTGGTGGTTGTGCAGAGCTTGTGCCAAGTCGAAGAAAGACGACTCCAAATCGACTCGGCTCGCACGGTGTTCCACGATGCGCTCGAAACGTTGCCTGAAGCCTTGATCAAGCTTCCCCGTCTCGAGCAAATAGTCGTGTTCTCGGTAGGCACGTGCGATCTGATTGCCAATACTTTCCAATGTGAGCGCGAACGTATTGGCCTTGACGTCCTTGAAACTGACCATGATGACCGGGTAGCGTTGAAAATGCCCCATCGCCTGCGCGTCGCGCGTGACGGCAAGCCCTTCGAACAAATGCGACAAGTCCTCGCTCGACTTACCCAAAAAGTAGCCGATCATCGACATGTTGATGGTCTTGCCGAACCGACGAGGGCGAGGGAAGAGCAACACCAGCGAGGGATCAGCGAGAAGCTCGCTGATCAGGAACGTCTTGTCGACGTAGCCGTAGCCAGCTTCGCGAAACAATCGAAAGTCGGATTGACCAATGCCGGGGATGAACTTGTTCATGGGCGCCGGGACTGTTACCCCGCGGCCAAGCGTTGTCAAGCAGGCGTTTTCAGGTCTCGAGGCGTTGCGTTTGGACGAACCTCGGGCCATTCCACCGTGAATTCGTATCGACGTGAATGTGCATTGTGACAAACCACCAAAACATCGCGGGTTCGGCGGATTGTCGACGATTTCCAAGATCCCGAGGTTTGCTCGGGCTAATGGGCACCCAAGCGCACCTGCGTAAAACTTGTGGTCGTCGCCGCGGCACCCGT
>CAZETM010001275.1:0-2534 GCA_964514885.1 uncultured Polyangium sp. | reverse complement strand
CCCACCGAAACCAAGTACACACCGGGCACCAAACACAGGGCCAGCGTCATCACGAGCGCCACACGCATCTGACGCGCCGTCAGCAGGCCCGAAGCCGTCGCACGCGTAGGCCCGAGCCGCTCCTCCGTGTCAGCACCTTTCTCGTGATCGAACACGTCGTTGGCAAAGTTCGTCGCGACCTGAATGAGCATCGCACCGACAAGCGCCGCGAGAGCAGGCAACGTTTTGAAGCCGCCCACCGCATGCGCGACAGCACTGCCTACGAGCACCGGAACGATCGCCGCCGTCAGCGTCGCCGGCCGAGACGCAAGGATCCACGCTCGCAGCGACCCCGCTTGTACCTGGGTCATCGAGATACCTCTTCGCACAAGGAACGAAGCGCCAAAGCAACCTCGGCGCGAAAACGAGTCGCACGCGTTGTGCCATCGTCGGGTGGCACGACCGCTTCGATGAGCGTCACACCTCGAGTCTCGACAGCCTGCGCGAGCGACTGAACAAGTGTACCGTGATTGTCTGTCCGGACGAACCTCACGCCGAACGCCGCTGCCGCATGTTCGAGATCTACCTGCTCGTACATGGTGAAGTACTTATCGAAGCGCTCTCGATCGACCGCGCGAACGACGGGCAATCGTTCGAAGATTCGGCCGCCTTGGTTCTGCACGACGACGATGACGAGCGGTCCTGGTGCACGACGCGCAAGCGCCAAGCTGGTCAGATCATGAAGCACGCTCGTGTCGCCCAGCAGCAACACGACCGGCCGCCCCGCGACACTCGCCGCACCGGCAGCTCCCGCCACGAGTCCATCGATGCCGCTCACGCCACGTTGATGGAGGACGCCAAGTCGCTGTGTACGCGCAGGCGCCCACAGGTCGACATCGCGGACGGGCATACTGTTTCCAACCATCAGCAGCGCGCCTTCGGGGCACGCCGCGATCACCGAACGAGCCACCATCGCTTCGGTCAGCGACGAGTTCGCCGCGTGTTTTTCCGCCAGCGACCACACCTTGGAATCCGCGCGGCGCAGCGCAGCAGCCCACGATGCGTCCGGACAAACAGTACGCGAAGACAATCGAGCGGTTACGGATCGACAAACCTGCACGGGATCTGCAAGCACGAGCGCGGTCGCATCTTGGGCTGGATCGTTCCAACCATGTTCAGCAATGACAAACCGCGGCACGGATGCGTGCTGCGCGACGAACTCGGCGTAGTTTGCCGACGTCGGAGGCGCCCCGAGTTCGAGAATCAAGTCCGGTGCAAACGCGGATCGAAAAACTGGATCACGCAGCACTGCATCGAAGGATGGACACTCGACGACCTTCGGGTCGGTCGGGCCAAACCTAACCTGGCTCGTGGTTTCCGCCATCAGGACAAACCCCGTCGCTTTCGCCAGCGCAATGGCAGCATCGCGCAAAGGTTCGTCAGAACGATCCAGCGGCGCTGGTCCGCAAACGAGGAGCCCTCGTTTCGCTTGCACGACGTGTTCGACCAGCGTGTCGATCGCTTCGGCGGAAGGCTCACGTCGAGGCGCGAGCACCCGGGTTTGTCCACGCGGCGAAGGTGAAACAGAAAGCGTGTTTCGAGCAGGATCAGGCCACGGGGGCGAAGGTTCCAAAGGTTTGCGCAGACGAACGTTCACCTGCACCGGACCTGGCGTCGGCGCCAAAGCTTGCGCGACAGCCTGCGCGGCCACGCGCCTTGCAACCGCATCTTTCAACGATGGTTCGTACAGGCCAAACTCCAAGTACGCGCGAACATGCACGCCAAACAATGCACGCTGGTCAATCGTTTGTGGAGCAGCGACACCGACGAGATCCCACGGCCTGTCCGCGGTGAGCAGGAGCAGCGGAAGGAAGCTTTGCGACGCTTCGATGACCGCTGGCAAGAAGTGCGCTCCCGCGGTTCCCGACGTGCAAAGAATCGCGGTCGGTCGACCCGTCACGCGAGCTTGTCCAAGCGCGAAAAACCCGGCCGCCCGTTCGTCGACGGCTACATGACAAACCAACCCCTCGGTCGCATCCGCAGCCAGCGCGAGCGGTGTGGATCGTGAGCCCGGACAAACCACAACATCACGCACGCCTGCAGCGACAAGAGCGGATACGAACGTCTCGACCCAAGCGAACTGATTCTGGCTCATGGCGAGATCCCCAGCGCGGCGAGCATGGGTGCCTCTTTGGCGCGCGTTTCCGCGTATTCCGCAGGGGGATCCGATGCCTCGACGATGCCTGCTCCGGCGTAGAGAAAGGCTGCGTCTCGTCCGACGAGCCCCGCTCGAATCGCAACGGCAAAGTCACCGTCACCTGCCGCATCGAAGTAACCGACAGCGCCCGTGTACCAACCTCGCGGCGTCGGCTCATGCTCGGCGATCCACGCGGTCGCCCGATCCCTAGGCGTCCCCGCAACTGCCGGCGTGGGATGCAACGCCTCGACGAGCGCCAACACATGCGTTTCGTCACGTAAAACCCCACGCACGGGCGTCCACAGATGGTGGACGTTGCGCAACGAGCGAACCTGTGGTTTGTCCGCAGCATCAAGGG
>CAZETM010001274.1:0-2540 GCA_964514885.1 uncultured Polyangium sp. | reverse complement strand
GAATCTCCCGGTGAGTGTCGATGACGGCAATGCGTGCACGGTTGATGCATGCAATACGATGACGGGCGCCATTACGAATGTCCCGGTGAGTGTCGACGACGGCAATGCGTGTACGGTGGATGCATGCAATACGATGACGGGCGCCATTACGAATCTCCCGGTGAGTGTCGATGACGGCAATGCGTGCACGGTTGATGCATGCAATCCGCAGACGGGCATCATAACGAATGTTCCTGTGACCATCGACGATAGCAATGCGTGTACGACGGATGCGTGCAATCCGATGACGGGCATCATAACGAATGTCCCTGTGACCATCGACGACAGCAATGCGTGTACGACGGATGCGTGCGATCCGATGACGGGCATCATAACGAATGTTCCGGCCGATGTTGACGATATGGTCGCTTGCACGGTGGACTCGTGCAATCCTCAAACGGGTGTGGCGAATATTCCGAATGATTCCGCCTGCGGCCCGCTGAACGTGTGTGATCCAACTGGATGCGTGGCGGCAATTCCCACGGATCAGGTGGGTGGCGTAATCATTAGTGAATTCAGCGCGCTGGGGCAGGAATTCATCGAGCTGCACAATCCTACTGCTTCGCCCGTCGACGTACGAGGCTTCGTCGTCATGGATGTCGCTAGCGGGCCGCTCAGCATTCGCTCGTCGTCGGATCCGACCGATGCATCATCGATCCCGGTCACGATTCCCGCGAATGGGTTTGTTTGGGGCGTGCGTAATCCGTCCGATCCGATGACCATTCCTGCTGGCGCGGCATTCGTGATTGGCGCGCCAAACGTTACGCTCGATTTGGGCGATACCGGTGACGTCCTAGCACTATATGGCCCCCTGGGATACGTACTGCAAGACACGGTCGACTTCACGCAATTGCATACCAATCCCGCCACGGCGATGACGGCGACTGCATTCCCTGGTTTCAATGGCTTGAGCACCCAGGTCCATCCGACAAACCTTACCGCGACCGGTAATGACAGCGGTGCGAATTGGTGCACGAGCTTCTATCCGGCGTCGCCGGCAGCCAAAACCCGCGTCATGAATACTCGCGGCGCACCAAATGGAAGCTGCAAGGTGGCGGTGATCAACGAAGCGCTCATTGATGCCCCAGGCACGGACGACAGCAAGACGTTCGTCGAGATTGCTGGTCCCGGCGGAGCGCTCGCGGCGGGGATGAAAATAACCGATATCGAAGGAGGAGCTGCCAGCACAGGCACGCTCAACACCGACGGTGATTCGGCTCCGGGTGAAACCGACGGCATCGTGCTCATTCCCGCGGGCGTACGCATTCCAGTCGATGGATTGTTGCTCGTTGCGGACGCGACGACTGCCAATGCAACCGCCGTTCCCAACGCGACGGCTGCTGATGTCCTCGTGCGGGACATGGATCTCGAAAATTCCGGCGGCGACTCTGTACAGCTCGTGGCCGCCGACAATACGCTGCTCGATGCGCTGGGCCACACGGTGATCGGAGGTGGCACGCTCTCGGGCAACGTGGCGACCGTGAACAACTTGCCGATGTACGAAACCTCGACGGCAACTTATCCGCCGGCTGCCGCCAGCCTCTCGCGCAATGTGCCGACGGCCGACACCGACAACAACTCGTCCGATTTCTACAACGATCCCAGCCCGACTCCGGGCCTTCCGAACGACCTGGTCAATTTGACCATTACGTCGATCATTCCCAACAATGGTTTGGCCACGACGACCACACCCGTCACCGTCAACGGAACGGACTTTGCCACCGGTACGACTCTTACCTTTGGCGGCAATGCAGCGGTCACGTGTACCCTGGTAATCCCGACGCAAATCACGTGTACGGCGTCCGCCAATGCTGGCAATGCCGCGGCACGGGTCAATGTCGTCGCCACGTATCCCGCGTCGCTGAACTCCACCGCGCTCACCGTGCCCAATGCGTTCACGTACACCGGTGTGCTCAATGAAACGAATACGCCCGGCGAATTCGATTTCTGCAATATCCAGTCCCCGGCGACCTTCTCGGTGGTGACGGGACAAATGACACCCGTCATTTACGGTCGCATCTTCGAGGCTACCGTCACGCAGCCCGCTGGAGCCCCCGCCGGTGTCATCGCCGAGCTTGGATATGGCTCGGGCACGTGGGCAGCCACCACGCAAAATGCAACCGCCTGGTTCCCCGCCACATACAACGTGCAGGTTGGTAATGATGACGAATTCCAAGCGATGTTCACTGCACCCGCTGCAGGAACCTACCGCTACGTGTATCGCTTCAGCCTCGACGGCGGGATCAACTTCACGTATTGCGACACCAACGGCGCAGGCTCGAACATGAATCTCGATTTCGCTGCTGCCAACAGCGGCGTCATGACCGTCAATCCCTGATTC
The DNA here is from genome assembly GCA_964514885.1 of uncultured Polyangium sp. GTDB lineage: Bacteria > Myxococcota_A > Polyangia > Polyangiales > Polyangiaceae > Polyangium. Next base: position 160 of record CAZETM010001274.1, on the reverse strand, counting down.
TCTCGCCTCACCCCATGCCCCTCTCCACGCGCAGAGGGGCTACGGGGACAGGCACCCCGCCCGCTCTTCGGATACCCTCGCCAGCACCGCTTCGAGCTTGGCCATCTCAATGGGCTTGCCAACGAAATCGCGCATTCCCGCAGCTCGGCACGCCGCCCGA
>CAZETM010001273.1:0-2545 GCA_964514885.1 uncultured Polyangium sp. | reverse complement strand
TTGTCGGACTTTCGGTTGGATGCGGCATCGCGGCGGCAATGGCGAGGGGGGGGGGGTGTGACGCAGGGGGTGGCACTCGTCCTAATGGCGAGGGTGGTGAAGGAGGAGAATTGAGCGGCGGTAATGGCTCGAGTTCAAGCAATGCCGCGTCTTCGTCATCGGGCGAGCCTGCATGTGCGACATTTTCGGCGAAAGCGACGCAGGCGCCAGCGGCCATGATGGTGGTGCTCGATGGCAGTGCGAGCATGAACAATTCGTCGAAATGGAGTGCGGCGCAGCTTGCGGTCATCAGTGCGATCGACAAGGACGTATTCGATACGATGTCGATGGGATTGATGGTTTTCCCGCGCAGTTACGTAAATCCTCCCGCGTGTATATGTGCGACGCTCGGAGTCGATCAAGCCACGTGTAATCAGCTTTTGGCGCCAGGGGTTTCGTGTGGTGTTTCGGTATTGCCGCAAGTTCCGATTTCGGAAGCGGGGACGAACAAGTCCAATGCTGCGACGGGCGTACGCCGGCAAATTTACGATTGGCTTTCGAGCAACAATCCGCTGAGCAATGGTGACGACGGTTCGCCCATTTATCAGGCATTGAAGAACAGCTATGACGTGCTCAAGCTGCAAAACATCGAGAGGCGCATTTCCGTGTTGATTACGGACGGCGGCTTTAGCTGCACGTCGGTCGCGAGTCCTGCTCGAGCGGGCTATGCCGACGGTTATGGTTGTCTGGATTGGGAATACCCGGCCAGCGTCAATGCATTGATTTCGGGCGCGCACAACGATCCTTCCAAACCCATCAATACGTTCATCGTGGGAGTGCCGGGGTCGAATAGCGTGGGGCAAAAGGACGGCACGTTCGATACGCCGCCCTACAACATGCTCCTCGCGTTATCGACGTACGCGGTGAGTGGCTCGCCCGAATCGGTTGATCCCAGTTGCTCGAAAGACGCGATGTTTACACAAGGCGGCCCTGCCCCGGCCAAACCTTGCCATTTGGATCTTTCGACTGGTGCATTCGATGCGGACGTGCTGGCGAAGGCGATCAGCGACATTCGTGGCAAAGCGCTGGGATGCGTGTACGACTTGCCTACGCCGCCCCCGGGAGAGACGATTGACAAGAATTTGGTCAACGTCAATGTCACGATTGGCGATGTGACCATATCGCTGGGCAAGCGCAAAGATCCGAATGATCTGTGCACGGTGGACGGCTGCTGGGATTATACGGCGGACGGGAAGGTGCAGATTTACGGAAAAACCTGCGAAGATCTCGGCAATACGTCGATCGGCAAAGTCGATATCTACGTCGGGTGCGAGACGATTCTGAAGTAAGTCGCTCGTCCGTACCGGGGGCGCCCATTCGCAGGCGCCCCGGTGACGATGCCATTCAATTCGGACAAACTTCGCCGGCGATGCAGATCGGGAAATCCGATCCGGGGTAGGTGCAGCACGCCTGGCCGGTGGGGCATTGCGTGCACGGACAGGACGAGCAACCGGAGGGGACGGAATAGGTGCGGCAGCTACCGGCTGTGCAAACTTGAGCTGGCAAGCAGGTCACTCCGCATCCGCCGCAGTTGACGGGGTCTTTATCGAATTGCCCAGTGGGAAGGCAATCGGAACCGCAAGCGGAGGTTCCTGGCGGGCAGATGGCGACACATTTGCCATTCGAGCAGGCGCTGTTGCACTTGAAGCTGCACTCGCCGCAATGCTCGAAGTCGGTGAGAGTGTCCACGCATTTGCCGTTGCAATCGGTGAGACCTGGCCGGCATTTGCATTGCGCATTGTCGCAAAATTGGTCGTCCGTGCATTTCGTACCGCAAGCTCCGCAATGATCGGGGTCGGCATCGATATTCACGCACGAGCCGCCTCCGCAATCCATTCCACCGACGCATTGGCATTGGCCGGCGTTGCAGGTCGAGCCTTGGGAACATGCATTGCCGCACGAGCCACAGAAGCTCGGGTCGGTCTTCGTATCGGCGCAATACATGAAACCGCCCAAACCCTGGCACAAGGTTTTCCCGGCCGCACACTTGCATTGTCCAGCTTCGCAGGTTTCGCCGATGTTGCAGCCTAGGTTGCAGCCGCCGCAATGCTTCGTATTCGTCGACGTGTCGACGCATTCGCCGCTGCAGCTCGTTTGCCCGACGGCGCACGTGCATTGTCCGGACAAGCATAGGCCATTGATGTCGCACTTTTTGCCGCAGCCACCGCAGTTGTTCACGTCGTCGATGACGTCGACGCAGTTGGTGGACATTGCGCCGCAGTACACGGCGCCCGGAGAGCATTTGCACGTGCCGTTATCGCAAACTCCAGCCGGGCCGCATTGTTTGCCGCATTGACCGCAATGCAAGTCGTCTGTCTTGGTGTCGGCGCAAATCGCAAACATCATGCACAAGGTCGTGCCGGCATCGCACATTTTACAGACGCCGGTATCGCACATTTGATTCGCGAAACAGGGGGTTCCGCAGCTACCGCAGTTGTAGGGGTCTTTCGTGGGATCGATGCATTTCGATCCACACGTCAATAGCCCCGTGCCGCACACGCATACT
>CAZETM010001272.1:0-2545 GCA_964514885.1 uncultured Polyangium sp. | reverse complement strand
CCGTCACGTGCTGGGTGAGCAGGCCGGCCCGGATGCGCTGGAACGCATCGTGCAACTTGCGGATGGAAATGCGTTTTACCTGGAAGAGCTGATTCGTGCAACAGCAGAAGGCAAGAGCGGTGATTTGCCGCAAACCGTGGTGGCCATGGTGCAATCGCGCCTCCGGGCGCTGCCGGAACCGCAGCGGCGAATCTTGCGCGCGGCGAGCGTTTTTGGCGAAACCTTCTGGGCCGGCGCAGTCGCTTCGCTGCTTGGTGTCGACGTGGCCGGAGCCGCCATTGCAATTCGAGCATCGGTTGACGTCGAGCTGGTAACCAAGAGACTACAAAGTCGGTTCATCGGGGAAGACGAATACGCATTTCGTCACGCGCTCGTGCGAGAAGGCGCGTATTCGATGCTGACCGACGAGGACAACAAGCTCGGGCATCGGCTGGCGGGATTATGGCTCGAGCAGCACGACGAATCGGATGCATTGGTGTTAGCGGGTCATTTTCAGAAGGGTGGGGACGGTGAAAAAGCGGCCAGGTTTTTCCTGCGCGCAGCAGAGATGGCGAACACCTCAGGCGACTCCAATGCAACCATCACGTACGCGCGCCAGGGGCTCGATTGCGCCCCGACGAATGATGTGCGCCTCGAGTTATTGGGGAATCTTTGCGAAGCAAGCGCATGGACGCTCAATGCCGCAAAAGACATTCTTCCGCACGTGGAGGACATGCTGCGCAATGGTTCTCCCGGGTCCAAACCTTGGCTCCAGGGCGTCTTTGCGATGTCCTTCAGATTGCTCTGGGACGGTAGCCAGATTGCATCGTTGTTCGAACGTTTGCTGGAAGTGACCCCAGCGCCAGATGCCGCCAGCTTCTTCATATTTCTCACCGGCGTTGCTGCAGTGCAGCTCGACTTTATCGGGAACGCCTACCTCGCGGATGCATTGATGACCAAGGCGCAAGCCGTTTGCGCGCAATACGAAACCGATCAGCTCGTCGTGGCCAATTACTCGGATCGGCTCGCGCTACGCATCATTGTTTTCGGACGCGGAAATCCCTGGAAAGCGCTTCAGTATGCCAATGTGTCGAGCCAATTGTTTCAGAGTATCGGTCATCGGCGAATGGAAGCGATTTCCGAGATCATTCAAGGAATGGTCGCGTGGCGTCTCGGCCGATCGGATGTCGCCTTGCGGATGCTTGCTCGTTCCAGATTGGCGGACAAGGAGCTGGCATACGCAGGTTTTTGGCGCAACTTCGCCCTCGGCTGGTTACACGTGGCGCGAGGACACTACCCAGAAGCGCAAGCGATTGCCCAAAACTTCATTACCCTGGGGCAATTCCACTACACCAAAGGTCGCGGACATTGGCTCTTGGCCGAAGTGCTGCGGCGTAGGGAACAATTCGACCGTGCCGAGGAGGAAATTGAGATTGCTTTGCAGTTGAGTACGGCGATGGACCAATCGATGATTTACGTGTCAATGGCTGGCATTTTCCTTGCACAAGGGAAAACCGACGCCGCCCTCCGTGCTGCGGAAAAAGGCATTGCATTGTATGAGGCCAACGGCCTGTGCACCCTTTCGCGTGTCGCGTATCTGCGCTTGGTTCACGCCGAATGCTTACACGCCGCCGGCAAACTCGACGACGCCAACGCAGCCATCATCAAAGCCAAAGCGTGGGTCAATGAAACTGCCGCCGGCATCGACGACGAAGACTACCGGAAGAGTTTTCTGGAGGGTGTCCCGGAGAATCGCAGAATCCTCGAGCTTGCTGCCGAGTGGGGTTAGCACACGTCGTATTGCAGCCGCACCAAGCTTGCCTGGACGATATCGAAGAGATCTACGCACATCCTGCCCGAATGGGTGACGGCAGTTCCCATGGTCGTCGGTAATGAGCGACGACCCAAACACGATGGCAGAATCCCGAACCGCGGCAGGAATGATCGATTACGCCCCTGGCCTTCCGATTGCCATGCAGGCCTCGTCGACGAGCCCTGCATGGCAATCGGACTGCATGCAGGCGCCGAATCACATGGGCGTGTTGGACTCGGTTCGGGTCTCGGGGGTCGCGACCGAGGGTTGCGTCGTGGTCGCATGAGCTCGTTGGGCTGCGAGCTGATCGATGTAAGCAAATAGGACTGCCTCGTGCGTCTGCGGCACGACGGACCCGGCCTCTTCGATTTCGTCGCGCAATGCATCGCGAAAGCGTCCGAGCAATCCGACCGTGGCCGAGCGCAACGGCCCCGCAATGGCGGCGTTTTCGCCCGTATGCACCAACTTGGCTCGCTCGCGCAGCAAGGAGCCACGTCGGCAGCAGCCAACTTCGTATTCAAGAAAAACGCGGCAAAGGTCGATCTCAGCGACGGCCACGTCGACGAATCTGAAGCTCGGGCGCCAAGGCATAGAGGTCCACGATGCGAACCATTTCCGTGGCTTCGTGACGACGGGTTACACGCAGAAAACCTAGTTTCTGCAATCGATCGAAGGCCATTGGGTCGTTCGTGGCCGTGTTGAGCTTCGTCGCAAGCTGCTCGCGGGGTTGATCGGCCTCTTCGCCTTGGAGCG
>CAZETM010001271.1:0-2549 GCA_964514885.1 uncultured Polyangium sp. | reverse complement strand
CGCGAAGAGCAACCGGATCGCACGTTCTGGCTCTTCGCGACGCAAACGTTGATCTGCGCTTGGTGCCTCGAATTACGAAGGACAACCAGGTGATCAAAAAATCAACGCCATCAACAATGGCGATGAGCGTTCGAGTGTGAATGGGGTAAGATTTTCCGCACGTGTTGCGCCTGGTGCCGCGGCAGTTTCCCCTTTCGCACGAGGCGACGGCGATCGCGATCGCCGCGGATGGCAAACGCTTGGCAGCGGCTGCCGTCGGGCTCAGTCGAATCGTCGTGTACGACGTGCGTTCGGGCCGCGTGCTTTTCCGGTTCGGCGTGAATTCGACCGCGCTTGCGTTTCTCCCGGATGGCGTGCGTCTCGTCTCTGCATGGTCTGAACAACGTCGACTTCCACCAGCGAGTCGTCCTGGTTCTGAAGGGCCATCTTCTGCGCCTACGAGCGACATTCCTACGTCGTCCGAGCCTACGCGTGACTCCACTCGCGACTCCACGCGTGACTCGAATCGCGAATCCACTCGCGATTCCACTCGTGATTCCACCAGAGACTCTGCGCGCGATTCGTCACGCGATTCCACGCGCACCGCTGACGATGAAGCTCGCCGATCGATCCGCATGTGGGACTTGATCACCGGGCGTTGTTTGACGCCGGAGCCATGGTTTGGCGAGGCACCGTTCGCGGTTTCTCCCGACGGACGATGGCTTGCTGCAGCGGCCGATCGCGTGACCACGGCGGTGCTCGTCTTGCGTGCATCCGACGGTGCGCTCGAGCGTGTGCTCGAACTACCGAATGCGATTCCTCTGCGCAGTTTGTCCTTTAGTCCCGATGGTGGGTGGCTCATCGCGGCCACTGGGATCTCGCCCGTCATGTCGTGGTCGACGGATCAATTCACTCCGCGTTTGCCGGATGGAGTACGCGCGACCGACAGAGCCGTGGCGTTTGCGGTGCAAGGTGGTTTGATCGCTGCAGCCGACGAAGAATGTCGTGTGCGCGTGTTTGCGCCTGGCTGCGTTGAAGAAGAAGTGACCACGTTGAGTGTGCGTCACGGTCGAAGGCTTTTGCGCGGCGTCGATTCGCTCTCGTTCTCGCCGGATGATGCGTTGATCGTCGCGCGAGGTCGCACGGGAGCGACGCAGATTTTCAGTCGCGTGCTTGGGCGTCCTTTGTGGACGGCGAGTCCCGGGCCGCTCGCGTTCTCGCCTGATGGCAAGTCGATCGCTGCATGGTGGTGTGGAGCCATTTGGATTCGAGATGCAGAGACTGGCGACATGGTCGTGCCTACGGGCGACGAGCCTGCATCGACCGACGCTGGAGCGGATGGCCCTTCGAGCAACAGTCCGAAGAGTCGCACGGTCACGTTGCGCAGCGGCGAGCCAGATATGCCTGGCGCTGGAGGTGTCGTGCGTGTTGCTACGCCGATTGCGCCGATCATTTCCGAAGACACAGACGTGGCGACCCTCGATGCAGCCACCGCGCTCATTTCGCGCCTGTCCACCTCGTGGGCTGAATCGACATATCGACAACCTGCAACGCTCACGGCTCGCGATCCCGATGGTCTTGGTGTGCGCTTGCCTTTGCGCGGAGGCTTTGCGTATGTGCAAATTCGTCCGCGGAAAGAATCGTCTCGCATTCTCGTGCAGGTCATGGCGGACGAGCCAGACGTGGACCCGCCTCCGTCCTCGAGCCTCGTCCGTTTGTCGCGGTGGATCCGGGATCGCTTGAGTGCGGAAGCGCGACGCCAAGCTGCGGCGGATCGTGAGTGGGCGGCGGCGCTTGCGCCTGATGCTGATGGCGACGTGCGAATCGAGCGAGGTCCGGGATCGCTCACGATAGTTCTCGAACGAGCGTTGTTGCCCTCGGTTGACGACATTGAAGCGCTCGTCCACAAGGCCGAACAAAAGCTAGCATCATGACCCTTCGTCCATTTCAACGGCATCGTTACGTAGACGTTCCGAAGCTGCCGCGGGTTCCCCACGCGTATCATCGAGCCGAAGCGCGTGATGTGCATGTGCCGTCGAGTGTTTTTGGCAACGTGCGTGTCCACGTACGCGTGATGGGCTCTGGGCCGCCGCTATTGCTGGTGCACGGGCTGATGACGTCGAGTTATTCATTCCGGTACGTGCTCGAGCCATTGGCCAAGCATTTCCGAGTCTATGCTGTGGACATGCCTGGCTCGGGCCGGTCGGACAAACCATTGGCACCGCGATTTTCGGCCCGTAACTTTGGGGTTTTTCTTGCCGAGCTACAGCGTGAGCTGGGTATTCGCGGTTGTGCGGTGATGGGCAATTCGCTAGGTGGATACATTGCGATGCACTTGGCGCTTCATGATCCGGCCGCGGTATCTCGATTGGTGGTCAATCATGCGCCGGGCATTCCGGATACGCGGTACACGGCATTGAAGCTTTTGCTTTCGAGCAGTGTAGTGCGCGCGGTTTTTCGTCGCGTCGTGCAGCGAGACGTGCGAAAATGGATTTTCCGGAACGTTCATTACTACGACGAGACGTTGAAATCGGTCGAGGAGCTAGACGAATTCGGGGCGCCATTGGCAA
>CAZETM010001270.1:0-2550 GCA_964514885.1 uncultured Polyangium sp. | reverse complement strand
TCGGTCACCGGTTCGGCACGTTGTCTCCGGAAGCCATCGCTTGCATCGAAACAGCTACGTTAGACGACGTCGAGGCAATGGGCGTGCGCGCGTTCACCGCCGCAACGCTTGAAGAAGTGCTTGGCAAACCAACCAAAACCTGGTGAAGGTCGGAAAAGCCGAACGAGCCGTGGCGATTGCCAAAGCTCACCCGAATGCAGATTTTCGGGAGCTGATGTTGATCGATATCGGATTTTTCAACCGAGACAAGGTATTGCTGGCCTGGGCGCATGACGCAAGCAAGGACCCGAGCGAACGAATTCGCAATGGAGCCCTTTGGCTCGCCTCATACCACACGGAACTGCTGCCCGAAGACGCGTGTAAGTTGGTCGATGCGTTTCGCACGGACAAAAACGATTTTGTAAAGGATTCCGCACGCAACTTGTTGGCGGAGGGCCGCAAGTGCACAGCGTTTTATGGAAAGCTGCTGGACGATCTCGGCGGCGTGAAGTTGGTGAAGGCGACTCCGGGCAAATTTGGCGTCCACTTCAGTTATGGAACCGCGTTGAGGGCAATCTGCGGAAACCCTGCGATTGATGATAAAGTTCGCGCTAAGGCGCTCAAAGCCGCGAAACGCTTTGTGGAAACGCCAGGGATCTTGTCTAGCGTCCGCCAGAACGCGCTCGAGGCGGTAGGAAAATGCGATCCCAAAGGCGTGAAAGAGTATGCTGCGAAGTTCAAGGACGACAAAGACCTCGCGAGCACCGTGACCGAATTGAGCAAGTAGGCGGCACGGCAGTCACCGACGTCTTCGACGATCGCGGTTGCACAGGTTGCACAACTGAGCCCTCGTCAGCTTCGTAAAGCATCTCGCCTTCGCCGTGGTCGTCGAGCAGCCGTCACGCGATGCGTTTTTCGTCCGTCTCGTCGATCGCTGTGCTACCGTCGCCCGCGAGCCATGAAAGTCCCCTACGCCCTCTGCGATTTTGCGAACATCCGCCGTGAAGGCTACTTCTACGTCGACAAGACGCCGTTCTTGCCTGAACTAGAGCAGGTCGGCGAGAAGCACATCATCTTTTTGCGCCCCCGTCGGTTTGGCAAGTCCACCTTGATCCGCACGCTCGAACTCTATTACGACATCAATACTCGGGGTGAATTCGACGAGCTGTTCGGTGGATTGTGGATTCATGAAAACCCCACGCCGAACCGAAACAAATACCTGATTCTGCGGCTCGACTTCTCGCCCGTGGACACCTACGGCACGGAGGACAAGATTTGCACCAGTTTTGCCGTGCAGGTGAAGACAGCGGTTCGTTCGTTCATCAATCGCTACTCGAAGTTGGTTCCTGCTCTGTCGAAGCTCGAAGATATTGTTTATTCATCCACCGAAGACATGGCCGGGCTGATGACGGACCTGCTGACGCACATTGGTGATGCCGGTCATCAAATGTATTTGCTCATTGACGAATACGACCATTTTGGCAATCGATTGCTCGCGGATGGGCGCGACGACATTTACAAGGGATTGATACGGTCTGCGGGTTTCGTTCGCAGTTTTTACGCATCGCTCAAGTCGTTCACGATGACGAGCACCATTGCGCGCACGTTCATCACGGGTGTTTCACCCATCATGTTGGATGACTTGTCGAGCGGGTTCAACATCATTTCGCACATCTCTACGCGCAGTCGATTCAATGCCATGGCCGGGTTTACCCGTGCCGATGTGGCAAGAGCCATCGACACGTTGCTCGCGGACAAACCTGAATTGGCGACCGATCCGCGCGTAGGCGATCGAGACGCGTTGCTAGCGACGTTGGAGACGTTTTATAATGGTTATCGATTCTCGCCCGACGCCACCGAGAGCATGTACAATTCGACGTTGGTGCTCTACTTCCTTGCGCAGCTCGATGGGGAGAGCCGATATCCACGCAACATGCTCGATTTGAACGTCCGCACCGATTACGGTCGACTGTATGGTTTGGTCACGGCGGCGACGGCACAACCTTTGGGCACACGCGAACTGCTCGAAGATATTTTGCTGAACGAATCCATCGAAATTCCGCTCGTGGAACAATTCGGTACGGCGATGCCGATGGGCCGAGCGCAGATTGCGTCGTTGTTTTATTACATGGGGATGTTGACATTCAGTCCGGATTCGGCGACGCAACAAACACCTCGATTGGTGATTCCGAACCGCGTGATGCGGGAAATGCAATGGGGCTACATGTCGCTCGCGTTGACACAGCACGACCACGTCCGAATCGATCTGACCGACATCGAGCAGGCGTTGAATCGGATGGCGCATGATGGCAACATAGAGCCGTTGGTCGACGCATTCAGGAAACACGTCATCGAGCGCATTAGCAACAGAGACACGCGGAATTTCGATGAAAAAGCCATGAAGCTGATGCTCATGGCGTACATCTGCCAAACGCAGGTGTTTTTCGTGGCCAGCGAACTCGAATTCGCCCAAGGTTATTGCGATTTGCTGCTCGGGCTGCGAAACAAAGGATTCAGCGCCAAGTATGCGTGGATCATCGAAGCGAAATACGTCAAGACGAACGCGAAACC
>CAZETM010001269.1:0-2551 GCA_964514885.1 uncultured Polyangium sp. | reverse complement strand
CGCCGATACCGCCACTGCCCCCGGAACTTGCTCCGCCGGATCCTCCATCATTGCCACCGGTGCCACCGCTGCCGGTGCTCGCCGTGCTGGTGGTGGCATTGTTTGGGGTGCTTTGGCCCGTACAGGCGGAAGCGAGTAGCGCGGTGCAAAGCAACGAAAGACGGACGTGAATGCTTATGGATTGGAAATGCATGAAGGTTTCTCCGTTGGGGAGGGTAACACGTCCCTCTTGCCGCTCAAACTCCACGACTGCGGCACGTGTCCTCCGCTTCAGGTGCCAGCGGCAAAACGTTCGGTCGCTGCCGATTCGTAGACGGGCGTCGCTACCGGAGCCTCATCGCTCCCACGGTCCACCGTCGGCGCCACGGCGTCCGCCTCCATCTTCTCCGCTGGCAGGTCGTTACGTGTGATGACGTTTCCGCGAGCAACCAGCACCGCCCGCTTCATCATGTTCCTCAGCTCGCGAACGTTCCCCGGCCAACGGTAGCGAAGCAGCAGCTTGCGCGCCTCGGGTGAGAGAGTGAGCCTGGTATCGCAAGCGAGCGACAAGACAGCACGACAAAACGGGCGATCATGCAGAATAGTTGCCCACGCAGCTACGAACGTAGTAGCCACACTGTTGGCAAGACGGAAATCGCGCCGTTCGTAGGGAGGAACGTTATGCAAAGGAAGCTCTTGGGATTTTGCGCTGTTCTGCTTTTCGCCACGTTCGGAATGCTTTCGGGTGTTGCACAAGCACACCATGACGAACCATTTGCGTCCAGTGAAACGATCGCCTTGCAAGGTGACGGGTTGCAGCGTCAAGAGATGAGTGACGAAGAAAAGGAACGACGCCGGGAAGAGTGCGTGACTTCGGAGAAATACTGCCGCGAATGGTGTGACCGCTCCAAACAAGGGCAGGAATGTTATGATGACTGTTGGCGGAAATTTGTAGAATGCATGAAGAACATCCCGTCGAACCCTAAGAAAGATCCGGACTACTGATGGCGCTTCTGACGACGCTCCTGACCACCCGAACTCTGAACTACGTCGATGATGACGGCGTTATGAAGGACGTCGTCATGACCCTCTTCAGGTGTGTCGACGACGACGGCAGTTGGAAAATCGGTTTGAGCTTCGGGGCGCCGATCAACTGGAAGACGGAACGTCAATGGGAAGATGTCCTTCATTTGATCACGTACATTCTGGCTATGTGGTGGGTTCGTCTTTTCTTGAGCGGCATGGATCTCGCGAACAACATCCGTTGGCGTGACCGTCAGGAACAGGAAAGTTTCAATTGCGGACTTCCTGCATTACGCGAAAGACCTTCGAACTGGATCGCTCCTGAAATACCACCGACGGAAAAAAACCCTGGCAATCTCGAAATCCTGTCAGAATCGACCGTGCCATTTCCCGATCAAGCCGGTGTCGAGCAAGAACGTCCGCTATTTGTGTTCACGCCTGAGCAAATGGCCGATGGCCGATGGAGATGCGGGTTTGCATTCGACACGAAAGATGCCGCGCCCGTTTGTTATGGCGTTGGGGATGACTGGATTCAGGCATTTCTCGACGCCGCGGCAATGATACGCGTCGTGTATGACGCCACGTTGCCACAAGGGTGGAAACCTAGGGATACCGTCGGGTGTGGCCGTCTGCCGTACAAAATGGGGCGCGGCTATTTCATCGACGAACACAAGTAAAAACCTTCCGCCCTCGCACCTTTCGCTCGGTTCGTAGAACCGAACTTACTCGCCAAGAAGATAAACGTACGTGTCGCGCGTGCGCGACGATGCACGATCGGCCCTCATTCATCGCGTTGCTTGCATGGTTTGTCTTCAACCCCATCAACGCAAACCGAAGAAAAACCCCCTGCGGAATCCGTCGTGTTTAGCCCCGACGGCACGCGTATTGTCACCGCCGAACATATCGCGAAGGACCCGGCCACGGGCAAGATGAAGCACTGGGCCACGGTCTGGCCTCTCTTTCAGCCGATCACGGGCCTCGACGATCCTCAATTATGGCTTGCCACGCGCTATTGCCCGCCCGTGAAAGTACGCACGGAGTTGCTCGGCGTATCCAATGAGCTGGCCTCCGTGCAATTCGAGAAATGCCAGCAACGCGTTGCTCGAGCATTCGAAGAGGCCGGTGTGCGCCATTAGACAGGCTGTCTCAAAACTCCGAACATGCGCCTCGCGTGCTTGCAATGCGGCAGGTGGATCGAGTTTTGACACGGACGCTGCGTCGCGTGCTTTTAAGAAAAACGAAGCGCCCGCGGTTGAACCGTTGCAATTGCTGCTTTTCGCGTTTGGGTGGGTATGATTGGGCAGGTGGGATCAGCGAGCGCTCATGGCGCGGCAGGATTGACTTGCGTCGACTTGGGCGTCGTCACGGGCGCTGGATATCTCGCCATCAAGTCTTCGAGCGGTGCCCGTAAAGCAATCGCTCGTTCGCGATCCGCTCCGGGTTGACCGACTTCGGCAATCACGCTCAGGCAATGAGCGGCCCAGGCAAACGTCGCGCTGCACGCTACGGTGGCCGCGACTTTGCGATTGTAGGGCGAGTGCACGCTGGC
>CAZETM010001268.1:0-2552 GCA_964514885.1 uncultured Polyangium sp. | reverse complement strand
GCTTCTGGTGCAAGGAGGGTTTGGTCGAGCAGCGCATCCATTCTGGTCTTTTGGCCTGATGCTATTGCTGGGCAGCTTGCTGGTAGCAGGTTGGGCGACTGCTTTGTATTTCCACCGCGCTGCCCCCGAACGTCCCGGAATCCTCCCCTCACGCCTGCGAGGTATTTACGTGACCGCATTGGCGCGATTCTGGCTCGAGCCACTCTATCAAAGGTTCCTCATCACGCCCATTCTCAAACTCGGTCGCACGCTCGACCATATCGACGCATCCATTATCTATCGCGCTTTTGGCCGTCCTTTGGTACGGCAAGACGCTCCAGCTCCTTTGGCGGCATATCAAGAACGTGTTCTCAGCGGTGAAATCGACGACGCAGATCCATTCGCCGCCGTTCGTGCAGCCCTCGCAAAGGATGCCGCCACCGAGCAACAACATACCATGGCTGCAAATGACGAATTTGCCGGAGGACGGGGGATTCCTGGTCGAATTCTCGCCTTATGCGCCCAGCTCGCGTTTCTCGTCGAAAAACATATCGTCGGACGCGCGCTGGGGCGAGGTATTCCCGTTACGGGCGATCTTTTGGGTCGCACCATGAATCATGTCGAATCGCTTCTCGAACGGCCGATCGTCGTCGGAATCCTCGTCGTGCTGTCCCTTCTCATCGCCGTCCGTTGGGCCATCTAATCATGAGTGAACAGCCATTTAACTCCGCCGTTTCTTTCCCGATTCTGAGCGTGCTCGTGCTCTTGCCCTTCGTCGGAGCCGCCATCGTTCGCACGCTCAAGAATCCACAGCACATTCATGCCACGGCGCTTTTCATAGCGGTCATTGAATTCGCCCTCGCCTTGTTCGCCGTTTCGCGATTCGAGCGGCATACGGTGGCCCTGCAATTCGTCGAACGTATTCCGCTCTTTGCGGGCTTCTCGTACCATCTAGGTGTCGACGGAATCAGCATTCTCTTTCTACCCCTCACGGCCTTGCTCGCGTCGCTCGTCATCTTGCACGCGCAAATCGCATCAAAGGAGCGCCCTGGTCGTTACTTGGCGGCCATTTTGAGCATTGAAGCTGCATTGATCGGTGGGTTTGTCTCGCTTGACATCTTGCTCTTTTGGATGTTTGCCACGCTCGAGCTCGTGCCCGGAACGATTCTCGTGCGAGATTGGGGCACGGGGCCAAAACGCCGCCAAGTGGCGCTTCGATATGCGGCCATCAACGTCATGGGCGTGCTTCTCGTGCTCGCCGGTGCCCTCGTGCTCGTGCGATCCGCTGGTGTGACTTCATTTTCGCTCGATGCATTGATGTCCGCAACGATTCCCCCCAAGGCTCAATATCTGGCATTTTGGCTTTTCATGTTGGGTTTGGCCATCCGCATTCCTCTGTTTCCCTTCCACGGCTGGTTTCCACCGGTCGTCGCGGAAGGACCGGTCGTGGGCGTGAGCGTCTTTCTGGTCGGAGCCAAACTGGGAGTGTACGGCCTGCTCCGCTTCGTTTTGCCATTGATGCCTGCCGCAATGCATCGTTATCACGAAACGCTCGCCATCGTCGGTGTGCTCGGAATGGTCTACGGAGGCCTTTTGGCGCTGGTGCAAACCAACCTTCGCCATCTCGTGGCTTTCGCTTGTCTCGCTCAAGCAGGCACGGTCCTCGTCGGGGTTTCCTCCATGGATGTCGAGGGCCTACGCGGAGCGCTGCTCGCCGCAATTACCATTGGCTTCAGCTCGGCGGGTCTATATTTCGTCGCCGGCTTTTTGCACGTACGGTTTGGCACGACCACCATCGAACGCTCCGCGGGCGCGGGAAGGCTTTCCCAACACGCACCGCTGCTTTCGCTTACGTTTTTGCTCGTGGGTTTGTCGACAATTGGCATGCCCGGGACCAGCGGATTCGAACCTATTCATCTCATCGTCACCGGCGCTCTCGAAGCCAAACACGGCATCACCGCCGTCGCTGTCGGCCTCGGAGGATTGCTTGGTGCCGCCTATCTATTGCGATATTTCCAGCGCACGTTCGTTGCTTCGTCCACGCAAGGGTCTCCCGCAAACGTCACTCCGGTGCGCCCGAACATGCGCGACTTGAATGCCAAAGAATTGATCATTGCTGCCACCATCTGCGCACTCATCGTCGGCTTCGGCCTCTTCTCGCATCCACTTCTCGATATCGTGGATGGCTCGATCCGCGGCGTCTCCAATATCACCGAGCGTGCCCCAGCCGTAGCTACGCCTTCGGCCTCGGAGCGGAACGTTCCTTGACCGGACGTTTGGAATCCCAATGAACGCTTTGCCCATTCGAGAGATTTACGCCGCGACCCAAGCCGGGTTTCCCGTGCTCTCGATGCTCATTCTTCTGCCCATCGTCACCGCAATCGTGGTTTTGACCATTCAAGATTCTCGCGTGGCCAAGATAGCGGCAATCGTCGGATCGTTGCTCGAGCTTGCACTCACGGGTTTCGTGCTTGCGTATTTCGTGCGCGGCACGGCCGACATGCAATTCGTCGAACGATATCAGTGGATTCCGACGCTGGGGGCAAGTTATCACGTCGGTATCGACGGAATAA
>CAZETM010001267.1:0-2553 GCA_964514885.1 uncultured Polyangium sp. | reverse complement strand
GTTGGATGAATCGGCGGGGTTCCAGAGAGCTTACATCAACGTCCATGGTTGCGGATGTGTGCTTCTCCCCTTCGATCAGGTCATGGCGCGCGTCCGGTTCAACGGCTTGCCATTCCGTATCCGGGATAGCACTTGCCTCCAACGCCTCGAGCAGCAACCTGGGAGGCGTATCGAGTGCGGCAAGCACTTGCTCACGCGTGACCTCGCCTCGGTGTAGGATCTCGCCTCGGGGTGGGAGGGATATCGTCGCTCCGCTGGGTGCCGCATCGATGCGTTCGCGTAGCACCTCGATGGGCAATCCGAGATCGTGGTCCAAATTGAAATCCGATCGTGGCTTGTCGTGCAGAAGGATCCACGACAAGGCCAAATCGCGGGCGACGTAGCCGTCGGCATGGTACGTCGCGCCCATATCGAGTGGAGGCTCCCAGGTTGACCAGCTCCTACATCCACCCATCGTGATGGCCGTGTCGGACGTGCAAATACGCAAGAGAATGTCCTCCATATCGACCATCGCAATATGGCATGCGATGGCTGCTTCGACCTCCAATCGGCGCGGGCCATCATCCCTCGCAAGACGTAGCTCGTCTGGATACAGGTGTCCGACCGTTGACGGAGTTACTTCGATCGGCCCCCCGGCTTGATGTAACAATCGGTCCGTACACGCACATATCCAGCAACGATCGAGCAAACGACCCGAAACGAAGCGAAAGTCAATCTGCCCGATCGCGTATTCGTTCATGCGGTAATCAGCGCGCAGCAAATCCAACGCCTCGGCTATCGAAACCTCTCGATCCATGGACCGGGAGTGTGGCCCTGTTGGCACCGGCCCCCATGTTCGTACGGGCTCCATTGCCTGCACAACTGCCACGAGCGAATCGATTCGTCGCGATTCGACACACCAGGCAAAGAAGTCCGAACACATGGTTGGGAAGGGGTTGTACTCATCGGCGTCGTTCTCGCTGTCGTTGTCCCGCTCGTTCATAACTCCACCCACTGGACGATAAGGTCCGGCCTTCCCTCGACGGAGACGAACTCGTTTGCGGCATTCATCAACTTTCCCTCGACATGTTTATACCCATCCTTCAATCGCACTCCTTTCCGCACGATGATCTGCACCCGTTCCACCGATCCGGCAAGGTTTTTCTCGCCCAGCTTCCTCATGCCGTTTTCGAGTTGCGAGAGCGCGTGGCGCACTTCGACTTGGCCTGTGGTGACCGCCTTGACCTCGCTGAGCGCAAGCCCGCCCGTTTTGGTGATCGTGAGGAAGTCCGGCGACGGGCGAAAGGAAAGGTTCGGGTCATTCTCCGAGATCTTGAGCACCTTTCGCACGGCTTCGTCGCCAAAGCAGTGCATTTGATGTCCCTCTTGTTTGACCAGGTAACGTGCAGCAACCTTCTCGAATTCACCGATCTTTCCGATACTTTTGGTCGCCGCGCCATTCAGCCCTTTGTAGACTGCTTTCCGCGCCGCCGCCATCATTTCGGCAATATCGTCCAGGGCGACAATCCCGGCCGCGGCGAGTTTTCCTTCGCTCGAAATCGCTGCCGTTTTGACGCCGCCCCATACTTTCACGAGTTTGCCTACGCCAAACCCGACACCCGACAGAATGCGTTCGTCGGTCGACAGGACCCTGCCCGACGGCAAACACAATTCTTTGCCCGTCACCGCTTCGCACAGATCCAATGCGGGCCCGACAAACGGCACGAATCCAATCGCCACGCGCGATGCCCCGTGCACGATCGTCTTCATCGTATTGCGGTATTCTTCGGCAATCTCTTCGCCCGCTTCCATTCCCGCCGAAAACGCGCGCAATGTATCCAAGAACAAGCTGGGCTCGGGTCCCTGCAATGACGCGTCCCATTCATTGAGCCGATCCTTCAGCTCTTCGGCAAGGTGGCCATAAAGGTTTTTCAAGGCGCCATCGACATGCGCCCGCACGTCATTGGGAATGGGCGCATCGTGAAGCCACCCCGACCCATTCATGAATTGTTGCAGGTATCCGCTGACCTTGTTCTGCGCCTTCAGAAACGCATTCGTCTCCGCCAGCGATACGCTCAAACGCGCTTGCAACGCCTTTTCCAACGCCGCTTGATTCGATCGCCACGCGCGCACGATCGACACGAAATTCGCTCGGCCCACCACGCTGCCATTGACCACGTGGTCCGCAAGCGACGCAATGACGGCATCCGCATACGTCGCATAAGGATCGTTCCCCGCGTCGAATGCATCCGGCACGCTCGAAATGTCCGGCACATCCACCCACGGGACGTCATGCAGCCCGAGGTCATAATTCGACGGATCATCGGGATCGAATCCGCTCTGCCGCGCGTCACCCGTGAGCAAATCCGATATGGCCGAGGCTTGATCACCGAAGTTCGCCATCAAGCTCGCCAATTCGTTTTGCAATTCGACGAGGCTTTGCTTCAAGTCCGCGAGCACTTGTTGCAGCGCTGCACGTGTCGCGTCGTCAATGACCGACGAATAACGGTTCAGAATCGCGTCCAAGTCCTCGGCGGAGATCTCGTCCAGCGGCCTCGTGACCAAATCGGTCAA
>CAZETM010001266.1:0-2555 GCA_964514885.1 uncultured Polyangium sp. | reverse complement strand
AGCAGCTCGTCACGACGCGCATCACCGATATGCACCGGCACCGCTTTGCCTCGAACAAGCCAAAATCGCCTGGTCGTTACCCTCATTGCCGCTGGACAAACCCTCGATCGTTCGACCTCGCTTCGCCAACGCCGCAATGACACGCTTCGCTGTCCTCGTCGCAACCTCGTGCACCTCGTCGTCCGTCGGTGCAGGCAAGCGCAGAAACGTGATGCCTTCACCGTCCGCGCGCTTCACATACACGCCATCGAGCACGAGCGTGTGCGCATGCACGTTCAGTCGCAACGCCGAGTCGAAGCGTTGAATCAGCGTCACCGCCCCTGGAAATGCTTCGTCCACAAGCGAGCCGCTCAGCGGCGAGCGGTTTTCTTTGCCGTCCCTCGCCCTCGCCACAGTTTGCAACCACGGCGGCGCAGCGCCCGGTCAAGGATTCGGGAAGCGAACCGCTTGCGGCGCGTCCTTGACGGGGTGCGAGCACGCCGTACGCTCGGTATGCGAGGGCCTGACGTGTCAGGCCTGCCTCTCTTGGCGCGACGGTGCCACGACCGGCATCATGGCATCTAGGTGCCCTGGTCTAGGACGATCGACCTCGTGCCAGAAGTCCGTCCACCTCTACGGAGAGGACGATCTTCTACTCTCACAATGCCAAACATCTACTCCCGAGACCAAGATCATCTACTCCCACGATGCCAAGTGACTTCTGCCAAGAGGAGCGGCGGTGATCTGCCGTCGCTCCGTTCAACGCGTCACGTTCACCGGTGCCTCGCGGAAGCCATCGCCATCGCCAAGCCCGCCGCTCACATTGTATCCCCAGCACCAGGCGCCCCCGTCGGCCCGTGTACCGCAGGTGTGCCCACCGCCGTTGCTCACGTGAATCCAATTCGATTCGCCGCCAATCTGCACCGGACTCCAGCGATCCGTCGTGGAACCATCCCCGACTTGTCCGCCTTCATTAAATCCCCAGCACCACAAAGTGCCGTTTTTGCGCACGCCACACGAATGCACGGGGCCCACCGCAACCTGCGCCCAGGCCAGCTCAGCACCGACTTGCACCGGAACGACCTTGCTGAAGTTGGTGCCGTCGCCGAGCCCGCCATATCCATTGCCGCCCCAACAAGAAAGCGCTCCCGAGGTTTTCGTGGCGCACGTATGCCATTTGTACGCTTCGATTTGCGCCCAATCGCTCTCATTGACTGGCGTAGGTACATTGGTGTTCGTCGTGGTTCCATTGCCATGATAACCGTATTTGTTTTCACCCCAGCACCACGCCATTCCGCCGGCACGAACACCGCACGTATACGTATCGCCGCAATCGACGTCTTGCCAATCGAGCGCACTGCCCACTTGCACCGGACTCATTCGCGTCATCCCGCCGCCGTCACCAATTTGCCCCAAGCCTCCAGCGCCCCAACACCACAAGCTGCCGTCGGTCTGGAGGGCGCAACTGTGGCTCCTGCTGCCCGTGACACGAAGCCATTGGGTACCCGTACCAATCTGAAGGGGCGTCAAATACGTGGGCAAGTTCGATACTTTGCCGTCACCGATTTGCGCATATTGATTGCTCCCCCAACACCAAAGCGTTCCATCTTGACGAACGCCACAGGTATGCACTTGGCCAAGACCCACCTGGGCCCAATTCTTTTCCGTGCCGACTTGTACGGGAAGGCGCTGATGCGATCCGCTGTTGATGCCAAGTTGTCCCCAACCGTTAAAGCCCCAGCACCACAAGCTGCCGTCGGCGCGAATACCGCACGTATGTTCGAGTCCCGTACTCAACTGCGTCCAATCGTTTCCGATACCCACCTGCGAAGGAACGTGTTTGTCTCCGAACGCGCCATACCCGAGCTGTCCATCGCGATTGGATCCCCAACACGCCATGACCTTGTCCTTGCGCATTGCGCACGTATGATCAAATCCGGCGACAACGTCGAGCCAATCGGTCTCGTTGCCCATAGCCACCTTGAGAAAGCTGGTTCCGCCGACCGATGGCGTACCGAGTTGCGCCCACGCATTTGATCCCCAACACCACATGGTGCCATCCGTACGAATCGCGCACGCATGCCCCTCGCCCGTGGTCAGGCGTGTCCACGTATCCGTGCCGCTCTTGACCGGCGTCCATGAGCTGTTGATTTCCGCAATGCCAAGCGGTCCGGAGCCCCAGCACCACAAACTGCCATCGGTGCGAAGTCCACACGAGACCCCGCCGCTCACGGAGATCTGCGTCCAATCCAAATCGGTACCCACTTGCACCGGACTGGTTCGCTGCATGTTTGTCCCATCGCCCAAGAAGCCCCCTGAATTGTCGCCCCAGCACCACATGGACCCATTTTTACGTATACCGCACGTGTGGGCATCGGTCGCTTCGACCGTGACCCAATCGAGATCCGCGCCGACTTGCGTGGGTTCGGGCGCATCGGCGGCGGATCCCGTGCCCAAGCGTCCTTGGTATCCTTTGCCCCAGCACCACAACCTGCCATTTACACGGACGCCGCACGTGTGTAAAAAACCCGCCGATACATGCGTCCAATCGAGGGCCACGCCGACTTGCACCGGCG
>CAZETM010001265.1:0-2555 GCA_964514885.1 uncultured Polyangium sp. | reverse complement strand
GCCATTGCAGTTCACCCCGAAGGCGCAATGATCGCAGCCGAGCTGTCCCCCGCCATGGGTGATTCTTTCTGGTTGATGCTCGCCTTCGACCAGCCGGAGTTGCCATCCATCGGTTATTATATGCGCGGCGGGATGATCATGCCCCTGCCGTGCGCCGCCGAAGATAACGCAGCAACAATGGAGCCGCAGGAGCGAGCTTCCTGCGAAAAGCTCCTCGACAACGCCCGACGATTCGAAACCGCGTGGCTAGACCGCTTCGAGGGGATTTACCGCGTCGGACCGAATGGCGTATTCGCGTACAAGAATGAAAAGCTTTCTCCGGTGGAAGGTGCAAAGGTGGTCATCAAGCCCGGAACGAAGGGTGCGACGGCTGAAGTTTTAATGCCAGCAAAGGCTTTGCCACGAACCCAACAGGCTCCGGTAAGTACATTTTTCGCCGAAGTTGCGCCCATCAAAGAGGGCAAACCGCCGCAAACGAAGAGAGAAGAACGAGTCATCCACCAGCTCGAGGTGCCAATCGGTTTTTCCCCACACGCGGAGCTGCGAGCCATGGCCATTGCAGCGGCGGAAAGACACCACACGACACGACGACCTTACAAGACCATTAGCATCTCGTACCAACCGGGCGACGGGCTCGAAATCGAGGACGTCGATTACCCCGGAAGCGCCGATTCACTCGAGTCGTACTCGAAAATCTTGTATTCGAAGCAAGAGACACTGGGCGAGCTCGAAGTCGGTTACCTTTATGCCGGCCGGCCGGGTCCCGGTGGCGCAGAAACAGTCAACGTGTTGTCAATGGTCAAAGGCAAGCCGGTCGGATTCGTCGAACTCATTGGCGAGCCGCGGGGGATCGTAAAACAGGACGACGAGCTGCATGTGCTCGCGTTTTGGAATTCCGTGCCTAACGACTCTCCTGGTCACACAGCGGAATGGTCCGTCGCCGCAGTCACGCCGACTGGAGAATTCCGAATGGACCTCGTCTACGCAGCCCCTACGCCACCTGAGGGGTTCTTCGGCGTGAGCGAGACATTGGCGCTCAATCCCACTTCCTTCGGTTACACCGGGATCATGTTCGACCCACAAGGCGGTCTTGGCCCGGCCATATCGTTCACTTGGCGCTACGACGCCCAGGAGCGATCGTACGTCGTGCTCCCCAAAGAAGCCCCGAGAAAGGCCAACAAGGTACCGAAAAAGAAGAAGTGAGCAGACGAATACACACGGTCTATTCGTACGCGATTTTCACTCCCCCACTTCAACCACCACAGGCACGCGAAATTCTCTTGAGCTCGCACTCGGCTTTCAATAACCTCCCACTTCATGCCCTTGCTCGAGCTTTCCTTCGCGTCGGGAGAAGACTCGCTGTCGGTCAGGCACTTCGCCATCCGCGAAGAGATCTCCGGACTGTTCGAAGTCGACATACTGGCGCGCTCGCCGCTCGAGGAGATCGACCTCGAGAGCATCGTCGATAACGGCGCCGGATTCGGCTTCAACAGCGGCGTCAACTTCCTGACCAGCCAGAACCGAATTTGGACTGGCATCTGCGCTCATATGGAGCTGATCCAGACCGAGTCGCTGGGTTTGTCGACGTACTTCATCAAGATCGTCCCTTCGCTCTGGCGCACCACGCTTCGGCGAAACAACCGCATCTTCCAGCACATGACGATCCCCGATATCGTCAAGAAAGTGCTGAGCGAGTGGCAGATCGAGCCCGTGCTCAAGCTGAGCGGTTCGTATCCCGATCACGAGTACCGCGTGCAATACAACGAGACGGACTACGCCTTCGTTTGCCGCATGCTCGAAGAAGCTGGCATCACGTACTTCTTCACGCACGACCCGCCGCAAACGACACTCGTGCTCACGGACCAACCCACGGCTGCTGGTCCGCGTCCGATCCTGCCCTATGTGGACAATCCAAACCAGGAAGCAGAGAAGGAATTCGTCACCAAGGTCAAACTCACGCAAAAGGTAAAACCCGGCCGTTTTACCATTCGTGACTTCGACTTCCGCAAGAACCTCGACTACCAACTTTTCTGCGAAGCCCGCGCCAAGACCGAGCTTCCGTACGAGCAATATCATTACGATCCGGGTGCGTTCTGGGTCGAGCCGGGGATGGGTGGCGATACGCCCGTCGCTGATGACAAGGGTGTTGCTCGGACAAACGAGAAGGAAGGCAAGGCGCGTGCGACGCGTGAACTCGATGCAGCTCGCAGGGCGCGTCGCGTGGTGTCGTTCAAGACAAACGCCGTGGATTTGCAGTCGGGTGCGCTGATGATGATCGCGCCGCATCCGCGTGGCGACATCAGCGCCAAGAAGCTGTTGGTGATCCACAGCGAGATCGAAGGCTCGCCGGATCAAGAGTGGACGATGACGGGCGATGCCGTGTACGCGGACGCTCCGTATCGGCCCGAGCGACGCACGCAAAGGCCGCGCGTGCAAGGCGTACAGAGCGCCGTGGTCGTGGGTGCTTCGGGCGAAGAGATCCACACGGACGAGTTTGGCCGGGTGCGCGTGCAGTTCCACTGGGATCGCGAAGGCAGCTACAACGACCAAAGCTC
>CAZETM010001264.1:0-2559 GCA_964514885.1 uncultured Polyangium sp. | reverse complement strand
ACAAAGCAAAGGATCGGTGGGGTCGTCGGGGATCATTCGAAACAGCGAGGCATACGTTGCGATTTTGGACGCCGTGCTTCCCGTTTTCCGGATCGCCTGACAATAAGGTGCGTCGTAACCATCCGCCTTCGGATCCATCGTGCACGTTCCAATCGGACCCAAAAATTCACTATGGTCCGTCACGGCCATGAAATCGAGCGGTCGATCGATACGCGTCGTCGGGCCAGGTTTTAATGCCGCCGTCCCCACGCGTACCTCCGCACCTCGCGCGAATGCGTACGCCGTGCTCGGATCGCCCCGCGTGCCCGTCGCATACGCATCCAGCGAATACGACGTGTGCGCGTGCAGTTCGCCGAAATAGACGTTTTTTAATGGATTCGCATCCGAACACGCGTCGCCCTTGTCCACCGGCGGTCCCGGATCCGGATCGGGCTCCACCAGCGCCAATGCCCCGCCCCCCGGCGTCGTCGCGCCTTGCGAACGATCACACCCCGTGCCTAATGCCAAGACCGGAACGACTGCCAGCGCCGAGGCGAACCACATTCGAGTTGTGAACATTTTACCCTGCCTCGTCTTTCACCAAATCGAGCGTGCAACGCCAAGACACTCAATGACCCGCTCGATGAACCAAAATGCTGCGAACCCTCCCGCAGCATACGCGACCAAGAACGTCGTTTGGAAGTAAAATCGACTTCGCGACAACAAATACGAAATTAGCAGCGCCACAACCAAAAACAGCACCTGGCCGATTTCTACGCCCGCAGCAAACCCGACGAGCGCCCACCCCACGTCTTGCGAAGGCATTCCCAGTTCGGACAGCCCCCCCGCGAAACCGAGACCATGCACCAATCCGAACACCAACGCCAAACTCGCTCCGGCCCGCGTCGACGGCGCCGGAAGACCTTTCCGTTCGACATCCAAGGCCAGCAGCAACAAACTCGCCGCAATACACGCTTCGGCCGCTTCCTTCGACACGTGAATCCATCCGAGCGCCGCCGCGCTGAACGATAACGCATGCGATAAGGTAAACGCCGTTTCTGCCCACAGCACGGCTTTTGGACGCCGAAGCGTAAACACCAGCAGCAACAAGAAAAGCAAATGGTCCGCGCCCGCCAAGATATGCTTCATTCCAAGCGGCACGTATTCGGTCAAACGCGCCAGCGGTCGGGATTGCGACGGGATTCGAAACGTCGCCTCCGCCGGCGTGAGCAGGTGCGACGACGTCGCTCCGTCGCTTCGAGACACCCACACCACCGCCTCGGTAATCGTCGTTCCCAGCCCCTCCACGCCTATCTCGCGCCCAGCTAGCGAACCCTTGCATTGCAAAACCAACGTCGAACCCCCGTGCACGAGCGGATTGGTCGACATCGTCGGCGCAACGCTTTCCACGTCGCATTCGGGGGGAAATCGGATCTTCACGGGAGCATCGATCGTCGCGCGAAAATGAGCCACCGCTCGTCCCGGCGTTTGCTCGACGATTTCGACATACGCCGTACGCATTCCGTGCGCATTGGCTACGCTCGCACAACCGATGGCGAACATCGTGCCGAACGCCGCGGCCGTCGCGATTCGCATGCGATCCATTAGTCTTCACCCGAAAGCTCACCCCGCGGGGCAATCCGATCCGTGGGCGAAAAGTCGCGAATGCGTTCCCCACCGACGTAAACATCGTATTCGGTAAAGAGCCGCCCCACGTAGCGACGAACCGCTTCTTCTCGGCGACGCACTTGGCAATCCAGCGCGACTTCGATCCGCACGTCGTCCAGGGTGGCTGGCTTTTCCGGGGAATACGTCAACACGCGGACGATGTGCCAGCCGTATTTCGACGCAATGGGATCGCTCCACGTTCGCACCGGAAAACCTTTCAATGCCGCGGCGAATTCGGATCCATACGCATGACCAATGTCTTCGATTGGCGCGATGACCCGTCGATTCGTCGGAAAAGAATCCCCGAGCGGCGGAACCTCCAGGTCGTGACCAGCTTCGGCACTGAATGCCGTCGCTTGCTCGCGGAGCGCTGCCACCTGTTCGCGTGACGCGCCATGCACATGAATGAATCGCACTTCGGCAGGCATTTTCCATTTGTTTGGCGTCTTGGCAAAACAATCCCGAAGTTCGGTGTCCGTCAATGGCCGAGACGCACCATCGATGTCTTCGGCAAGCACGAGCAGCTTCTGCACGAGGCGTTGTCGCACGATGATATCGCCTTCGGCAATGCGTAAACGTAGCGCTTCGCGGTAAAGCAATTCATCTTCCACGGCGCGCGCTTCGACCCGGCGCATGTCTTCGGGCGAAAGAGAATGAATACCGAGTTTTTGAGCTTCCGCGGCGCGTAGCGTGGCGACGACGTCCGGTTCGAGTCGAATGGTGCGCGTATGTTCCGGGGGGGGCGCAATGGCAAAAAGAATGCTGCCCACCATAAAAAAGTGAGTCAAACGGTGCCGAAGGCCGGCATGAAAGAACCTTGCAACGGTAGATTTCATGGATCAGCTCTGTCCACGTCGAATGGCTGGCAATCGATCGGCCAAGCAACGCTGCTTCAACGCCCTCGTCGCACCA
>CAZETM010001263.1:0-2559 GCA_964514885.1 uncultured Polyangium sp. | reverse complement strand
GGACTCGCACCCGCTGGACGATGTACCGAATTTCATGAGATCATCGCATCACTCATTCCTTCCGGACCAGCCTTGCCTGGTCGCACTATTTGGACTAGGCACTAGGCACCCATTTGGTCGCGCGAAACGCTGCACGCTCGCAATCCCCGCGCAAGGACCATAGCTGTTTGCGCGCCGCCGCCCAATGTCGACCCTCGTGCGAAGGTTTGGACGTACGATGACCAGACGCACGAGGTAATCACGGATCTGGATCAGGTTGCCTTCGAGCAGGTCATGGCTCGTGCGACCTTGTTTTATGAACACGATCCCGATGCGCCACCGGACAATCTGCAATACTTGCCGGCGCCGTATTACGACATGCGGTGACACGTTTGAAATTTTTTGGGCCATTTTCGATGCCCGACGACAAGATCCTGGTATTTGTGCTTCGTGAGCCCAACCGATTGGCCCATCGCCATTTCCACTGCCGATGACTCCATCACCGCCGGCGTTTGCCTGTGGCATCAACGACAAACCTCCTTCGCTACCGTAGCCGTCAAAGC
Organism: uncultured Polyangium sp.; assembly: GCA_964514885.1. Lineage (GTDB taxonomy): Bacteria > Myxococcota_A > Polyangia > Polyangiales > Polyangiaceae > Polyangium. Next base: position 2,017 of record CAZETM010001263.1, on the reverse strand, counting down.
AACGTTCACGCTTGTTCCCGGTGCAGCGATGACGCTTCGTTCGCCGCTTGCCATCGAACGCATCGAGCGTAGTCTCCCGCAAGCTGCGGGAATCGAACCAGGAGACCTCGCGCCGTGTCTCGTGCAGCCTGAGATCTGGGTGCGTGGGCACGCGTGGTATCCGCCTGCGCCAGGGGCACCGTCGATGCGCGTGCGTTTCGTCGTTGCGCGAGATGGCACCGCACTCCTTCGTAAAACCGTCGAAATTCCCATTCAACAAGACTCGTTTGTCCCGCCGCACTTGCACGCGCTCGCGCCACTCGCGCGAACCTGGCCCGTACGCGCACGACTGCTGGGTGCGTTCGACTGGACAAACCTCGACCGTTCACCCATCGAACTGCCGGACACCTTCGATTGGAGCTACTTTCAAGCGGCACCGACGGATCAACGTCTTGAACCTCTGCGTGGCGATGAATGGTTACGTCTCGAATCGATGCACGCAACGATGCTCAAGTTCGACACGCAACTTCCTTCGGCATCGTGCGCGGTGATGATGTTTGGCAAGATGGATCCATTTCGCCTGGGAGTTCCGCTGCGCATCGGCCTGGACACGCTACAAATCGACGTCGACCACGGCTTGTGCGCGTTGGTTTTTCGAGGCCATCTACCACTTCCGACCAACGTCGCGCTCGAAGATTTGCAGTTTGTCGCGGCACTAGGTTTGTCGGATCGTCCACTTCCCAAGCTCGAACCACGATGGACTCCGCAAGCACCGGTCGCAGGTCCGGTGCAATCTCCGCCATCGGTCGCGGAAACGTTTGTGTTTGACGAAGCAAGGTTGCAAGCGTTCGCGGCCAAGGAACCTTTGCCATTTCATGCCGCTTCGTCCCGATTCCCGTCATCCATGCTTCCACCGAAGCCCGCGAGCAGTGCTCCCCATCCTCACGGTTCATCGGGCGACACCTTCATGCTGGACGAATCCACGTTGAGGGCGCATGCGGACGAAGACGCGCTGCCGTTTCACGAAAGCGCTGTGCAAAGGGTAGAGCAGGAAAAAGCGCTGCCCTTTCGTGAAAGTTCGTCCGTGTCAAGATCCCCATCGGCAAACCTCCAGCCCCCGGACGAACCTTCGTATTTGCCCGCGTCATCGCTAGGCTTGGACGCACCATTGGCCAAGGTGCAAAGTTTACCCTCGACGTCGGCACGGCCGGCGCAAGATGCGGGGTCGACGTTCATGCTCACCGACGAGATGCTCGCACAGCTCGAGGGAAGTACAGCGACGCCGTTTGCCGGAGGAGAACCGCTACCCGAACGCGAGGAGACGCTCGATGTACTAGCCGCGTTGCCGTTTCAGCCGGCCACGGCCGACGGTGGAGTCGCTCTGTCAAACACCACCACGAAAAACCTCTCGCTCGGCGCGCTCTTCTTGGCCGCCATGGATGTTGCACGGCAAACGGGACAACCGAACGGGCGTAACGCAGCACAATGACTCGTACGCCGTACGCAACGATGTCGATGTTCCGTACAAAACGGATTGTATTCGAGGCCAATCTCGGCGATGCTCTGGACCTTCCCCCATGCTGGCGATCCGAAATGAAACTCCGTTCGCACCGATGATCGCGGTTTTTCCCGACGTCGATGGAATTGATTCCCTGCACGTTTTCGTGCAAGCCACATTTGCCCTTCGCGGTGCGCGTGTCGAAGTTGCAGAACAACAAGCCCCTGTCCAACTCGTGGACGAATACAGCGGGCCACCTGCAAAATCGAGTTTACTCCGCGTGAGCCAGCTCCACGTTGGAAAACCATCGACGGACGTGGTGATGATCGGCGACGCTATCTCGATGCGTCTCGTATCGGAGATGCACGTCGAGCTTGCGGTCGGTCCCGTGCGCAAAATCGTGCAGGTTTTCGGTGACCGTGAATGGCAGGGCGTCTTCGGTAACCGTTTTTCGCGCGCTGTGCCGTTCGAGCGTATGCCGCTCGTGTACGAGCGCGCGTTTGGCGGCGTGCTCGAGGTCGACGGCGACGGTAAACCGAT
>CAZETM010001262.1:0-2560 GCA_964514885.1 uncultured Polyangium sp. | reverse complement strand
AAGCAATGTACCGACCCACAAGGGATTGATCCTCCGGCGCACACGTGCATCCCGCGGGGGCAAACGCACACGCGAAGAACAAGCACAACGGGACCAACGCCTGCCAAATTCCCCGAAAAAAGCTGGGCATGGAGTCCTCCCAGCGTTGAGGATACCCGAAGGCGGTGGGTCGAGGCGACACCCCATGCAAGGCAGCAGCTTAATTGTTCGCTCGTCACTCCCACGGTGAGCCCTCCGTTCCGAGCATCTCGACGACTGCGCAAGGCGGTGGTACGCGGCCTTCTGACATGAGCAAACCCATTCACCCGTCCGAGCTTCCCAGTACCGAAGAGATCATCGAACCGCTACGGAAACTGCTCGATTACCTCCGTCAAAACCGGAACGGCGATTGGGAGGCGATTCCTCAGTACGTTGCACTTCGAAAGCTCTTATCCGATCTTTCCGCGCACGAATTTCTCTGGACCATTGAGTTGGCAATAGCAGAAGCGCTGCACGGCCCTTGTCCCCAATTCAAACGAACAAGGCACCCTCGTTGCGATGACTTCGATCAGGTTATTGAAGAACTAAAACAACTCGCAAAAAGCGGTAGTGGCTATAACGACGAGCTTCGATTCCAGCAAGCCCGTAATACATTGATGGAAGACGCAGAAATCGCGTTACGTGCCCCTGCTTCACTCAAAACGGCAGTCTCTCTGCGAGCTTTCCAGGAAAAAATTAACCTGGCCATGGGGGATTGTGTAGATGAAAGTATTTGGTCCTCTGTCATCGACTATGATGAATTCAGCTACTTAGCCGAATGGCTGCAAGGTAGCTTGGTGAGGGGCTCGCCCGAATGGATCGCTGATGCGACGTGGCACATCAAACGTCGCATGGAAGAAATTTGGATTACGATGCACACGATTGGCCGGATGCGCAAAGCAGTCGAGGCCCGAGTCCATCCTCGCGCAAGTCGAGAACATTGGAACCGCTTTATTGAGACTGAGTTCAATGAGGTTTCGTCATGGGTGCACGCTTTGGACATTGCGCAGCAAGCTTGGGAAGCGTTGTCTTCCCGCGACAAGCTTACCGAGCGAAAAAACCAAACCGACCAAGAGCAGAAGGGCCAGCCGACTAAACCCAAAACCGGCCGTCGAGCCTCGCGCTGATCTCTGCATGCGCGGTCGACAACCAAACCGGGACGCTCCGCGGTTCCGCCCTCCAAAACGTTACTGGTCTCACTGATTCAGCAGAAATCGACCGCGCCTCGAAAAAAGTCTGCGTGGTTTTGTCCCCGAGCGCCCCTTAGTAACGAGGGGTCGCGAACGGCGCTCGAGCCCCGAAACGTTACCCGCCCTACCCGCTCAGAAAAAATCGACACGCCGTCGAAAATAGCACTGAGATTTTGTCGTTCTGGGTGACCTACCAAGAGTGGCCTCTGAACTAGCATCGTCTGCCCCGTCCGACTTCGACGCCCTCTACAAAGCGTATGCTTCCAAACTCCGTGGATGGCTCCTGCGTCGCGGCGTCCCTGTAAACTGCTTGCCCGATGCCGAGCAGGACTTCTGGCTCGTCGTCAGCAAGGACCCCGAGCGGTTCTCCAGCGTCGATGAGGCGCGGAACGAACTGCTGAATCTCGCCACCACTGTCGCTAGGCGCGCACGACGCGCAGAAGTGCGAGACCGGCTGCGACACGACCGAACGGCCGAGCCTGAGCGAATACGCGATCAAGCCGATTCGCCGCTCGAGTTCCTGCAAGCGTGCCAGTTGCTCCGCGAGATCGACGAACTGGAAGAGCCTCTTCGCGCGGTTTTCATCAATTACCGGATCCTCGGCTTCAGTACGCGAGAAGTCGCCGCGATGCTCGGAATCGCCGAGAGCACCGTTTGGGCGCGCGATTGGTCCGCGTCAGCGCGGCTTCAAAAGAACCTCGCGCGCAAGGAAGCGAAAGATCGGCAGAAATTGGGCGTGCTCATTGTGCCCACGGCTATCGAAATCAAGCCCGAATTCCGCGCGGCATTCTGCGCAATATGGGAGGCCGAAGGCCGTCTGCCAGGCAGCTCCAAGGGTCCCCCGCCACTCCCGCCGCCGTGGTTCGTTTCGGTCGTTCCGGCGATGCAAACCGCAGCGAAAGCGGTGGTTTCTAGCGCCCGGCTCGTCGTGCTCACGATCCTTTTGCTGTTCGTGCCCGCAGGCCTCATCGCCCTTTACTACTTCTGGGATCCCGCGCGCTCTGGCACCGCTCGCGCGGGGTTGTACGTGCCTCCCACGTCTGAGATCGAAGAAATCAACGACGTGATCGAATACGAGCCAGCCACGACGTCGAGCAGCTCGGCCAGCTCGACCCGCAGCACGCCACCAAAGCCGGTAAACGACGCCGTACGTCGCTCGTTACGTCTTGCTCGGCCGGGTCTTACGCGCTCGCAATAAAGGACCGGCCTTCAGGCACTAGCCCGACCGCGGCGCGTTCTTCTGGGCATAGCATTAACGCGTCGCGGTCGGGCTCTGAGTCTGAAACAGAACCCCCCAGCGAAGTCAATCCGACAAACCGATGCCCATATTTCGATGGAGATTTCCGCTGCCG
>CAZETM010001261.1:0-2562 GCA_964514885.1 uncultured Polyangium sp. | reverse complement strand
TCACGCCGCAAGCGGCAGCAAACGATCCCGCAACTTGCGCTTTGCCCGCGCTTCCAACTGACGCGCACGCTCGCGCGATACGCCCAGCCGCCGGCCAATTTCTGCAAGCGACAGCTCTTCTTCCGGATCGGCCATCATCCGCACTTCCACAATGTATCGCTCACGCGGATCGAGGTTTTGCACGGCATCTGCAAGTTGTTCACGAAGTCGTGCGCCTTCCTCAGCTCGCAAAAATCGCTCTTCTTGATCCTGGTCGTTAGATACCAGCGTATCGACGAGCGACCGCGCGCCATCATCGAATACCTTTGTGTCGAGTGACACGTCGCGAGCTTCCAGCCTCCGCGCCATTTCAATGACCTTCTCGGCCGGCGCGCCAAACTTTTCCGCAAGCATCTGATCGCCCGCTTCGCCCTCCCCAACAAGCCCGGCAATTCTTGCCCGCTCGCGCCGAAGACGGAAAAACATCTTCGAACGAAGCGGCCCCGAGCCTACACCCACCAAACTCCACGAATGAATCACGTGGTTCAGGATGTACGCACGTATCCAATACGCCGCGTACGTAACGAACCGATTGCCTCGCTCCGGGTCATACTTGCGGATCGCATGCACGATCCCGAAGTTTCCCTCGGCAACGAGGTCCGCGAGCGGAATGCCGTAGCGTCGATAGCTAATCGCAATCGACACGACATGCCGCAGATTGGCGAGCGCCAGCTTAGCCGCCGCTCGTTGGTCCGCGTGATCCCGATACCTTCGCGCAAGCTCCACCTCATCCTCACGGGAGAGTTCCGGAATTGCCCGGATATGCGCAATGTACCTAGATATCGCGCTGCTTTGGTCACGAGAAGTCTGCACGTCTTCCCCCACGAGTGTGTACTCAGTTTCCACCGCCCCAAGACCCCTGCTCACCGTCCTGCCCGAACTTTGCGGTGAGCCCGCACCCCTGCCCTCGATGCAACCCCCATTCCTACGTTTATGCTCGCCGCAACGTTCGGAAGAGGCGCACCCGAAAAGCCAACCGATCGGCCGAGATCAGCCGATTACCGATGGACAAAGCCGCCAAAGGCAGAGCAGGAAAAACCCGCCGCAAGCGAGAATTGAGAATGAATCTGAAAAGTGGATTCGGCCCGGCGTCACCGGGAGAGCCAGCCAGCGCAAAATCAAAGCGCGGCCGTGAGCAGCCAAGAGTTATGGCGAAAAGAGTAAACCGCGAAGGTAACGGCTACGCGGAAACTACGCGGAAACTACGCGGAGAACGACGAACCGCACCCGCAAGTGCTCTTCACTTGCGGATTGGAGAATTTGAATCCAGACCCTTGAAGCCCCTCGACGTAATCGATCTCCGTCCCCTCGAGGTATTGGTAACTCAGAGGATCGATGAACAACTTGACCCCCTTGTCCTCGAAGGTCTCGTCCATCTCGGTCGGCTTGTCCTCGAAGTAGAGATCATACGAGAACCCAGCACAACCGCCGCCAATCACGCGCAAACGCAACCCCTGCCCGAATAATTCCTCAGCCGAAGCAATTTCCATCACTTTCTCGGCTGCCTTGGGCGTAATGCTGATCGACATAAACTCTCCTCGTACTCCTAAAGAACCACTCAAGCTCGCTTGCTATATCGCTGCGAGCTCAACTGTTCTCCGATTCTCCCTAGGATAGGCAAGGTCGAACCAACATGCCAGTACAAGATGACGTTACGGAACCATTCTCGGATGTGGGTCGAATTGCTTCTGGCCTCGCAAAGAACACATGAGACTCTTTCGTCGCGGTGTCATTGCCCTCGAAGACTCGGTTCCACCGCCTACCGAGCGAGAAATTTTACGTGCGCTCGGAGTGCCCCATCATGACCGAGTGGCGCAAGTCGAAGAACGTGGCGTGCGCGAAGCGATCGGATTAGCAACGCGCAGAGCGCTCGAAATGGCTTCTTTCAAAGCAGTTTTTCGCGCCACCGAAGTTCTTCGTACGCAGCCTGAAGAGGAAGAGATCGTCATCGCCGACGCTCCGCTGGGAAGCTTGCGCTCGTTGGCGTTGGTGCGGCGTTTCGAGGGCGCCAAAGAGATGGTGATCATTGCCGTGACGCTTGGGCAGTGCTGGGACGACGTGCTCGATGACTTGGGAAAGCGCGGAGAAGCGGCCGAAGCGTGGTTCCTCGATGCGATCGGAAATCACTTGGTGGACCGAGCATCACGACGAGTCGAAGAGCGCGTGACGTTGGACATGGCGCGCGCAGGGCTGGAACGAATGGGGCGGTATCGACCGGGATACGGTGAGGTTCCGCTCGAACTACAGGGATTTTTCTGTGAGTTCGTCGGGGCCACGCGCATCGGCGTGCAACCGAACGAAGCGATGAGTTTGTGGCCGCGCAAGTCGGTGACGACCCTCGTGGGTTTTTACCTCGGCTGGCGCGGCCCCATGAATTACGGCCTGATGTTTCAGGCGCTGGTGGGAACCGGGTTGGTGGCGTGCGGCGCGGCGGCCTTGAATCAACTGCTCGAACGCGATCACGACGCGAAAATGCGCCGCACGGAAAGCCGGCCGCTGCCGTCGGGCCGGTTGCAGCCGGAC
>CAZETM010001260.1:0-2564 GCA_964514885.1 uncultured Polyangium sp. | reverse complement strand
GTGGAAGCTGGCCAAGATTGTGGTGTCGTATTTAGCAACCCACCAGCCGCACGCGTTTGCCCGCGTGATCGATTTCCTTGACGAACAACTTCTCTTGCCAATGCGTCTCTTTGCGCAAATCGAACATCACCAGCCACCCTTCGGAGAGACCAAGCTTATCGAGGTACCGCGTGACTTGATCGAGCGCTTCAGCTTCGGTGTCCGTATCGCGCCGAATCTTCAGCTCTATTGCGTGACGTTCTTCTTTCCAGCACACCAAAAGATCGAGCGCTCCCCGACCAAGACCATATTCGCGTTCGATGCGCCCACCGCCATTGACGATTCTTTGCAAAAACGCCATCAGCATCAAATGTGGCCCGGATTCTCGATACGCAAACCCTTCCGCTGCAAGATGCCCATCTTTGCGCCAGAACTTTTGCCAATCAACCAAAAGTTTCGCCATGTCCAGCGACCCGTCGGGCCGAACATACCACGCAGGACTGTTGGGTATTTGCATTTGACGATGATGATTCAACGCTCGTGGGATCACTTCGCGATAGATCGGGTTCGATATGGCGTACATGCCCCCAATCTTGCGGATGATGCCCAATCCGAGAACGTACGAAAAGTCGTCATCGAGCACATCGGCGCCCGTTTGATCACCCACGAGCATTGGATCCAGAATCCTCCGCACGCGGTCTTCCCGCAACCGAGCCATCAGTGAATCGATATGCGTACGCCTTTCAACAATGATCGTTTCTTTCGCCGCATCCACGTGGTCGACTGTAATGGCCATGTTGCGGTCTTTCACGTCCCGCCGAACGATTTGATCCGCCATTGCATTCGTGAGCCATGGATGACCCTGACCAAGTTCGTAGATCCTGGCAATGGCTTCGGCCTCGAAATGTTGCCCGGTCTTCGTCGTGTGCTGCTGGATCAATTCGCCGACTTCAGGCTCGGTAAACGGTCCAATGGTCATCGCTTCTGCGGTGATGTTGAAGGGCGAACTGGTACCAAGCCACGAAAGCGCGCGCCGGTCTTCTTCGCGTAATGCGTAATCACGCACGTGACGCTGGCCGATGAGGCCTATGCTCGCAGGAAATGGAGTCCGACGGCGATCGAGGTACCCATCGCGAAGCTGCGTGAGAAACGAAACCATTGTCTCGCCAACAAGGCCATCGACTTCATCGAAAAGGATTACCCACGGACGGTCACTTTGGCCAGCGATAAACGTGAGGTAATTGCCCAAGGCACTGGCAGGATCTCGCAAAAGTTCTTCGATGTCGGGCCGCTTTATATCTGGTTGGTCACGACCGCAAATATGGTCGAGCTTGCCCAGCACGGTTCGAAACGCCTTGACTGGGTCGGGTTGCTCGCGCGCCTTCTCAAGGTCCACCCAGATTGCCCGCCACTCACCGGTCTTGTTGAGGTGCTCCATGATCCACATGCAGCTCGTGGTTTTGCCCGTTTGCCGGCCTGCCGTGAACGTGAAGAACTTGCGATCTTCGATGCGCTCCATGACGTCGCCGAGTCGTCGCTCGGGTGGAAGCATGTAGTGTTCATCGGCAAAACAAGGGCCGGTTGTGTTGAACGAGAGGCGCATGGCGCGACGATATCAGATTGCAGGACGGAGTGCGAGACAAACGGAGACGTCATCCAAAAGCTATTCTTGTCGAACCTCCGCTCACTTCACGATTTCGCCTGCGGACGACCCATGCGCACCCGCAACATCGCTCGATCAACGTCAGAACCGTGCCGATGCGCTCACTCCAACAAATTCGTTTTTCTTATCGAACGACGCCGTCGGTACAATGGCGAAGTTGCTGCTCGAGTCTGACTTTGGCTTGACAGCTCCAGTGGATGTCATCCACGTAACGAGCCCCCAGACGAAGATTGGAGCACCGACCGCTGCGGGCAGAAAGACGCCCGTACAATAAGCTGCCCCTCCGCGGCGGCAATCCGATGCCCCGATCGCGATGTTGGCAATGCCATATCCAGTCACAATCCCGCCGATGACCGCGGCGACGTTCCCGGGATGATCGATGTCGGTGATGTCGCTGCGCCCAATCGACCTCGTGTCGTACGTGCCAGGGACTTCGATATAAAGGCTCTTGGGGTCGCTTCCGACGATCTTCGCCTCGACCGGACGCACATTGGACCTCGAAATCGTAGCTGTCGTGCCGCAGCCGGTGACCAGCGGTGCGAGAACAAGAATCGAGCTTGCGGTCAAAATCGCTTGATGGAATTGCATGGATACTCCTGGCTATCTCGGCGCCCCTGTTTCGGTGCGACGTGCCAGGACAATAAGCAACGAACGTGCCACGCGCACAATCGCGATTCAAGATGGCTAGGTGCGACAAGGCAGGGGCAGTACGCGGATCGAATTCGTGACGGGACGCGACAATAGAGGGGCAGGAGGATTGACGCTTCGTGCGATCAAGAATGTTGGCCCAATGGTTGCAACAAACTTGACCGAGCGCACACCACAGTGATAGACGCTCTGCGACCACGCAGACCGCGGGCCCCGACGAACGAGACCCACCCTGCGCCCGTCACTTTTTGGAGCAACCGATGCGACGATTCTC
>CAZETM010001259.1:0-2565 GCA_964514885.1 uncultured Polyangium sp. | reverse complement strand
ATTCTTCTGGAATGTGGGGAGGAAAAAAGCGCAGAAGGAATGACGTCGCGGTCATAAAACTCCCCTCTCCGCAAGCGTCACGAAGTGACGCGATTCGCGGAGAGTGGCTGGGGGTGAGGCATCGCGCCCCCACTGGAACGAGTTTTCATAACACTCGAGGGGGCCACGGGGACAGTTCGGCGCACTCGCACATTATGCTTGGCCTGCTCGGCCGTTTTCCGTACGCTGCGTCCGCCAGGCGTGCGTCATGAACAAAAAAGAACTGAGTGAACAGGACATCATCACCAAGTTCGTCTTACCCGCCGTCACTCGGCCCTCGGTAGGATGGGATTTGCACGAGCAAATTCGACAAGAATACGTGCTCACTCCGGATCGCATCACGACCAAAGGTCGCAACGGCGAAGTGCGGATCCCCAACACCCGCAAGCGCGCGGACATCGTTCTTTTTTACAAACCCAACCTGCCCCTCGCCGTCATCGAAGCCAAAGACAACAACAACGGCGTTGGCGAAGGTATGCAACAAGCCGTCGACTACGCGAAGATGCTCGATGTCCCCTTCGCCTACAGCACCAACGGCGATGCGTTCGTCGAGAACGACCGTTCCGATCCGACAAACACCATCGAGCGCGACGTGCCGCTCGACGCCTTTCCCAAGCCCTCCGAGTTGTGGGCGCGTTATTGCCGCGCGCGAAACATCACGCCCGAGCAAGAACCCATCGTCGCGCAAGATTGGTTCGTTGGAACGGAAGACAAACAACCTCGGTATTACCAGCTCACCGCCGTCAATCGCAGCGTCGAGGCCATCGCGAAAGGTCAATCGCGCATTCTCCTGGTCATGGCCACCGGCACCGGCAAAACCTTCACCGCGTTTCAGATCATCTGGCGCTTGTGGAAGTCCCAAACCAAAAAACGCGTGCTGTTTCTCGCCGATCGCAACATCCTCGTCGATCAAGCCCGCAACAACGACTTCCAACCCTTCGGCGGTGCTCTCACCAAAATCAAACATCGCCAGGCCGACAAATCCTTCGAGATTTACCTCGCGCTGTATCAAGCCGTCTCGGGCAACGAAGAAGAAAATAACATCTACAAACAGTTTTCTCCGGGCTTCTTCGACCTGATCATCATCGACGAGTGTCACCGCGGAAGCGCCGCCGAAGATTCGGCCTGGCGAGAGATCCTCGGATACTTCTCCACCGCCACGCAAATCGGTCTGACCGCCACGCCAAAAGAAACCACCACCGTTTCCAACACCGATTACTTCGGCGAGCCCATTTTCACCTATTCGCTGCGGGAAGGCATCGATGACGGCTACTTGGCGCCCTACAAAGTCCTCCAGGTCGAGCTGGACAAGGATACCGACGGGTATACCCCCGAAAAGGGCACGGTCGACAAATATGGCCGAGTCGTCGAAGAGCGAACCTATACGAGACGCGATTTCGATCGGACCATGGTGCTCGAAAAACGCACCACCGCGGTCGCCAAACGCGTCACCGAATATCTGAAGCAAATCGGACGCATGTCCAAAACAATCGTCTTTTGCCAGGATACCGAACACGCCGATCGAATGCGCTCGGCGCTGGCCAGGGAAAACGGCGACCTGATGGCCGAAAATGAACGCTACATCCGCCGCATCACCTCGGACGATACCGTCGGCAAAGACGAGGTGTACGACTTCATTCAGCCACAGTCAGACTATCCGGTCATTGCCACGACAGCTCAATTGCTCACCACCGGCGTCGATGTGCAAACCTGCAAGCTGATCGTCATCGACCGCGAAATCGGCTCCATGGGCGAATTCAAGCAAATCATCGGCCGCGGCACGCGCGTGCGCGAGGATTACGGCAAGTATTGGTTCACCATCATGGACTTTCGCGAAGCCACGCGGCACTTCGAAGACGAAAAGTTCAATGGCCCGCCCGAACAAGTTCTCGTAGTCAAATCCGGCGACCCCATTCCGTCGCCGTCACGGTCCGATGAGCAGAACCCGAACGGTAATCCCGCGGTTTCTCGCAGCGGAGAACGTCGCGAAAAGTATGTGATTCCCGATGTCGAGGTTCGTACGGTCGCCGAGACGGTCGTGCGTTATGACGCGTACGGGCAGAAGGTGGACCTCCCGGTGGACGAGCAAACGCGGGGCATTTTGCGCGAAATTTGCCCGACACGGCAGGACTTTCACGATGCGTGGCTGGATTACGACCGCCGCGGCGAGCTGCGCGCGAGATTGGAACGGCAAGGCATTCACACTGCGGAATTGGCGAAAACCTACGGCGATGGGTATGCAACCTATGATTTGCTGGCGCACGTGGGATACGGCATGCGGCCCGTGCTCCGGAAAGATCGCGCCGGTAAGTCCACCGTGCAGAAAATCCTGCCGACGTATTCCCCGCTGCAACGTCAAGTGCTGGAAGGGCTGCTCGTGAAGTTCGTGGACGAGGGCCTGGAGCAGCTTGCCGAGCCCGTTCATCTCAAGCTCCATCCTTTCGACCAACTGGGCACGCTGGTCGAATTGCTTCGGGGCCTGGGCGGTCGCGAGGCATTCGAAGAAGCCATTTCGGCGCTGGAAAT
>CAZETM010001258.1:0-2566 GCA_964514885.1 uncultured Polyangium sp. | reverse complement strand
TAAAACGCTACCGAATCAGCGTCACCGTATACGACCGAGCCAATTCGCCATCGTCCGGATCGAAGGGACGACTGCGATCGATGCTTCCCGCATTCACGCCGACGACGATGAGCCCCCTGGCACCTCGAAGGCCGATCAAAGACCTTTCGGCGTGCGTGGATCCATGAATGCCAGCAATGGATATTCGACCCATTTCCATGCCTTGGGAATCGACTTTCACGACCGCCCAATGAAAAAGCACACCGGCTTCCCAATCGGCAACGAACGATAAATCGACGTCCTCGGGAGCGCCACGTAAATCCACCCAAACGTACGTCGCGCCCATTGCATCGATGGGACGTTTTGGCGCCAGTCTTCGAGGAAGCGTTTCATACGGAACGGACCACTCAAAACGAACGCGTCCTGCATCGCCGTATTTGGCTACGTCCACCAGATGTCCGTCATCGCTGCGTGATCCCACGAAGGCTCGGTGAATGGCAAATTCTAGCAACAAATCTTCAAATGGTTTGCCTCGGGCTTTGGTATTGCTGCGTAAAGCGTCGAAAAGATCCGGCTCGTTGGCAAATTGCAACGCACCAGCAGGCGTGTGTTGTCCCGCAACGGCCAATAGACTGAACAATACGCCCCCGGGAAAACCAATGCCATACGTATCATCGAGAAAACGACCAAAAAGCATCGCTCCCACGGGCTCGTCACCTTGACGATAACCAAGAAACCGTTCAGGCTTGCGCTGAAAATCATCGACTGCGGCAAAACTGACCACGCTGCAATCCGTAATGATGTCCGCAACGTGCGATTGCGTGATGGCAATGGCAACATCTTCGGCGCCCGCATCCAGCCGCAGAACCGACGCATGCGTCAAAGCTCGCGCCACGGCGGCATCGGTATCGCATCCAAATGGAGGCAATGGTGGCGTCATGATGGTAAACGCCGACGCTCGATCCCACACGCTGCCAGCAACCATCCAATCGGAAATCGTCGACGGATCTGCTGCATCGGGGAGCAAATAAATATCGTAACGATAATCGCCTCCCAATTGGCCATCCGGAAGTGGCTCGGGCAATCCGAGCGAATTCACGACTCGGTAAAACCTTTCGGCCCCTCCGAGCACGTGGGCCATGGATTCATCGCGCACATTGGCTGCCGCATGCACACACACGGGCGCTTGAAACGAGCACGCGAGACGTGGCGCTTCCGCAGGCAAAGGCCTTTGGCGCACGGGCACCACCGAAGGACCGGTCGTTTGGGCAAACGCTTTGCGGGCCGATAAACCGAGCGCTGCGCATAACGCGATAGAAAGCAGTGCGGACAGCCACCGAGACGACGTCGCGGTCATACCGAGGCTCACTTCGCGAAAGTGGTCGGGCTCTTGAAGACCGCTCGGCACAACTGAGCTATGTACACGAAAGTGGATGCGGTGAGGAAATCGTCCTTCCGACGTAGCATCAGGAGGCGGCCGTGACGGGGCGATTCGGTCCACGCGATGGGACCTTGTCGTTCGACCTTGCCGAAGGCTTCGTGCGCCTGGGAGGCGAATCGCGCATCGTGCTGCCTGTGTCGGCGGTTTTGACAATCGTTGGAGCTGCAACGATTGAAGCGAGACGGGCTTTTGGTCGGGCGATTGGCGAGTCGATTGGGCAAGTCGCAGCCATCCGCATGAAGGAAGAAGACTTTGCCGCACCGCTTGCGCTCGTGGATGCGAGCCCGGAAGCGGCGCTATCGGAGCTTGCGGCCGCGTGGGCTCTGGCAGGTTTGGGTGCGCTCGGAATGGAGCGCTGGGGCCGCGCGCTGGTGATGACTGTGGACAATTCGCCGCTCGGTCGAGACGGAGACGAATTGCTGGAAGTGGTGCTCGAAGCAGCGCTCGAAGCAGCGAGCGGTCGGCGAATGTTTGCGACGCGTATGGATCGGTCTCGATCGAAGTTGCGGTTTTTCTTGGGTAACTCGGCAGCGATGACGAAGGTTCGATCGCTCGTGGCACAAGGCACCACGTGGGCGGATGCGCTGGCCATGCTGCACTCGGCGACGCCGCGAGGTGAAACGTGAGCGACTCGGAGGACCTCGTCCCGCCGACTTCGTCGAGGCAGCCGCGGTCGCTCTTGCCGCTCGATGATGGCTTGCCGGGCGTCATCGATCCGGATGCGATGCCGATGCCGGAGTCTGAAGAGCGAGCTCCTGCATCGCGGAAAGTCACGAGCGCCCCGGGCTCCGAATTGGACGTGGAGGACTTTTCGAATTGGGAGATCGACGGCGTTGCTGCCGAGCCGCCATCGACGCGAAAAGCTGGCTGGCCGGGAGAGCGTAAAACGCCGACGGAAGAAGCGTTCGTGAGGATGGAGCGCAACGTGGCGGATGTGGATTCGATCGCGCCCGAGGTCGTTCGCAGGACGCTTCCCGAAACGGAGCTGGTGGTGCTCATGTCGGCAAATCGCGCGTTTCATCCCATGACCTTTGGCGAGCTTTTGGATGCAGCTCTGGACCTTACCCCTGTCCCCACATAGGCGCTCCTCACCCCCTGGCCCCCTCTCCAACTCCGCGGCTTCGCCGCCTCGCGGGGAGGGGGGCG
>CAZETM010001257.1:0-2566 GCA_964514885.1 uncultured Polyangium sp. | reverse complement strand
TCTCGTGCTCGAGGGCGCCCCCGCCATCTCCACCACAGCCGGCGCTGGATGCGGTAACTTCACTTCGGGCAACCTCTCCGCCCCCTTGTCGGCGAACAACGTCATCGGGACCCGCGATTTCACCATTGAATTCTGGGTCAAGCACAGCAGTCTGGGCGGCGGCGGCTCGCCGGTCATCAGCAGCGGAAATGCCACGACGAACTTCTGGGACATCTCGCTCGGCAACTCCAATTACCAAAACAATGCCGACTTCGCCTACTACACGACGGAAAACGGCGGCTCTCGTCATTGGGGCGGCGATATTGGCTGGGGCGTCCTGCCGGTCGACACCTGGACGCACCTATCGCTCACGCGCCTCGGGACCACGCTCATTACCCACAAGAACGGGGTGAACATGAATACCCTCACGATCGCCGCTGCCGACAAGATGGAAGGGCCCGGCACCTCTGCCGCCCTCACCATTGGCTCGCACCCGAGCTTCCTGGACGACGTAATGATCACGCTGGGCACGGCCCGCCATACCACGGCGAACTTTACGGTGGCGCGGACAAACAACTTCCCAAAGCTGGTACCGTCCCCGGAGCCGTACGTGTTCTTGCCGCTCGACGGAGCGAATGCCTCGACGACATTCCCCAACGTCGCCGCTTCCGACGCCGCATTCACCGCGACTGGCACGCCGTCCATCACCACGAGCACGGTCAAATATGGCGGGGCGAGCGGCAACTTCCAAACGGGCTCGATTACCGCCGCTTCCAGCGCGAACAACGTCATTGGCACTCGCGACTTCACCATTGAGTTCTGGGTCAACTACTCGGTCCAGGGAAGCTCCGGCACGCCGGTCATCACGGGGAACGGGTGGGACATTGGGCTCGGTAACTTCAATTACAATGGTGCCGCCGACTTCGCCTTCGCCAACCAGTCAGCACGCCATTGGGGCGGGTCTATCGGATGGGGTGGTTTGACGATAAACACCTGGACGCACCTCGCACTCTCACGCTCACGTGACCGACTCTACACCCATAAGAATGGGACGCTCTTCTCGGTGGTCGCCATTTCTCCCACGGCGAATATGGAAGCCGGCGCCTTGGCCTCGGCGATCACGCTCGGCGCGAGCCCGTCCTATCTGGACGACGTCGTAATCACCCTGGGCGCGGCAAAGTATTCGACCGCCGACTTTAGCGTGTCAGCGGCGCAGGCCAAGCCGTTCATGTACCTCGCAATGGACGGGGCGAATCTCTCCACGAGTTTCCCCAACTATGGCACCGGCCCGGCCCTAACAAACGTAAACGCGCCCGCCATTACCACCACCACGGCGGTGCATGGCGGCGCCTCGGCAAACCTGATGGGCGGCAGCCTGACGACAGCCGCGAACTCGACCTACAAATTGGGAACGGCCGATTTCACCATCGAGTTTTGGGTAAAGAATGGCTATCTAGAGGGATCCGGGTCGACTGTCGTCTCCGGCAGCGGCTGGGACATTTCGCTGGGCAACACCAACTACAACGGAAACGCCAACTTCGCCTTCTACCCCACGCAGAGCGGCGGATATCGCCATTGGGGTGGCGATATCGGCTGGGGCGTGCTGCCGCTCGATACGTGGGCGCACCTCTCGCTGACCCGCTCGGGAACGCGCCTCTACACCCACAAGAATGGCGTGCTCGTCGAGACCGCAACGATCCTCGCCACCGATTCGATGGAGGGGCCGAACACGACATCCACGATTGCGATCGGCACCCATCCGTCGTACATCGACGACCTGACAATCACGAAGGGCACCGCCCAGCACAGCTCCGCGAACTTCAGCGTATATCCGTAGGCGCGCGTTGGGGAAACGCAAAGGACGCGCGCGTGTATATATATATGCAGGCGAGACGTCCGCGCCAAACGGCCTTAGAGCGTTTTCAGCAGGATTCTCGGCAATGAAAACGCTTGTAGACGGTCGCAAACAAGGTACTTCGACGAGCGGCGCTCCCCGTACGTGATGTACAGAAAATGCTGACACTTCTGATGCGTCCACGGCGGACCCGTCTCCCGTCTCCCCTATAAAGAAATTGCGCGGCGATGCCTTGATGGCGGCATCCTTGCTCACACAATTTCATGCGGTGCAGGTCATTTAGTTTGGTGGGGAACTGTTATGAAAGCTCGTTCCAGTCCACGGTAAGGCCAAATGTAGGGGCGCGATTCATCTCTGGTGGGTGAGGCGAAGCCTCGTCGGGACTCTCCACGCAGCGTCACTTCGTGACGCGTAGTTGGAGAGCAGGTGTATCTCCGGTCAAGTTTTTTTAGCTGAGTGCGGGGGAGATTGCGCGAATCTTTGCCATGGTGCCTCCGCCGCGATTCCACATGGTGAGGTTTCACGGGGTATTGGCGCCGAACAGCGCATTGCGCGAGCAAGTCGTGGCATCAGCGAGACCGCACGTACCGCGCAATGAGAATACCGCGCCAAACCCGGTGCAGCTTCCGCTTTTTGGCAAGCTTTTCGAGCAACCGGATTCAAATGTCAGTGACAAACGTCGCAAGCCATGGGCGTGGTTGCTTCGGCATGTGTTTGCAGTCGACGTCAGCG
>CAZETM010001256.1:1368-2567 GCA_964514885.1 uncultured Polyangium sp. | reverse complement strand
TCGAAGAGTGGTTGCACCTTGACGAGACGGTGGTGCGCGCGGGTGAGCCGGTCGTGGCGTGGGAGGTCGAAGGGGCGACCGTGCGCGAGAACGGAGACCGTCACACGGCGACGCTGCTTCCGAACAACAAGGTGCTGGTGGCGGGCGGCAACAACTTCCTGATCACCGTCGCGATCGCCGAGGTCTATGATCCAGCGACAAACACCTGGTCGGTCGCGGCACCGATGGGTAACGCCCGGTCTCAGCACACGGCGACGCTGCTCCTGAATGGCAAGGTGCTGGTGGCTGGTGGCATCAACGGAATGCAATTGACGAGCACCGAGTCCTACGACCCGACGACGAACACCTGGTCGGCTGAGCCGTCGATGAATAGCCCTCGCAGCCAGCATACCTCCGCGCTGCTCCCAGACGGCAAAGCGCTCGTCGTGAGCGGCCTTACCGCGGAGCGTATGACCCCGCGACGAACGCTTGGACAAATACCGCAGGTTTGACCTTCAGCCACGCACAACATACGGGGGCATTGCTTCAGGACGGTCGGGTGCTGGTGGCTGGCGGCCTCAATACGGCACAGGCCGAGCTCTACACCGCCCTCGCGACGGGCAGCGTCTGCACGCAGAACGGCGTCTGTGAGAGCGGATTCTGCGTCGATAGCGTTTGCTGCAACGTGGCTTGCGCGGGCTGTGGCGTATGCAGTGTCGCGGCGGGGGCGGCGATAAATGGCACCTGTGCGCCACGCGCGGCGGGGACGAGCTGCCGCGCGGCTGCTGGTGCGTGTGACGTTGCGGAAAGTTGTAATGGCACGGCGAATACGTGTCCAACCGACGCCTTTGTTGCCGCAGGAACGAGCTGCCGCGCCTCGGCAGGCGTCTGCGATGTCGCGGAAGCGTGCAACGGCTCAGCCGCCGCGTGCCCCGCTGATACAAAGGTCGCCGTCGGCACGCAATGCCGCGCGGCTGCTGGTGCGTGTGACGTTGCGGAAAGTTGCAATGGCGCGGCGAATACTTGCCCCGCCGATACGAAGATCGCGGCCGGCACGCAATGCCGCGCTGCCGCCGGTACATGCGATACAGCCGAAAGCTGCGACGGCGCAGCGGACGATTGCCCCACTGATACGAAGGTCGCCGTCGGCACGCAATGCCGCGCAGCCGCCGGTACATGCGATACAGCCGAAAGCTGCGACGGCGCAGCGGACGATTGCC
>CAZETM010001256.1:0-1268 GCA_964514885.1 uncultured Polyangium sp. | reverse complement strand
CAGCAGATACGAACGCACCTGACGGCACGGTATGCACGGCAGGTGACGTGGCTCGAGCATGCCGATACGAGTGGAACCAAGACGCTCGAGTTCGTGGCTGGCTCAAAATCTGGAACCCATAACCCCTCAGCCCAGCAATTCGTCCACGCGTTTCACCCACGCCTGCTTCCCATCGAAGACCATCACGTATTCGTACACAAGCGCCACACCCGACGCGCGTAGTTCTGTCGCATAATGCTTTTTGCGCACTTGCAAGGCTGCGTCTTTCAAGACGTCGTCCGTTGTTTTCTTCCGATCGTGCACCTTAAACTCCATCACCACGCCAGCTCCCCCCGTGGGCGCTTTCGGCCGCATCAGCACGTCGGCCCGACCGAGTCCCGATTCGCGATTTGAACGGATTTCGTATTTCCCCTCCAAATGCACGAGCAGTCCCAAAATGAATCCGTGATAAAGTTTTTCCGGCTCGAACTGACCCGGATCGTAAAACGATATCGCCGTCAAGAGAATGTGTTCGAGCATCTCTTGCGCGTTCGCGGCATCGCCGGACAGAATCGCTTCGACAAATACATCGGTGTACCCATAACGCGGATCCGCATGGGATAGCCATCTTTTGAAAAGATCTCGATAGACCACTTTCACTTCTCGGTTCGGAATCGCCAGTTTGGCGTGATATTCACCGTCGATCACATCGATCTGGACGGGCTTCAAATACCCTGCAAACAGCAAAAAATTCCAAAACGCATCGCGCTCGTTTTCGATGTTCCGAAGCACAATCTTCGCATCGATGATCGTGTCGATCGTGCCGCCATTCAAAAGCTTCTCGGATTGGTCCGACAAAGCCAATCCTTGCTTGATGGCCAATCGCTGGATGAGATCCGTGGATGCGGTGTTGACCCAATACGGTTCGAGGCTTCTACGCTTGATGTAATGGAGAATCGACCAGGGGTTGTAAATGACGTGCCCGCCGAAAATGTACCCATCAAACCAAGATCGTACAGCTTCCAATTCATCGGGCTCGATGATGTTTGCCACTTCGTCTTCCGTAAATCCAAAACACGTGGAAAATGGTTTGTCGATGATCGAATACACGTCGATGTGATTCAAATCCGAAAACATGTTTTCTTTGGCAATACGCATGATGCCGGTCAATACGCCTTTATACAGGGACGAATTGTCCTTGAGGCAAGCGGACAGGAACGTCTTGTAAAACGATATCATGTCGTCGTAGTAGCCTTCGACATAAGCATTATGCAGCGGCGTGTCGTATT
>CAZETM010001255.1:0-2569 GCA_964514885.1 uncultured Polyangium sp. | reverse complement strand
GCGAGAATAGTGCACAGCGCTGAGCGTGCTTCCTCGATGCGGCCTTCGTTGCGCCCTTCGTTGCGCCCTTCGTTCCGATCGCGCCATTGCTTGCTTGACGTTTCGTACCGTCTCGGCGTCAATGACGGCGATGTTACGAGCGGTGCAGACGCGACCTTCGCACGCCTCCGCGCGCGCCCGCTGCGAGCCTGGCTCACGCGTTGCGAAGAACGCCGTGCCACTTGAGCGCGGTCTCAGGAGCGGTCTCACCAGCACACGGGTTGTCGACCCCAAGCTTCTCGGCGATGTCCGCGATCATGCTGCGAGCGAAGCGGGCATGCAGCCCGTTCTCGAGCACGGCGCCCCACTCGAGCCCCGCGAGCGCGGCTGCTCCTTCGCGCGTTTCCTTGTAAACATGCCCAGTCAGGTGCCTCATGTACCATTTGGGGTGCACCGATTTGTCGAGCACACCCGGCGCACAATCGCCGACCAAACACGCCATATACTCCGGATCGTCAACATGGAAGGATTCCACGTCGATAACGCTTGGATCGAAGCTGCTCGTACCCGTGACCCCCGCTCGAGCGAGCGCCGCCGGATCTCCGAAAAAATGCGCCTCGACCATCGGGCGAAGCAAATGAAGAGAGCATCGCGAGCGCACCCGCTCGCAGGCGCGTGCCCGATCCGACGAAGACCACGGATGCCCCGCGAGATGCTCCTCTATTGTCCTCTTGAAGTAAGAGACGACGTGCTCCGGTTGATCGCTATTCCAGAGCTCTAGATCATCAACCGCAATGAGAAGATCCGGGACCTCACGATCGCTGAGAGCGGGCTCAATATCTGCTACCAGGGCGGCCACAAGCCTCGCCGCCCGGCTCTTCTCGCCGCTCAAATAGGGCGGAACGCGCGTCGATGTGAAGCTCCACTCGGGAGAGAACTCACTCTCGATCTCGAGACGCTCCCCGGCGAACAGCGAGCGAAGTGACGCGTGAAGCGCCTTGTGCTCGCAGCTCCCAGTGACGAAGAGACGAACTCTGGTGGTCATTCCGCTGCTTGCTGCCCACCGATCCGCTCACCGGAATACAAATCGCCGAGCGCGAAATGATCCAGCCACTCGCGCTTTTTGATGCGATCAAGCGCTCGAGGTTGGGGTTCCCGGCTGCGCTCGATCACGAAAACCCGCTGTGGCTCCGCGTTGAAGCAGTTGAGCAACGTCGGCGAATGAGTGGCGAGGATTACCGTCAACCGGCGCTGGAGCGCCC
This sequence comes from uncultured Polyangium sp., assembly GCA_964514885.1. Taxonomy (GTDB): domain Bacteria; phylum Myxococcota_A; class Polyangia; order Polyangiales; family Polyangiaceae; genus Polyangium. The sequence goes on along the minus strand of CAZETM010001255.1, from coordinate 1,328 downwards.
GGGCGCGGATAGACTCCAGCAACGATCGGATCGCGTGTGGATGAAGCCCGTTCTCAAACTCGTCGATCGCGACCACGCCCCCATCGGGACACGACGCAACCGCTGTCAAGTGGAGCAGACCGACCATCAACCCATCGGGCGCGGCGCTCGGATAGATTGGCTCCGAGAAACGCGGCTCGTAGAAACGAGCGAACACCACTGGACCAGCCTGAACGAAATCGTACCCCGAAAATACCCCGGAGAACGCCTCGCGCAGCGCATCCGTCACAAATTCGCCCTTTTCCGCCAGATCTCGGGAGCCCGCTCGCCATTGCCGGAGCACATCGAACGCATTGGCACCGCTCGCGTCGAGGACCGTCTCCCCGCTCGACGTGGAGCCCTGCTCCCGTAGACGTGCCGCCCGCGCGTAGTCATATCGGCGATAACCGCGGAGCGTCGAGATAAGAGGTCGTAAGCGTTCGATCCCAGCGGGGTTGATGCTCTCGACGAAAGCGAGAGCGCTCCGCTCGCTGCTGACGTTGGGGCGGACCGATGTCTGACCGAAAAATTCGACCTCGAGATTCGCCGTTCTCTGATGGATAACCACATCCGAGCCGGTGTAGACGCGCTCGCCCAACGGGAGGTAGGTGAGGCCGTCTTTCGTGCTCGGAAGCACCTCCCACGCGGCGTTGTCGACCTCGATGCGCAACCGGAGCGGCTCGCCCGCGGGCGCATCAAATCGTCGAATGCGCCCGAGCTGATCCGCGGTAGCCATGCCCGCAATCACCGCGTCATGGGAGAAGTAGACGGCTAGAAACTCGAGCGCATTGAGGAGCGTCGTTTTTCCGGCGCCGTTCGGCCCGACCAGCGCACAGACCCCCTCTGGGCTCCACTTTACCCGCTCCAAACATCGGAAGTTCTCAACTTCAAGCGTGAGCGCCATATGTGAAGCAGTACCTCAGCGCCACGCCGAAGTCGAGAAACTTTGCCGGCCCACTTGCGTTCAATCAGCCAGGACCGAGCGGCGCTGAAGCAGCAGCCCGCAGTGGCGCCTCCTGTGGTGCCCGGGGAGACCCATCAGGGTGCGGCCGTCTCGGCAGGAGGGCTACTTCGTGGGCTTGGTGGGCTTGGAGTGCGCACGGCACCAAAGTGGCAGCACCCGCCGACGGAATAGCTATCGGAACGCGTGGGAACCACGACCGCAGCAGGTCCTGACTACGCTTGCTTTTCCGTCTCTTCGGCGCCCGCGGACTTCGCCTTCTTCTTGCGTTTGGCGAGGCCCAACCTGATCAAGTGATCCCGCCGTGAAATGGCAGCTTTCGCCGTTTCGGCCCAATCGTCGTACCATA
>CAZETM010001254.1:0-2570 GCA_964514885.1 uncultured Polyangium sp. | reverse complement strand
CCCTCTCCACAGGCGCATCGCTTCGCGATGCTGGTGGAGAGGGGGACTTCCCTAGCCTCACCCCCTAGCCCCCTCTCCACATGTGGAGAGGGGGAAATAAGAGCCATGAAAAACCCCTACAAAAAGGCCGATGCTTTCACCAAGGCAGCCAAGGCCCAGGGGTTCCCTGCCCGCAGCGTCTTCAAACTCGAAGAAATCGATCGCCGAGTGCGGCTGTTCCGACCGGGCCAACGCGTGCTCGACCTCGGTGCCGCACCCGGATCCTGGTCGATGTTTGCTGCTCAAAAGGTCGGCGACAAAGGCCGCGTGTTCGCCGTCGACATCTCCGAAATCACCCAAGCCTTCACGCCCAACGTCACCGTGCTGCGTGGCGATGCTCTTTCGCTCTCCAACGAACACCTCTCGAAAGAAGCCCCGTACGACATCGTTCTGAGCGACATGGCCCCGAACACCACGGGAAGCAAAGTCGCCGATCAAGCTCGTAGCTTCGAACTATTCGATCGCGCTGTCAGCGTCGCCGAAGCGCTCTGTGCTCCAGGTGGCGCGTTCGTGGGCAAACTGTTCATGAGTGAAGATTTCGTCAAAGCACGCGAGCGTCTGCGCAAGCTGTACACCGACGTGCGCGTCATTCGCCCCGAAGGCACGCGAGCGCAAAGCTCCGAAGTGTTCCTCGTGGGCCTAGGTCGTAAGAAAGAACCAACGACCTGAGAGCGCGTTCATCATTCGATGTGCACGTACCCCGCATCGACGAGCTTCACGAGCGCACGCGACGTTTCAAGATCACTTGCAGAACTCTCGTCGAGCACCGTTTGCACGTCGCCGTGATTCCACACCGACTGCCACACGTCCATCTCGACCGGTGAAAGCCCGCGCAAAGGCGCCTTCATCGGCGACGGAATGACCAACCGCCCAGCCTTGTTCGGCAGCTTGTGCTCCATCGCTTGCAGCTCATCGAGTTGCCGCAGACCCTCCATGAGGATCTCCTGCACAGGCACTTCGACCGGCTTTTCCACGGGCGTTTCATCCGCAGGCATCAGCTCGAACGTGCCCTTCGTCCACGTCAACATGCGATAGGAACTCTTCAGCGCTCCGAGCTGCAAGTCGCCGATCGAAGCGTGAACGATGACGCCCTTGTCGAGGTGAATCTTGCCGAGATGCCCTTCGGTTTCGAGCAACAACACGCCGGTTTTTTTGGACGAACCCAACAGTTGAAGCAGATCAGGCAGCGGAATTTCATCGAGCGCGCCGGACATACCGCGCACTTGGTTGCGATTCGATGCCGCAGGCCTCGCCCTTCGACGACTCGACGACGGCGCAAGCGCCACCGAATCCGCGAGCACCACCTTGATGATGCTCGTGCCAATGAGCACGCGATCGCCTTCCTTCAGCTTCGTGCGCTTGATGCGCTCGCCGTTGACGAACGTGCCGTTGGTGGATCCAAGGTCTTCGATCGCGATCTCGTCCGTGCACTCGAGGCGCGCGTGTTTACGCGACACCATGTCCTCGACGAGAACCATGTCGAGATCACTGGAGCGACCGACGACGATCTCGGGCGCGTCTTCCAGCGGAAACTCTGCACCTTGGTATTTGCCTGAGATGAAGCGCAGCGCGAGCTTTTGCGGCGTCGACACCTTGGGCCGTTGGCTGTCCATGCTCGAGCCGAATATCGCTAAAAGGGCCTCGAAAACGCTCGAGAAGCGGACGTCGACTCTAGGGGCTCATGCACTGAGCCGTCAAGCGTTGTGCATCGTCAGGACAACAAGCACGGTTACGCGTCCGCGAAAAAGCCGTGCTAAGGGGTATCGCGTGAAAATCCCCGCCGGAGATCCTCTCGGTACACACCGAGTCCTTGCGCCCAAAGGTGCGCTACCTCAACCCGCCGAGCGGCTCGATAACGACTTCTCCAAGCTCTACTCGACGGAAATACTCGTCGATGTGCAAACGCTGAACGTCGATGCCGCGAGCTTCAAGCAGATGGAGGACGCGTGCGGCGGCGATCTGAACAAAGTCGCCGAGCTGGTGATGCAAACGGTGGCGCGTCGAGGCAAACAGCACAACCCGGTCACGGGCTCGGGCGGCATGCTTCTCGGCGTGGTCGATCACGTGGGAGACTTGGCGGCCGAACGAGGGTTTGTCCCAGGAGACCGCGTCGCAACGCTCGTGTCGTTGTCGTTGACGCCGCTGCTGATCGAACGAGTGTTGGAAGTGCGCGCGGCATCCGCGCAACTCGATGTGGTAGGCAAGGCGGCGGTTTTTCTGACAGCTCCGATTGCTCGCATTCCGACGGATTTGCCCGAGCGGCTGGTACTGGCGCTGCTCGATGTGGCGGGCGCGGCTCCGCAAGTGGCGCGGCTATGCGATCCGGGAGATACGGTGGTGGTATTGGGAGCGGGCGGAAAATCGGGATTGCTTTGCGCGGCGCAAGCGCGAAAACGCGTGGGGCCGAGCGGCAAAGTGATTGGGGTCGAATCGTTTCCTGCATTCGCTGAAGATCTGAAAACGCTTGGATTGTGTGACGAGGTAGCCACGATTGACGCTCGCGATCCGCTTGCGGTGCGAGATGTCGTATG
>CAZETM010001253.1:0-2572 GCA_964514885.1 uncultured Polyangium sp. | reverse complement strand
GCTTTGCCCGTTTCACCCAGCTCGCGGTAAACGCTCTCCAAACCCAGCAGCCCCGCGCGCAGCACCAACGCAAATTCTATTCGTGCCCCAGCCCCCGCGTGCAGCTCCGCTCCCAGCTTCGTCGACGCACCATAAGCCTCCAGCGCCGCCGCCCATTCAGCCATGCCCCGATGCAAATGCCCCAGCTCCAGCTCCGCGCTCGCCAAGATGTATTTGTAAAGCATATTGTGACCCTCTGCCCGCACGAGCGCGGAGGCAATTTCGCGGGCGCTCGCCAAATCCACCAGCGCCTTGTTTACGTCTCTCGTCGCGCGTGAACGCAAAACAAGCGCATCCGCATCCATCGCTTTCCCATACGCTATATCCTCGCTCGTCCTCGGCTGATCCGCACGCAATCGATACCCCACTTCGTACGATTTAAGCGCAATCTCAACCCGACCCAACATCAATTCTGCGTCGCCCTGCTCGAGATAACTCGTCGCAAGCACATCTTCATCCACCTTCCCCCACCGCAACTCGATACTCTTCAACTCCTCAATCGATGCCTTGAAGTCAATCAACGCGCTTTCCACCTCGCCTTCGGCCAATCGAACCTTTCCCCGTTTCGATAGGTTCAATGCCCGCTCTTCCCACAGGTCCGCTTTGCTCGGATCCTCACGCAAGCCCGCGTCAATCAAGGCTGTTGCCTCGTTGATGTATCGGTCCGCCTCGTCCAGAGCACCGTCCGAACGCTCCAAGTCGCTCAGACGGTGCTTCACGTCAATGATGGCAATACGTGCCGCGAACTGATCTTCTTCCGGTAATTCAATCAATTGATCATGGAGTGGCTTCATCATTTTACGCCGCATGGGCAGCGTATGCGCTATTCGACCAAGCTCCCAATCGACGCTATTGGCCATCTGGTTTACATTGTCGACAATGATCGACAGGCCGGCGCGGGTGCGGATTGCCCCACGCTCCGCCCGCTCCTGCGCCTGCTCAGCCCGAATACGCTCATTACGCGCTACCACCGCACTCGCCACAATCCCCACCACCGCGATAAGCATCGCCGCGCCAAACCCAATCCATACCCGTCGCTGCCGCAGCTCTTGCCGCGATGCCTCGTCCAAAAACTCCTGCGCCTGCCCACTCGCCATTCTCCGCAGCCGATTGTCTCGCCCCGCAGTCTTTCCCCCTCGATAATGCTCGAGCAGTGACCCTGATGGCAATCCATTCTTCGGCTTTCCCGCGTCTCGCCATCCGCTCGCCACGCTCTCCAATGCCGCAAGCTGCTCCAGGAAAACACGCTCTTCGTTGATCCAACCGACCACGACCGGCACCTTGTGCAATACCATTTCGTGCACCAGCTCCACTCGTTGTCGACTTGGATCCGCATCAGCCGATAGCACCACCAGTCGAAATTGCTCGGATACTGATTGATCCGCAGCTATCCCCGACAAACGCATCAGCACGTCGTCGGCTAGCTTATTGCCGCCCGCCGCATCCAATACCTCCTTTCGAGTGCGCGGTCGTCGAGTATCCGGCGCACCGCGACCCACCTGCACCAAATCCAGGACGATCCACTTTGCTCGTTCGCGTCCGTCGTCGCCCAAACCCGTCAATAGCTGCTCCGCATGTTTCGCTAACGCGCCACCGACTCCACCCATCCGCTCGTAATGCCCGTGCGTGATTTCTCCACCGCTGCGCGACGACCACAAACTGCGCAAAGTATGCCCCAGCAGCGGCAATCGGCAATCTGTTCCCGCCGCGTCGTGCACCATCTTGGCGGACAAACCTTCCGACAAACGAAGCCCCGCCCGCCCGGCCATTCCGTTGATGACCTCGGATAGCGCCGCTTCATCCATCGGCCGCAAGTCATATCGTAATGCGTGGTCGTCAAGCAATCGAGCCAGCCCCAAGGCCTGATCAAAACGATTCAAATAATCGCTGCGAATCGTCGTCAGCAGCCGCAATGGTGAATCTTGATTATCGAACGTTTTCGTCAGCATCGCCTCGAGCGCGGGCACGTGTGCGCTACCGAGCGCGAACAGCTCCTCGAATTGATCGATTACCAGCAGCACCGTCGTTTCGGCTACCTGATGATCGCGAACGAACGTATCGAGCGCTCCTGGGTTTTCTCGAAATGCAGCAACAACCTCGGACTCATTCTTGTCGTAAACATTGGCGAATGCCGTGGCGATGCTACGAATCGGATCCTCCGCAGGCCGCAACGTAATCACTCGCCATTCTTTCGATTGCACGAGCGCAGGGATGATTGCCGCATGCACCAGCGACGACTTTCCCGTGCCGCTTGGACCCTGAATCTGCAACCACAGACGCGTTTTCCCCTCCCGAAGCTCATCGAGTTTTCCGCGAATCGAGAGCGTTTCCGCACGTCGGCCGAAAAACAAATGAGCCTGCGCGTCCGTGAATGGTAAAAGACCAGGGAACGGACATAAAAGATCCCCGTGCGCCCAATCTCGAGCGAACATCTCGCGACAATCGCGCATCGATGGCCGATCTTCAGGCGCTTTTACCAACATCGACGCGACGAACGAGGCAAGTGTCGCGGGCACGGATGGCACCACGTCGT
>CAZETM010001252.1:0-2574 GCA_964514885.1 uncultured Polyangium sp. | reverse complement strand
GGGCGACGATTTGTGCAATCACGGGTTTGGGATAGGTCGGTGGTCGAAGATTTGAGAGCATTTTGCAGAAAGATGCGGGAAGCTGCGGCCGACGGGCGTTAGAGCGGATACGAAAGAGACCGCGAGCCGTGTCGAAGGAGCCGGGGAGACCACGCGGGACCGATGTCCAATAAACTTAACAGTGCGTCCAATGAAGTGGACAATTCTCTTTCGCGAACGGTCCGATCCGAATCCGCCGCCGAGCGGTGAAGTCTGCCCAATCGCTGCTTGCCTGGCGATAAGTCCGGCAGCAAGATCGCGGATTTTCACGGCTTGCATACATGGACCGAATCTTGCCGTGAGGCCAGTCACTCGACTCGCCATGAAAAGTCTTTTTTCTCCGGCACTGCTACAAACATTTGGTCCGACGTTGCATCCATTGCCATTCAGATTGCCGGCAAAGGCTGAAGCGTTCCTCGGGCCGGCCGAACGAATGCGTCTTTATGCATTTCGTCGCTTGCTCAGGGAAGCCGGCATTGCCGACAATCCCGCTCTGGCCGTCGTGCGGGCGCTCGAAGTGCTCTTCCCCGGCGACGGAATTCTCCTTCATCCTGGAGCATTGCCTCCCGCGCCTCGATGGGTGCTTCACAATTGGTCTGGGCAGCCGAGTTGCCTTCCCATTCCCAATGCATCGACGATGTGCTCAATGCGCATGTACAAGCTGCGCGGTCGCGACCCCTTTGCGGGGCTTCCTGTTTCTTTGGGCGCGTTGTTCGAAAGTGTCCCCGCGCCATCGGATAACCCCGAGACGCTACTTCATGTGCTTTGGTCGAATGGATTTTATCATCAAATGCGCATGGTGCTCTACGAGTCGCAGCGTATAGCATTGTACGTCGGAGTTTATCGAACAAAGGGGCAGTCTCCATTTACCCTCGAAGACCATGCCTTGATGCTGGCGGCAAGGGTCGATTTGCTGGCATGGTATCAGGCCGCCAAACTGGTCGACCAGAGGCCGCTCGGCGACGGGGCGCTGGGCGACATCGTCGATTCATTTACCGAGCCGATGGTGCTGGTGGTAAAGGGCCGCGTAATGCACGCAAGCCCTCGAGCGCGAGCATTTTTGGCACCAACCAGAATTCGCGCAAAGCTCGATGAAATGCTACGTGCTCGACCGGTCAAAGTACTGCGCGTGAATTCTCAAAATACGCAGCTCGTGCGGTTGGAGGAGCCCGAGGACCATGCCACATCTGCGTTGTCGTTGAATTTGAGGTCCCTTCCGCCAGCCCTGTGGGCAATTGCGACGGACGTGGCGAAAGGAATGTCGGACAAGGAAATCGCCGAGCGGAGGGGGCATTCGCTAACGACGATTCGCACGTATGTATCGCGAATTTATGACCGGCTCGGCGTGCATAGCCGAAGGGAGCTGGCGCGACGATATGGGGTTCGTGGGACCTCGGAGCCGACGGAGTGATCTAAGAGCGTTTATGAGCTCTGCGGCCATTGCGAGGTTACGGATTTCGAGCGCAGCGAACCCCGCTGCCGCCATCGCGGCTGAACGGGGTGTTGACGTTGCGGTTCGAGGAGAGCGGGTACGACGCATCGTTGAGCCAATAGCCGCCCCGGATCGCCCGGCTGATGGCTTGGTTTGCATTGACGCAGTTGTTGCATGGGTTGGCGCCCTCCTCAATGCCGCCTGATCCGCTGGCAAATTCGTATCCCACGCACTGTTCCAACCGCTTCCTGCAATCAGCGGATGTGTACGTCCCGCCCGTGACCACGCTGCTGGAAGCGCAGGAATTCTCGTTGTCCATCGGGGCGCAATTCTTTGACAAACCGATACAGCTTCGCCCTGAGCATATACCCCCGGCGCATAACTCAGACAAACATTCCACCGATGCCGCGCATGTTTGCGCGTGCTCCTTCTTGCACGCCCCAGAGCCATCACACGATTGCGTCGTTCCGCTACACGTTTTGGCGTCATCTTGCAACAACGCCACATTCGAGCACGTCCCCACCTGCCCGCTCAGATTGCACGCCTCACACGTCCCCGTGCACGCCGTGTCACAGCAAACGCCGTCCGCGCAAAAGCCGCTGACGCAATCCGTACCCGCCGCGCACGTTTCACCATTGTCGTATTTGCACGCACCCGCTCCATTGCAAACGCCGTTCGTGCATTCATTCGACGGGTCGGTCAAATCTTTGACCGGTCCGCATATCCCATTCGTCCCCTGACTCTTGAGGTCGCCCGAGCATGCTTCGCACGTCCCATCGCAAGCTTTGTCGCAGCAATACCCATCCACGCGGAACTTGTTAAAGCATTGTTCGGGCGCTGAGCACAATGCACCAATGTCTTTCTTACACGCACCCGCGCCATCACACGCTCCCGTTTGATTGCACGGCGTGCCCTCGTTTGCATACTCGAATCCGCACATCTGATTCGTGCACGTCCGACTCTTGCACGCGTCGTCCATCCCGGGACATTGCGACGCCATCGTGCACTCACCACTGCCTCCCATTCCACCACCGCCACCGCCGCCACCACCACCGCCGCCAGTGCTCACGCTCGAACTCGACGCGCCCGCAGCACCTCCGCCG
>CAZETM010001251.1:0-2574 GCA_964514885.1 uncultured Polyangium sp. | reverse complement strand
CGGCCAACGCGCAAGCGGCGGGCAAGCAGTCAGGCGCTCTCGGGCCCGCTGCCGTGATGCACGCCGCATCGGACGCGGGGGTGGACCTTACCACGGCCTTGAACCGATTGGGTGGTACACAAGACCTGTACCGATGTATACTGAAAACATTTATTAAAGATATACAGCGCATGCCCGAGCAGCTACAGGTGTTGGCACAAACGCACGCACAAACACGCGCGAAACTCCATGCACAAGGGGCCACGCCCGACGATGCGAAACGCATGCTGCACACGCTCAAAGGACTGGCTGCCACCATGGGCGCGGGTGCGCTGGCCACCGAGGCAGCCAGCGCCGAGCGGGCTATGGCAGGCACCGCAACGCCTGAGCTGGTCTTGGCTGCAACTGAGCAAGCGTGCAGCGCGATTGCCCTGGCCCTGCCGGGTCTGCAAATGCTACTGGCAGCACTAGAACACGATCATGTGCTCACCACCGACAGGGTTGCGGGCGATGCAACGCTGGCGCTGGACCGGCCTGCGCTCGAGGCGCGGCCGTTCATTCGCATGTCTGTGAGCGATCAGCCGTTCCGCATTCTGATGGTCGAAGACAATGTGACGAACCAGCGCGTCGCCACGGCCATGCTCGAACGACTCGGGTATCGCGCGGATATTGCGTCAAACGGGCACGAAGCGCTCGCTGCCGTCGCCGAACACGAATACGACATCATTTTCATGGACCTGCACATGCCAGAAATGGGAGGTCTCGAGGCAACACGGCGACTACGTGCAGCCAAGTCCGACGGTCATCGTCCCCATATCGTGGCCATGACGGCAAGCGCGTACGACGAGGATCGAAGGGCTTGCTACGACGTTGGCATGGATGATTTCGTGAGCAAACCGATAAGAATCGGTGAACTTCAAGACGCACTACGACGCCTCGATCGTGGCCGTTTGGACCGTCCCCTCATCCAACCGGCCGAGCTTTTGCGTGAGCCAATGGACAAGCTCCGAGAGCTCGAAGCATTTGCCGAGCCAGGGTTTGTCGCCAATCTGTGTCGCGAATTCATCATCGACACCCAATCACGCCTCGACCGAATGGCCGACACGCTTCTTTCGGGGGATGCAAAAACACTCGAACTCGACGCACACAGCTTGAAGTCGGCGAGCGCATCGCTCGGCGCGGCACGTATGTCGGAAATCTCGGCTCAACTCGAAGTCGAAGCCCGACAAGGTTTGCTCGATGGCGCCGGCGCTCGAATCACCGCATTGCGGGCCGAACACGTCCGGGTCACGCGCGCGCTCGAACGAGAGATCGCCGTATCTGCACATCCATCGTCGGCATCGATTTCCCAGACGACCTAAGCCAGTAAGAAGTGTGCCTAGGGCGAACAAACAGCCATTTCCGAACCGTGATCGTCAAGAGTTCTCGGCGAGACGATAGGCGAACTTCACATCCCATATCCTATGCGCATCATCCCTGCTATCAATGGGTGATTGACACGTATGCGAACGGTGTTCACGTCGGGAACGCGGGTGCCATTGAGTTGAATGGCAATGGCAGCGGATGGAAGAGAAGGAAAGATCCCATCATGGGCGTCACGCTCGAATATGGGTCTTTCAGCGCAGAAAGCTCCGGTTCGACCAGCATTTCTCACGATAACTACTCCTATTCCGGGAGCAGTTGTACCGGAACGACCAAGTATTGGAACTCTACGAATGGAGGCTGTTCGGGCAGCGACACCATGAGCATCAATCCTGGCGCCGAGTGTTTCGCTGGAGGTTGTGACATGAACAATACCACGCTCTCCATCACCGACGTATCGAGCGTCATATCGGTTGGATACAAGGACATAACGCTCGGGGCCGACGGGCTTTGCGGCGCGGGGTGTCCTTTTCAGGATTTCTAGCACTACTCTGCCAGTCCCTGCGCAGGCTCATCTACGCACGAGCGTGCGGATGAATGTGCCGCGGTTTGGGCATTGATGGGGCGCAGGTCATTTTTGAACCAGTCGACGCCGGACTTCCGGCAACGATGGTTCAGGCGGCGGCCTGGCGCGCCCCGCCCGCATCGACCATGCACCCTCGAATCATTGGATCCTCAGGATTCATCCCCGTACGATATTGGCATACGGTCGGGTGATCCATCGGGACTGCACGCTGAGCTACACCTCACCATGCGGCGCTTGAGTGGCACGCGGCGGGTTAGTCGAGGTGACGTTCGTCAGATTCGATGGCGGGGCGTATGTGGACCCATCTTTCGTTGCATCGAGGAGTGTGCGGGATGCACCGCGCAGTTGGCGCGAGGCAAGCGCTTTGCGGGTTTTACGTGGGCAACGACGAACGGGCTTGGTTTTCGCGCACCCGCTTTTGCATCGGAGCGCGCCGGTCGTTTCGGGAAAGAAATACGTATTGCGGACGGACGTGATGTATCGGCGGGATTGGGATTTCCGCGCGCGCGTTTACGCGCGTGGCTGCGCGGATGGTTGCACGTCGGGCTTTTTCGCCGCGAGCGCTCGCGCCGCGAATGCCGCAGCAATCGCTACCACGACGAAGCGGAGCACGCGCAAACGCAGCTCCGTCTCCGGCGCTCGGTTGA
>CAZETM010001250.1:0-2576 GCA_964514885.1 uncultured Polyangium sp. | reverse complement strand
TGAACCTTGGCAGCTTTCTCGAGAGCGACATTAGGCGATCCTCGTCGTGGGCCATCATCAAGATAGCTAATGCTGAACCGATTCCCGGCCCAATCCGAAGAGCCATGTTCAAGGTCGTTCGAGAAGTCGTGGCTTATGTCAATAAAGAAGCTACTTTTCGGTCTAACGAAGAGCAGCGACAGCGTATGGTTGAAGCGGAGCCCGTGCGAAAACTTTGCGGTGACGACCCGCCGAAGGCGTTTCCCTCCCATGAGCCAGCCGAGGTTGGTCGCGAGTACGTAGCGTTTTTTCGTCCATCTCGGCTCGATCCCAAGGTTGTCGAGTGCTTTTTCCTCACACATTGGCCATGATCGTTAGGGAGCGCCGCCTAGCCAGGTGTTGCAGCGGACCAGGCGCATGTGGCGGCCAGGCCTTCGGGAGCTACACTTCCTTGGTGCCGATCCATCCGCGTCACGCGGCCCGCACCCAAGAATGGCCCGCGCTCCCAGCGGGCCGCGTGCCGCTATCCGCGGGCATGGCGCCGGCCGCTGAACGCCGCGCCGTTAGGCGGCGAAAAGACGGATAAATCGTTCGCTGGCTGAAAGGAGAGAGAGGGCATGCAAAGAAGGGCGAAACTATTCGACGACACAGGCGGGAGTTCCGTAAGAGCGTTCCTCGAGCTTCGAAGAGGGAACGGCAACATTCCACCGGCGTGGATCGAGCGTTCTGCGGAGTCTCGGCGGCAACGGCAGGCCGAATTGACAGAGCTTCTTGCTGCTCAGAGCATCGATGCGATCGTGGCACTGGAAGACTGGGAAAAAGCATACGAGAAAGAGTGTTTCTACAGAGGAATTCGGATTCTTCTTGAACTCGAGAGAAAGGGAGGGACCAAATTGTGAATGATCCGGTTTCACGAAGGCTTTCAACCTACGAACTTTCCAAGTTGAAGGGTCAATCAACCGGCTACAGAAGACTCAAGATTGTCTCGGCGGCAATCTTGATCCTTTTTGGAGCGGCCGCAATTCCAATTGCAGCATCCGAGCCCGAGGACATAGTGGGTTTTCGAGGCTTTCGCTGGGGGGCGAAGGTTGCCGAATTTCGGGCGAAGTACCCTGACGCAAAAGCCTCGTCGGCCCCAACAATGCAGAGCCATGTCGTCGAATTGTTCGAAGTGCCAGACACCGTCATCGATGCACAGGTCAGCGTCACTTTCGCTTTTGTCGACGGCCGGTTTCAGAAGGCCGTTATAGCCTTTCCGTACGCCTCAGAAGATTCGCTAACTCGGCTCCAGGGCCGAGCGTACTCAGCGCTGCTCGACAGGTACGGCAATGCTGACGTCAAGCGTTGGGGGCAGCCCGACGCAGCGCAGAACGCCGCGGTTTGGAGAAGAAGATCGGGCGGCGCCACACTCTCCGTTCAAAACGGGCGACTGTATGCACAATACGAAAGTAACGAGTGGGAACAAATGATAACCGCCCAAGAGAGAAAAAGTGATGAAGGAAAGTTTTGAGACTCAGCGTCATCGAGAGAGTCAAAATGCAAGTCGCCGCCTAACATGGCGTTGCAGCGGAACGGTGCCACGTGGCTGCTAACCTCAGGTTGAGCTAAACTTCCTGCATGCTTTCCCATTCGCGTCACGCGGCCCGCGCCCAAGAATGGCCCGAACTCCCAGCGGGCCGCGCGCCGCTCTCGTCGGGGTTGGCGCCGGCCGCTGAACGCCACGCCGTTAGGCGCCCCCGCGACACCGCGACTCGGGACTCGTCCTCGATCCGTGGCTTCATCCAAGAATCGCTTGACGTGAGCGACAAACTGTTTCGGAGTGCGCCGTAGTGCGCTAGGAGGTAAAGGATGGGTGCTTGTCGGTATTGCGGAGAGGGCGCTGGCCTATTTTCCAGCGAGCACAAAGAGTGCCGGGAGAAGCACGCCCAAGCCCCGAGCCTTCTTGCGGGCTGGGCGGATGAGGTTCTTAGCGGTAAGACACCGATGGAGGAATTCGAGACCCGCCTGAAGAGTATCCAGAGCGAATACCGCCTTCGACCTGAAGAGATCCGGCCGATCATTGCCGCAGCCATGTCGAAGGCTGCTGACAGTTTCTTGGCGGACGGGCTTCTCACTGAGGAGGAAGAGGAACTGCTGACCCAAGTGCAGGGCGCTGCTGGCATCACCATGTCGGAAATGGATACAAAGGAATTAGTTAGCATCAGAGTGCAATACGGCTTCTCGCGCTGGGAGTACGCTGCACTCTTGCGTGATTCCCTGTTCCAGCCAAAGGACAGTCTCGAAATGCGACGCAAGATAGGCAAGATGTTGGCCGAAAACAGTAACCTTGGGCCGCCGTTGCCATTCCGCCTTGCGGCCGATGAATTCCTCGGCAACATCGACGATCCGATCGTCTACTACAAGACCAAGACGACTCGACAGTATGTAGGGAGCAGTCAAGGCGTAGGGTTCCGCCTCGGCCCAGGCGTTTACTATCGCATCGGCGCCTTCGCAGGGCAGGCTGTCGATGAGACGCACCTACAGCGTATCGACAAGGGCCGACTCGCGTTCAGCAATCGAGCCCTCTACTTTTGGGGCGCGGCGGAACGCCTCCGGCT
>CAZETM010001249.1:0-2578 GCA_964514885.1 uncultured Polyangium sp. | reverse complement strand
TTCCAAAATTCCACACGGATTCCGGTGGAGCATTGGCGTCGAAATAGAACATCACCGTGGCCTTGGCGGTTTGTTTTACATATTTGGCAGCATTGGTGGTGGTTGATATCCCCGGGATTCCAGGACCGCCATGCCATTCATCCACCGTAATGCCATTTGGACGAGCACACACCGCGATGCGCGGAAGCGATGTAGGTTTTGCACTGGCCGACGGTTGCGCGGGTAGCGCCATAAGACTCGGATCGGCAGGCGCAATTTCGGGCGACGATTCCGCAGGAGGCTCGTCATCGCTCTCCATGTCTGGGCAGGACAAACCATATTGTAAAGCCATGATCCGCGCATTCTCCCTAGGCGCTGACGACTTCACCTCGATGAATACGCTGGCCACTCGAGCCACACTGCTCAATTCGTCTTGGTTCTCGTCCGTGACGATGTGCCCAGACACCCGTTGTATCGCAATCAGCTTTACGTGGTCGGGAATCACACTTGGATGACAATGCACCTCGAGCGTTGCAGCCGATGGATTCAGCGCCGTCAGGTCGGCCATGGTCAATTGACAGCTCAACGTACCGAGCAGCGTGCATAGCACCAGGAGCATGCGTTGCCATAGGCGTATGGACATGAAGGACAGCGCATCATGCATGGATGACGGCGTCAAGGAATGCCGAGGCCATAAGCGCTCACCGCCCCAAAGGCGTGAACTGTAGGGGCGCGATTCATCGCGCCCGCTGAAGGCGTTTCGAACGGGGCGTGATGAATCACGCCCCTACAGTGCGACCCAAAGGTCGCGTCGTCAGAGAGGTGAAAGTCCTCTCCTGGGCAAACGCTCTAGCCCAGAAACCGAAAGAAACTGCGAGGCAGCAATGCCTGGTGGAGAGCATCTGGAGGTGAATTCTCGGCCCGCAATGTAAAGTGAACTCGATTCGGTCCCAATGGTACGGCGAGCAATCTGTAGTAATGCGAAGCCCAGACCCGAGTAATCGGGAAGTACGTCAAGCTGAGGGAAGCGGGTTGATAAAGCGATGACGTGGTCCATGGGATGATTGGAGGCAGGACGAGAAGAAGGCGACGCAGACTGAATGGGGAAAACCCGGCGCGATGGTGAAGAGGTGACGCGTTCGGGAACGAGAGGCTCCACCAGCGAAGAAACGCCGTAATGGGCGTGGAGTTACGGGAGCCAGGAAGGTGGATACATGACGAATACATCGAAGGAAATGACACCGTCGACAGTGCCCGATGAGGCTAAACAAGACGGAAACCCCCAAGACCAATGGCCTCGGGCAGAACCAGCGGTGTGGACGAAACGTATGCTGCAAGCTCTGGTCAACGGAGTAAAAGGAGGCAAATGGTTCAGCCTGATAGATAAGGTATATTCGTTGCCAAACCTTGAAGCGTCCTGGAAACGGGTGCAACGCAAAAAGGGAGCTGCTGGAGTCGATGGGCAAAGCGTAGAGCAGTTTTCTGCGCAAGCCGAGTCGAGTTTGAAGTGGATCCAAAACGAACTGCGAGAGGGAAGGTACCAACCATTGGCGGTTAAACGCCGATGGATACCCAAAGCGGGGACAAACCAACAACGACCGTTGGGAATACCAGCGGTTCGCGACCGCATCGTGCAGGGCGCATTGCGTAACGCATTAGAACCGATATTCGAGCAAAAATTCGCAGAACATAGCTACGGATTTCGCCCGGGAAGATCGTGCAAAGATGCGCTGCGTAGAGTCGAAGACCTGCTGCGCCGAGGATATCTCCATATCGTCGACGCGGACATCACGAGCTATTTCGAGACAATCGTACGATCGATTCTGATGGACGAAATCAAGAAAGAAATAGCTGACAGCCAAGTGCTCGATCTCATTGAAACGTTTCTCGAACAATCGGTGATGGACGGGCTGAAAGAATGGACACCGGAAAACGGAACGCCACAAGGAGCGGTCATAAGTCCGCTACTTGCGAATATATACCTTCATCCGGTGGATGTGGCGATGCAACAAGCGGGCATCGAGATGGTGCGATATGCCGACGATATCGTCATTCTCTGTAAGAGCGAAGAAGAAGCAAGAAAAGCGCTGATACTTCTGTCTGAGGAAATGACGAAAAGAAAGCTGAAGCTTCATCCCGAGAAAACGCAAGTCGTGGACTTCATGAAATCACGAGGATTTGATTTCCTCGGATATCGCTTCTGGAAGAATGGTAAAAGACCCCGCACGAAAAGCGCGAAGAAGTTCAAGGACAAAGTCCGTGAATTGACCCCCCGCAACCACGGAAACAGCATGGAGAAGATAATCGACCGATTAAATTCCACGCTCCGAGGCTGGTTCAACTACTTCAAACACAGCAGTCGACACACGTTTGTGAAAATGGATGAATGGATAAGACGACGTTTACGCGCCATCGTACTGCGACGCCACCACAAACGAGGAAAAGGCAACGGACCCGGAAACTATCTCTGGCCCAATGCTTATTTTGCCGAGTTCGGGCTGTTCACGATGAGCACGGCTCGAATGCAGGCTGTTCAGTCCCAATAGGGACCACCGACTGGAGAGCCGGATGCGGGAAATCCGCCAGTCCGGTTCGGAGG
>CAZETM010001248.1:0-2579 GCA_964514885.1 uncultured Polyangium sp. | reverse complement strand
ATTGGCGAGCGTCTTCGTACGCTGCGCCTCGAACGAAACATGTCCCTCGCGGACCTCGCGGATGCCAGCGAGATATCGAAAGGTCACCTTTCCAGCGTCGAACACGGTCTTGCCTCGATTACGATCCAAACCATTTCGCGCCTCGCGAAGGGCCTTCAACTTTCGCCGCTCTACATCCTCGCCGCGCCGACCGAGAGCGAACACGACCAAGTGGCGGAGCTTATTCGCAAGCTTCCGCTCGCTGACGTCGTCAAACTGCGCCGCGAATTGACCAAGACATTGAAAGACGCCGCCAAAGAAGCTGCGAAGGCTGCCCGCGTAAAGACTTGACGCCCCTCGCGGCGTTCGTCATCAGCCAACGCTTTCATCGGTTGACTCCCGGCACAAAACCCTATTGTTCACGGGATACAACTGGTGTAGTGCTCGACCAGCATGACCTCCCCCGCTCCGGAAACCATCGAGTTCGCGGCGCAACTCTACAACCAGCGCCGCCTCGATGACGCTGCCGCACTTTGTGATCGCCTTTTAGCCGCCCCGCAAAGCAAAATCACCGGTCACGCGGCACATCTCGCAGGCCTCATTGCTTTCGAACGAGGCGATCTCGCACGCGGCATCGAGCTGCTCGAACGCGCGATCACCGCTGGCATTCGTATTCCAACGCTGCATGCGAATCTCGCGATATGTTTGGTTTCCGTGGGGCGCATATCCGATGCACGCGAACAGGCTGCCATCGCGCTCGGTTTGGATCCGATGAATTCGACGGCGCATGCCGCAATGGGCGACATCATGATGGCCATGGGCGCCGTCGGTGAATCCATTGCCCATTTGCGCCAAGCGTTGCGCGTCGAGCAGTCCGTACCAATTCAATCGAATATCCTGTATGCCTTGAAATTTTTGCCCGGGTACACCCAAGCCGAGGTGGCGGCACAACATCGTCAGTTCGGGGCAGCCGCGGCAAATCCCGTCTTTCGCCTCGTCGGTCATCCGAACGATCCCGACCCGAATCGAAAGTTGCGCGTCGGGTATCTTTCTGCCGACATGCGCAGCCATTCCGTTGCGCATTTTCTCGCCCCGCTGCTCGAAGCACACGATCGCGACGTCGTCGACATCATTGGTTTTCCCTCGGTCAAACGTCCCGACCACGTCACCGAGCGACTCCGCAATATGTGCTCCGAATGGATTCCGGTGTTTGGCTTGTCCGACGATCAAGCTGCCCGCGTCATTCGATCTGCAAAAATCGACATTCTCGTCGAGCTTGGCGGATATACCGGCGATAGCCGAATTCTGGTTTTGGATCGCCGTCCAGCACCCGTCCAGGTCAGTTGGTGCGGATATGGGCAAACCACGGGACTCGAAGCCATTCAGTATCGGCTTACCGATGCCCTCGCCGATCCCGAAAGCGATATCGATCATCACTACACGGAATCGCTCGTGCGCCTTCCCTCCGGATTTCTCTGTTATGAACCTCCGTCCGATGCGCCCGATGTCGCGCCTTCGCCTTCGGTCGAATCGGGCATGATTACCTTCGGCTCGTTCAATACGCTGGCGAAGATGACGCCGAAGGTGGTCGAGTTGTGGGCGCGGATCGTCCGTAAAGCCGGTAATGCGCGCCTATTGCTCAAGGCGTCGCCCCTTTCGGACCCAGCCGTCTGTGAATACGTCAGGCAACAATTCGCCAAACACGAATTCGATTTGTCGCGCCTCGTGCTAGAAGGTCGCACCCATGGCCAAGCGGCGCATCTCCAGCGTTATGCAGATATCGACATTGCCCTCGACCCCTTCCCTTACAATGGCGCCACGACCACGTGCGAAGCTTTATGGATGGGTGTCCCGGTAATCGCCGTCGAAGGAGATCGCCACGCTTCAAGGGTTTCCTCTGCGCTTTTGCGTCGCGTGGGACTCGAATCACTCGTTGGAAAAACTCCCAAAGAATACCAAACCATCGCGCTCGCTTTGGCGAAGAATCGAAAACACCTCCAAGAACTTCGTGCGGGCATGCGTACCAGGCTCCAGGGATCGCCATTGTGTAACAAGACAGGCTTTGCACGTGAAGTCGAAGCTGCGTATCGCACGATGTGGCAAACATTCTGTCGTTCAGTGACGACCGAGCCTTCCCTCGTCACCAGTGCGCCGGTGCCTGTTTCAACGCTGGATGCAATGTTTGCCGAGCTGGATCTAAGCAAAACCGATTTGCTCAAACTGGACGCTGAAGGCGCTGAAGAAGTCATTCTGCGCGGAGCAAAAACATATCTTGCCGGCAGTGATCCGGTCATTTGGCACGAAATCAAAGTCGAGAACAATCCCGATCTACGCGTGGCCAAGATTTTAGCCGAAGCCGGCTTTGCACCTTATCGTCACGTTCCCGGATTGGATATCCTCGCGCCATTCGATCTGGGTGGATTCATCGATCCATACCAATTGAATCTGTTTGCCGTGAGTAGCGCACGCGCGAAACGACTGGTCGAAAAAGGCATTCTTGCGGAAAACATTGGCGACGCGCCCGAGTTGACCGAGGATCTGGGTGCCGATCGTTTGGCGCAGCTACCCTATGCGCGGTTTTTGGCGGCGCGATGGCAGGG
>CAZETM010001247.1:0-2582 GCA_964514885.1 uncultured Polyangium sp. | reverse complement strand
GGATCAGGGTGTCGTCGGTCTGCGCAAGACGGGTATCGATGACGAGGTCTCGCCCGGACTCTCCGTGCGGCGCATGGAGATCACCGAAAAGGCCATCGCGTCCTATCTGGTCAGCACCTACTTCTCCGCGGCGCCGCTGATCCCGGAGGCCCTGAAAATCCTCGAGAACGTCGAGGTCTGAGGGCGGCTTGTCTGGCGTTCGGCTCGGCCCCGTAGTCATCGAGAGTGCGAGACTTTCGGGCTCACGAGCCGCGCCGACGCCCTCCAGCCGCAGCACCCCACAGAGCGTTTCGGGCAAACGGGGGTACGATTGCTCGCCGACAAGTTCGTCGAGCTAGGGCGCTAAATCACGAGCGGAGCAGTCCATGGCGAAACCATCCGACATCGGCGAAGATCGCAAAGACGCACACCTGCGGATCTGTCTCGAAGAGGCCATCGAGCGCCCCGGCAAAAGCAACGGCTTCGAGCAATGGCAATTCATGCATGACGCGCTACCAGAACTCGACCGCGCGGAGATCGATATCTCGACGACCGTGTTTGGCAAGCGCCTTGCCGCGCCGCTCATGATTGGGGCCATGACGGGCGGTACGGCGCGAGCGGGGGAGATCAATAAAATCCTCGCCACGGCAGCCGAAAAAACAGGCATTGCCATGGCGCTCGGTTCGCAGCGCAAGATGCTGGAAAAGCCCGAGATCGCGACCACGTTCCAAGTGCGCGACGTGGCGCCGAACATTCTGCTCATGGGCAATGTCGGCGCTGTGCAGCTCAATTGCGGCGTGACCGTGAAGGACGTCAAGTATCTTTGCGAAGCGGTCGGCGCCGACCTCTTTGCATTTCACCTGAATGCGCTCCAGGAAGCGATTCAGCCGGAAGGCGATACGAACTTCCGTGGATTGATCGACCAGCTCGCGAAACTCATTCCCGAAATCCCAGTGCCCGTGGTGCTCAAAGAAGTCGGATCGGGTTTTTCGCGAAAGACACTTTCCAAGATTCGTCACCTGCCCATTCGAGGGATCGAGATCGCGGGCGTCGGAGGCACTTCTTGGTCCAAGATTGAGACATTTCGGACGAACTCTCGTATTCAACAATTGACCGGCGTTCACCTCGCCGATTGGGGCGTTCCTACTGCTGAATCCCTCGTTGCAGTCGTCGAGGATCTGTCGGTCGGGCGAACGATCATTGCGAGTGGCGGAATCCGGCGGGGTCTCGAAGTCGCCAAGGCCATTGCGCTGGGAGCTCACCTGGGTGCGAGCGCTCTTCCGTTCCTCATTGCTGCCACCGAAGGCGGCGTAGATGCAGTCATCGCAACGATTCACCAATTCATGGATGAACTGCGCACCGTTTGTTTCCTCACGGGCTCGCCGAACCTCGCGGCGTTGCGCCAGGCGATCGTCCGCGCCGCTTGAGGCTAGCTTGGCATTAAAACATTGCTCGATCCTCCGAGCGCTCTCACTGCAAACCACTTGGCGAGAATGCTGATGAACAGCTTTTTTTCACAGCTCATTGGAAATACCACGCCGAGAAACCTGGTAGGCGTTCTCGTCGACATCGTTCTGATCCTGCTATTTTTTTGGTTTTTCCGCTTCTTCGGTGAACGACTGTTGCGCGTGCTTCCTCGAGAAGGGCTCTTTTCGAGTTGGTCCAAGGACGTCGACCAGCTCTTCAAGAGATTGGTTGGGCTGGGAACGGTAGGCGCGCTCGTCGGCGATATCGCGCTGAACGTCTGGCTCATACAGACCAGCGGCGACATCGTCAGTGTGAAGCGGGATTTTATCGTTCAGCTTTGGGAGCAGCACCGCGCCACGCTGATTCTGTATTCGGGAACGGTGATCGTCGCCGTCGTCGTGAATCTCGCGCTGATCCAAGTCATTAGCAAGCTTTTGACGGTGCTCACGAAGTGGGCGCAAAACATTGATAGGATCAAAGGGAATGACGAGGCCGTTGCAGCCAGTTTCGAGGTGATTCGCTGGGGCATCGAGCGGGCTTCGTGGGTGTTTCTTCTCGCGTTTGGTACATCCAAGGTTCCATTTTTTCCGGAAGCAATTTCGGCAATACTTTTTGTCGGTCTGCGCATTCTGATCGTCTACGTCATTGCTCGACTACTGTGGAGTTCGCTCGAGATTATCGTGACGACGCTCGAGGGTCTGGCCAAAAAGTCCGCCGAGAAAAACCAAAGCCTTCGCTATTACGAGACGCTGAAGCCTCTTTTTCCCACCTTACGACGGGCGCTCGAAGCGACCATTCTGGTCCTCGGAACGTCCTTTGCGGCTGCGCAGGTTCAGGCATTCGGGACGCTCGCTGGCTTCGGCGCGGTCGGCGTGAAGATTGTGGGCTTGCTCTTCGCAGCGCAGGTCGCATCCACGTTTTTTGAATTCATTCTGCGTGAGTTGTTCATCAACAAAGGCAAGATCGAGACGGACGAGAAGCAACGCAGATTGACGGTCCTGCCCCTTATTGCGTCCATTGCCAAATACGTGATCTTTGGCTTCGTCATTGTCATGTCCTTGACGCAGATAGGAATCGATCCCATGCCCGTGCTCGCCGGCGCAGGCGTGGCGGGGGTAGCGATTGGCTTCGGCGCG
>CAZETM010001246.1:0-2584 GCA_964514885.1 uncultured Polyangium sp. | reverse complement strand
CCTCCCCGCTTCGGCCGTGCTTCCAGATCGCTCTGCCGAAAACGCAGCACTGCGAGCGAGGTTTCCCGACTACTACTACGACCTCTCCCGCAAGCACTCTGAGCACCTCAGGCTGCCGCACTGGCTCCAGCCTGCCAGCGAGGGAGAGTCCGTGTCGGCGGCCTACACGCGGCTGATCGAAGAGGCGCATGGCATCCTGCGTGGAGCACCGCTCACCCGTCCGCTCATCGCGGCAATGCCTACAAACCCTCTTTTGGCAGTGAGCGATTCCGTAAATCGCGGCGGCAATACCTTTGTGCTCAACCATCGCGCCTTGACAGCGACTCCAAACGCTGCGCTTCGACCAGGGGCGCGCGAGACCCGGAGGTCGGACATGCTTTGGGCGATTATCAATCGTCACTATCGTCGCATGAAGATAAAGGCTGTGGCATTCCCGGTCGTCCATGTTGGGCTTGCCAGCAATGCTGCCGCACTCGACATCGAGAAGGTCCAGGCTGAAATCATGGGGGCTGCCTTGTACGCCGCACTGGTAGATTTCTTGCGTGAAAGGCCGGACCACGCACTCGATTTTTCGACAGCCGAAACACAGGAGGTCGTCACGATGACGCTCCGTCATCGCGACCAGCGTCTTGAAGACTTGCGAACTAGTCTGAATCGGATCGTTGACCTCCGTGAGTCGCTCCGTAAGGTCGCCCGCGGGAACGAGTTCATCGGCCTACTTGCTGATCTCGACACTTGGTTTACATCCGAGACATTCGGCCAGATCCGCGTCGGCGTGCTCTCATTTCAGGCGGAAGACGTAGGGGTTCTAGTCGGGTCGTTGCGGACGATCGCAGATGACTACGCGTCGGCGACGCCACTCGACATCAGTTCTCTTTACGCAGATCTGGGTTTCGGAGGCGCGACTTGAATCCTGTAGTCGACAACACTCTCGCCAACTGGTGCGTGCTCCCGACCTTGCTTGGGGACTTTCGGATGTACGATTCCGGCAACGACTTATTGCGCGTTGCCTGCTTCGGAGATCTCCGAGCGCAAGGCAAGCAGCCACTGCTACGCATCCACTCCTCATGCATCGCGTCGGAACTCTTCGGGTCACGCGACTGCGATTGTGCGGATCAGCTGCGCGAAGCGATGAAACTCATCGCAACAGAGCGCAGGGGTATCATCTGCCACATGCACCAAGAAGGTCGGGGGCACGGGCTGTCGGCCAAGATTCGGGCAGTCGGCATTATGCAGCGAGAGCATCTCGACACTGTCGAGGCATTTGACGCCCTTGGCTTGCAGCAAGATGTCCGTAGCTACGGCGATGTCGTCGCACTGCTCAAAGAGATTGGTATCGATGAGGTACGGCTCATCACCAACAACCCTCGCAAGCGAGATTTCCTACAGAGCGCTAACATTCGAGTGGAGATGGTCAGCACCCATCCAATATCGCGAGCCGAGAACCGCGAGTACCTGTTGACAAAGAACGCGAAACTCGGGCACCACCTGCCGCTGGGAAATGACGGGGGACAGACGTCTGAATCTATTCGGTTTTACCACTCGGATCAGCCGTGGGGCTGGCTTTCGAATTTCTCTGATCATGCAGTCTGTATTCATAATCTGGTGTGGCCCAGCGTCGAGCACTACTATCAATCACAGAAATTCATCGGCACGCCCAATGAAGAAGCCATCCGCCTGGCCGAGACGCCAACACAGGCGAAGATTCGCGCGGAAGAACTTGGCAAGTTATATCGGCGAGAAAACTGGGAGTGCGTTAAGGAGCAGATCATGCTTGACGGGCTCCGAGCGAAGTTTCGGCAGCACCCAAACTTGGGCATGATGCTCCTTGAAACGGCAGATCGCACACTCGTCGAACACACGACGCTCGACTCGTACTGGGGCGACGGTGGGAATGGCACTGGCAAGAACCTGCTTGGAGTGCTTCTGATGCAAGTGCGATCAGGGCTGCGGGATGCCGAGAGCAAGGTTCATCGCGGCGTAGAGGAACGAGGAGCCTAGCCAAGTGTGTGGAATCGTCTTTCTTGCAGGGCCAAAGGCTAGCTCTCGCATCTCCGCGTGCGTTGAGAGACTTCGGCATCGTGGTCCCGACGATCTCTCGATATGGTCGGATCGCCAATTCGCGATGGGGTTTACACGGCTAGAGATTAATGGCGTTGGGCCTCTTGGTCGTCAGCCCTACCGCCACGGCGACTCGATCGGAGCGATCAATGGCGAGATCTACAACTCCCACGCTCTCGCTGCTGCACACAACCTAGCCCCTACCGCATGCGACGCACACGTGGTTCTGCCGTTGATTGAACGTTGTGGTGTCAGAGTCATTGATGAGTTGGATGGGTTCTACTCTGGCGTGGTGTTGCGGCCTTTTCATGGAGACGTCGTGTGTCTGCGGGATCACATTGGGAAGAAGCCGCTCTTCGTTGGCCGCTCGATGCAAGAGATATTCGTCACCAGTGAGCTCAAGGCACTCGAAGAGATCGAGTGGTTTAGACCGCTGCCTCGTGGTGTCTCGTCTGTCGATACGAGATCTGGTGAGGTGCGACAACTTGCGGAGACCCTTGCTCAGCCGAGTGACTTCGCGTTC
>CAZETM010001245.1:0-2588 GCA_964514885.1 uncultured Polyangium sp. | reverse complement strand
TCGATCAAATGGTGACCGCCTACCAACAAGGCGACGTCATCGACGCGTTCAACGTCATCAATCCGTTGATCCCAGCCGCAAACATCTCGCTTGCCGTGGACAACGGTGACTGGTATACGGTCGGTCAGCAAGCTGTCGGCGTCGGGGTGGCGATTCTGAGTATCGTCATCGCAAAGAAGGCACCAGGGTTAAGAAAAGGGCCGAAGACGACGAGAGGGCCGCCGAATGCAAAACCTCATGCGTTACCTCCGGGCCCACCACCACCAAAACAGCTCCCCGCTCCTCAACCAAATGTTACATTTGTTGATCCTCGGGGAAATGCGCTGCGTGGACCTCCTGGAGCGCAAATTACAGGTTCTCCTGATGGTCGTTTTGTGCAAGTTCGAGATGCAAATGGAGTGCGTACGGGGACCAGAATAGATCAGGGTCACAAACCAGCAAGCCATCCCGACAAGCGTGCACAACAACCACACGGACACGTTGATGGAGTTACAAACCCTGACGGAACACCGTGGTTACCGATAAAGTGACATAAATGAGTAATACGAACAACCATCAATTGGCATGTGGTCAAACCGTACGTTTGCGGAAAAATCCGTACGCTCCAGACCGTGCTGGCTCTCTGGCCGAGGTATGCGGCATTGTTCCAATTCAAAGCCAAGAGCATGCGCAAAGTGTTTTTGGTGGAAGCATTGGGGAGGTGGCCTATTTGATCGAGTTTGGTGACGGTGTGGCAATCGAAGTGGTGGTTAACTTGCTCGAACCAACATAGCGACGTTGCAGCGAGACCCGACGAGGTGCCCCGATGAAAGGCTCCACTGGCGAAGCGATCGAGTGGCTCATGACCTGGTATCAGTCGCACTGCGATGGCGACTGGGAACACCAGCATGGTATTCATATCGGCACGCTAGATAACCCCGGATGGTACTTGGATGTGAATCTGGAAGATACGGCCAAGGCCGGAAGTATCGTTCCGCGGAAGCTCATCGAACGCACGGAGAATGACTGGGTTGCCATAGAAGTGAAGGACAATATGTTTAAGGCACACGGAGGCCCAGGGAATCTTTCTGAAATGATCCAGCTATTTGCTGCATTTGTGGAAGGTCGGCCAATATAGACCGAATCAGAACGGCCACTTTCATGCAACCGGGCCGCATTCGTTGCCTGGACCGGAGCAATTTTCACCGTGATGGATCAACCTACATACGTCCAGATCTGCGTTCGTGTACCGGAGGAGGGGGCGACCGGCGGCGTGGTCGCGGACGCAATCAAGCGTGTAGTGAATGACATTCAAGCGCCATGGGGAGGCGGTGGTTCGTGTCGTTGACGCAACGTACATCTATGTGATCGGGGCGAAAGCCACCGCAGAGCAGTGGTCGAATCGGTTCAGTGCGCCCGATGTGAAGGAAGGCGCGATCGATCAGATGGATTTCCCGGAGTAGTCCCTTGAGTATCGTCACCGATGAGGTTCTGACTGAGTGAGGGCCGAAGCGCCCGTGCAGTGCTCAAGCCATTGCTCCCTCGACAAAATTCCGCCCCCTGAGCCGGCCACGTCTGCGTATGCCCAAGCGAATTGCCGCAGCCGGCCCAGGGATCGGGTAAGGGGTCATGCCACGACGTTTGCCGTCCCCGGAGGATTCGCATGCAACGCGCGGGGCGTGAAGGACGGACGAGCGCGCACGCAAACCCTCCGCGAACGGTGAACTTCGCGGCGTCGCGCTAATCAACGACAGACGTCGAAATCGGTAACGAATTTTTTTCCGGTGCCACTTCGGCGCCGGTGAACATCGCGGGGGTCGCACTAATCAACGGCGGGCGACCAAACGGGTAACGAATTTTTTTCGGTGCTACTTCGGCACCGTTTGCGGCGTCTTGGACGGTGACGGTTTCATGCAGCAGAACGTGACCGCGTTGGCGGAGTTGCCGGTCGCGAGTCCTTTGTGCTCACCGCCGGTTGGTCCACACGTGCCCGGAAGGTAGGCCAGGTCGGTCACGCGCTTAGCGCGTAGCGCACTGCCCGCCGGGATGACGTTCGAGCATGCAACGCCCATCGAACCAAGCAGCATACTGAAGAGTTCCTGCGAGCACGCGGCGTCATCGTAAAGTCGCATCTTGCCAAGGCACGCGCTGCCCACGGGCGCGCCGCACGAGCACTCGGCGCAACCTCGATCGTCCATGGGCTCGTGCGGGTAGAGCCGATGGCGTGAAGGCTTGGGGCGTCGAGGTTTGTCCGATACCTGCACATACGCCGATCGCGGTTGATCTGTCGGAATGACGCACACTGCGCGTTCGACAACGGGACGTTGTTCGTCGGGAACGTGCGGCGAAGGTTCGCTTCGCGTGGGTGCGAAGACTGCGGTTTCTGCAACCACGGGCGGCGTCGGCTCGTACCGTTTCATTGCGTGGCCGTGGGCTTCGTTGCGCTGCTCGCGCTCGAGGCAGGCAAAGTACGCGCCGGCTTGGCTGGCGCGGGGACAGGCTTGACCTTCACGAATGCCGAAGGATAACCGCTCGGGATGGGCTCCGCGATTTCGTCTTTGAAGCGGCACGCCCAATCGCCCACGAGAATGTATTGGCGTTGGCACCAG
>CAZETM010001244.1:0-2589 GCA_964514885.1 uncultured Polyangium sp. | reverse complement strand
CCGGGTCCTTTTCAAAAGCCTGCAAGGTTTTCCTTGCAGGCTTTTTCTTTTCCATCAACGAAATTTTTCGAATCGTTGTTCATGTCGTCCGCGACGTACGAACATGCTAACTACTTGCCACCTAGCTGTCGACGCGTAGGAGCACGTGCGCATGCATTCTTCTGGTTCTTTGCTTGTGGTGAAATATCGGCAGACCTTGGCGCTCTTCACCTTTGCGCTCGTGGCTGGTTGTTCGAGCGACCCGGAAGTGAAAATTGTCGAGGGGACGGCGATTGATCATGGCGCCGCACTCTTTCGCGATCCGATGGCGTCAGGGCAAAAGCTCAATCCCTACGCGTGCTCGACGTGCCACGAAGCTGAAACGGGGGACGCAGGCGATGCAATTCTGCCGGGTGCACCGCTTGCCGGAGCTGTTTCGCGTCCGTCGTTTTGGGGCGGCGAGCAGCTCGACTTGCTTTCGGCCATCAACGACTGCCGGTATTACTTCATGCTCGCTGGTGTGAGCTGGAAGCCGGAAGACGTCGAGTCGCGCGCCATGTATGCGTGGCTCGAATCGCTTCCCGTGGAAGGCAATGCCGCGGATGCGGTACCTTTCACGCCCGTGTACGAGCTCGTGGACTCACCTGCAGGTGACGCTGCACGAGGAGCTGAATTGTACCGTCGGGCCTGTGCGTCATGTCATGGCGCGGCGAAAACAGGGGCGAACCGTTTGACCACTCGAGCGCCCATTCTACCCGATCAGACGCTCGACGAACATCCGCTCGATAAATACACGCCTTTGCAGCGGCGGATCGTATTCGTGCAAAAGGTTCGTCATGGTACGTTCGTCGGGTATGGAGGGACGATGCCGCCATTCTCGAAGGAAAAGTTATCCGACCAGGACCTGGGCGACATTCTCACGTTTTTTGCTTTGCCAACCGAATGACACGATGGTAAACCGTGCACATCACCAACAACCGGCTATGTTTGGCGCTTTATGGCAGCAGACCCTCTTCACGGATTGACGCTTCAGCAGATCGTCACCGAGCTCGTCGACGCGTATGGATTTCCCGAGCTTGCGGTGCAAATCCCCATCCATTGTTTTCAAAATGAGCCGAGCATCTCGTCGTCGTTGAAGTTCTTGCGCCGCACCCCGTGGGCTCGCGCCAAAGTTGAGAGCTTCTATTTGTTCCATTTGCGCGAGCAGCAGCGTCGAGCGCGTCGCGACCATTCGAGTGACCTGCGCGGAGCTGCTGGTCTGGTTGTCGAGGCGACTCAGGGCGTGATGGGTGTGGTGGGGGAAATGCACGCGGCGATCGGAGCGGTGCCTGTCGTCACGGATCTCGTGTATCGCGCTTTGCGTGGTGTTACGGGTCTCGTGGGTGTGGGCGTGGATAATGCGGTCAAGGCGCTTGCTCCGCTTCTTGGCGATAGCGAGCCGGGGCCACAACGTGAAGCGGTGCTGGCGGCAATAAATGGTGTCGTCGGTGATCACCTCGAGGCGACGAAGAATCCGCTCGCCATTCAAATGGCCCTTCGTCCGCCGCTCGAATCCCTGCACCGAGGTGGGACACTGCTTTTGCTCGTGCACGGCTCATCGATGAACGATCTTCAATGGTCGCGAAATGGTCACGATCATGGTCGATGCCTTGCCCGCGATCTCGGCTTTACGCCGGCTTACGCCCATTACAACAGTGGCCGTCACGTGTCGACGAATGGGAAGGAGCTGGCGACGCTATTGGAGACGGAAAGCGTGGGTTTCGAGCGAATTGTCGTCGTTGCGCATTCGATGGGCGGGCTCGTAGCGCGTGCAGCGATTCGTTATGCTGAAATGGCGGCGCTCGCGTGGCGAGCGAAGTTGACGGCGCTCGTGACCTTGGGAACCCCGCATCACGGGGCGGCTCTCGAAAAGGGAGGCAACATTGCCGAGCTAATCCTAGGCGTCACCAAATACAGCGCTCCGCTCCGCACGTTGGCGCAAATTCGAAGCGCCGGCGTGACGGATTTACGTTTCGGTAACGTCGTCGATGAAGATTGGCACGATCGCGATCGGTTTGCCATTGGCTTTGACCCGCGGGTGTGCACGCCGCTGCCAAAAGGCGTGCGCTGTTATGCGGTGGCCGGGACAAACACGGCTGTTTCTTCCACGGGGGCGACCCTTGATGAATCCGCGTTCGCCAGCGATAACCTCGTTTCCGTGGCGAGCGCCCTTGGCAAACACGACGATCCGGCGCGTTGCTTGCACTTCACGGACTCGTTCGTGGTCATGGGCGCAAACCATCTCGATCTGCTATCGCGGTCCGACGTGTACGAAACGCTTTGCAAATGGCTCGGTGAGCATGTGGCGTCTCGACCTATCTTTACAGAGGACGTCGTGGTGAGCTAAAGGAGAAACTCCATAGCGCTCGGAGAGTTTTTGAACAATGGCCCTCAAGGACAAACCCGCCCCCACCTTCCTGGCTCATAACCCGTTTGCAAAGCTAGCCGAGCTTCGATCCTCGGCACCCGAGCAATCGTTGTCGGATGCGCCTGCATTGCCCAATGCGACGCCCGCGGAGCCCGTTTTTGGCCCGAAAGTCGTCGTGCGACGCGAGCGCAAAGGGCATGGGG
>CAZETM010001243.1:0-2589 GCA_964514885.1 uncultured Polyangium sp. | reverse complement strand
TGTTGCACGAGGCGTTGACCGCCGGCGGGAAGATCGCGCTTCATGAACGGATGCAGTAGGCGGAGTTTGTCCAAGTCGATAATGTTGACGTCGGCTTTTTGACCTGGAGCGATTACGCCTCGGTCACGAAGACCGAGATGTCGTGCCGTGTCGTGCGCCTGCATTTTGATAGCGCGCTCCAGGGTAATTCCGCTGTCGCTATGGTCGCGTCCCCAATAGCTGAGCAGAAACGTTGGAAAGCTAGCGTCGCAAATGGTGCCGACATGTGCGCCAGCGTCGCCGAGACCTAGCAATGCCAGCGGGTGCGAGAGCATTCGACGCACGACATCCAGATTCATTTCCGTGTAGTTGTAGAGCGGGAAATACAAGAGCGCTTGGCCTTCATTTTCGAGCAGCGCGTCGTACATCACCTCGAGAATGGATTGGCCACTGCGAATCGCCTCACCCGCGAGGCTCGTTTGCACGTTTGGAGCGTAATTCGGCGTCTCTCCCAAGCGGAAGAGGCGCATGGCAATGAGGTCCAGGTTGGCCAGGAAAAAATCGGCCAATGGCGGAAGGGGACTGCCATCGCCCGCGACTTTATCGCTCTTTTCTGATAGAATCGCCGACCGAATGGCAGGGTTACGCATTTGCGCTGCTCGTTCGGAAATCGGCAATCGGGAAATGGACTTGTACGTCGGAAAGCCCATGAATGGATTGAAGGTCGCTTGGAGACCGAGCATCACTCCAATCGCGCGTGGAGCCACTTGACAGCGAATATCGAGACCGGCGGCATTGGCTCGCTCGGCCCGCTGGAAAATCAATTCCCATTGGCTCGCCGCATGGTCGCGTTGCATGACCGACACGCTCAGGGGCCGTTTCGCTGCCGCAGCCATTCGTTCGAGCAAGTCGAATTCGTGAGCAAAGCGATCGGGGCCTTGCATCATGTCGAAATCGCTTACGGCTTGTAGCACGCCGTGGGAAAGCCCTTCGAATGCGTGCACGATTCCCGCCAGCTCTTCGCCTCGCGCTTCGGAGGCCGGCGTGGGTTTACCGGTGGCACTTCGGTGGTTATCGCTGCGGCCCGTCGAAAAGCCGACCGCGCCTGCCACGAGCGCATCGCGCAAAAGGCCGCGCATGCCCGCGATATCGTCGTCGGTGGCGCTTTCTTCCGCGATGGCACGCTCGCCCATGATGTAAACGCGCAAAGCGTCGTGCGGGACTTGGCAAATGAAATCGATGGTGCGCGGGGTTTTCGCAAGCAGCTCCATGTACTCGGAGAAACTTTCCCAGCCCCACGTGATGCCTTCGGAGAGCGCGGTGCCAGGGATGTCTTCGACACCCTCCATGAGTGCGATGAGTTTGTCATGGTCACTTGGACGAACCGGAGCGAATCCGACGCCGCAGTTTCCCATCACGCAGGTGGTGACGCCGTGGGTGACGGAAGGCTCGAGCAGCGCATCCCACGAGATTTGACCGTCGTAATGCGTATGAATATCGGTAAATCCAGGGGCGACGACTGCGCCGCGGGCGTCGAGAATGCGTTGTGCATTTTCGGTACAAGTGCCGACGTCGACGATTTTGCCATCACGAATGCCGACATCACCGACGAACCGCTCGCGTCCCGTGCCGTCGACGATGGTGCCCCCAACGATCTTCACGTCATACATGCCCGCGATGATCGCTCAATACGGGGTGCGGTGGCAAGGTGGAAATCAGTCGTGTACGTCTGCGACAATGATACCCGCTCATTGCGTTTGTGCCCTTGTGCAATGTACGAAGGCAAGTCATTGCAAAGTGCGTAAGCGGTGTTTGCGTAATCGGCGCGAAGGTGATGCCCGATGACGCCACTGGACGTTTTACCACTGGACAAGTGGGGGGTTGATGATGTCAAACTAGCGTACCCATGAACCACGACGACGAGACACTCGACGCGACGAACGACAAGCTCGATGAAGCAGGCCAGCCTCGAGCGCTCCGACCGGAAGAGCAGGATCCGAAGTTGTGGAAAGGCGATGGATGGACTGCACGAGTCATCAAGAACGAAGATGATGACGGGTGGGCCGTGGAGATGACTCGCGATGGCGAATCCGAGCCTGCGCTGGTGGGTCCGTGGACGATGGGGCGCGACAAAAAGAACCCGAAACCCCTTGATACGAGCGCCTTTACGACGCTGGTGAAGGCGGCGAACGAGGTGCGATCAAGGACGCTGAAGCAGCTCCATGCGCAGCTTCATCGCAGCGTGAACACAGTGACCGCGGACGGGGCGCGAGTCCAAGTGGACCTCGATGTGGTGCCCGACGAGGACGACCCGCACGCGTTTTTGACAGTGCGCGATAGTGCAGGGGTGGTCGTGAGTCGATCGAGGGTCGCGCCGAACTTCAAGCTCACGTCATCGAGCGCGCGAAAATGGATCGATGAGGGCGCAGGCGAGGGGTGATTCTGGAGGCTTGGGCATGACCTACCCGGTGGCAAGGTGGAAATCAGCCGTGTAGGTCAGCGACCGAGAATGCGGTCGACGATGACCGGGTCGATCTGCGGGTTGAAGCTTCCGCGATCCACGCGCTCGGGAAGCACGATGGCGTAATCAGGGTGATCCCACTGCGACCT
>CAZETM010001242.1:0-2590 GCA_964514885.1 uncultured Polyangium sp. | reverse complement strand
CCCATACCCCGGCCCTCGCCCCGTCCGACTGGGAGATCATCGGCACTGTGCCCGATGGCTCGGTGGTGACAGGCATCGCGTTGGAGGAGCATGACCATATGTTCCAGAACCTGGCCCTTTACTACCAGATGCTCGATTACAGCGACAGCGAGTCTGCTCACGGCTATCTCGACCCCACCGTCCAGACGGCGTGGTTGTCTCGCTCGGGCAGCACCAAGGAATATTCGGGCAAATACGAGGTTCAGTACAAGCCTGCGGACGGAAACACGCAGACCATGGCCGGGCTTCAAGTCGTCTCCTCCAAGGACGACGGCGGATTCTGCACCCTCAAGGTTTACCTGACAACCTTGAATCGGTAGCTCTACGCTTGACCGCCCTGTTTGGCGACCCTTTCATGGCTGTGCCAACCATCGCGAATGCGTTATGTTCGGACGCACTGCCGCGACAAACCTTGTCAATACGCAAAAAGAATTGAACGACGGTCGCCCTTCAGCGAGCGCTATGCTGACGCAAACGCCAGCGCATCGCCCACAAGCTTGACCCACGTCTTTTTGCCGTCGAAACAATCACGTATTCGTACACGGCGTTGCCCCGGCTGCAAGCAGTTCCGTCGCATATTGGCGATCGCGTACCTGTTTCGCCGCGTCTTTCAGCAGTGCGTCCACATTTTCGTCGTCGTACCGCGCTTTGAATTCAATGACCACGCGACCTCAAGGCGGATGTTCGCCTGTGTCGTCAGTCCCGCTGAGGAAAGATGCCTTGTGTGGCGATGTAGTAATTGATGTCCGAAGCCGGGCCCTCGAGCTTGGGCACCGCGAAGTTGGTCATGCCGTCACCTCCGAACTGGGTCCCCAGCAAAGCAAAGAGGGCTTGGTTCGACTCTATCGGCAGGACCCGGCCGTCGCAGCGAACCCAGTTTCGGGGCGTGAAGTTGTACGGAAACAGGGTGATCATCCCCAAGAAACATTCCATGCGAGCACCTTTCATCGTCGTGTGACGTGTGACGATGGCGCCCACTTTGTCACATCCGGCGCACCTCGGATACCCAAAAATTCCGCCGCCGGGAATTTTTGTCGCAGAGCCCGTGTTTGATTCTCCCGGCGTCGGCTTGCACTCCGTGAAGTCCCCAATCCCATTCGGAAGTCGGCAATGACTCTCCCGGCTCGATCAGTTGTTGATCAGCACCGAACTCGCCGCGAAGTTCGCGCTCAGCGCGACCGCGTCGGCGCAGCTCGCGTCGCCGGGCATGTTGGTACTCGTGCACCAGTCGCCCTTGAAGTCGATTACGACGGCCATTCCGTCGAAGGTGCGTTTGCACTTCTGCGGCGAGCCGCCGTCGCCGTACGTCGCCGGATCGCCCGAAAGGAGCACGCAGAGCGACTGCTCGAGGCTGTCGATCGCTACTTCGTCGGCCTCCGCGAGAGTGATGTAGCCCTCGATCTCGGCGCCGGTGATGAAGGTCGGCGTGTCGGTGTCGCCGATACAGGAGTTGTCGGGCGAGAGGCCCTCGGCGTTGAACTTGCCAATGCAATTCTTGTTGGCCGAGAGCGTGCCGTTGATGAGGCGCGCCTCGTGGAGCGGCAGGAGCAGCGCGGTGGTGCCCATCGGGTCGAAGAAGATGGGCTTGTATCCGGGCAAGAATTCTTCGGGACATCTTCCACGTCCCTCAGCATTTTATGGGAATGTCGATTAAAGTTGTATAAGGCAACCTTTGGACGGTTTGACGGGACATTTTTCTTGACACCACGCTGCAGGTGATTGTAGAACACGAGCATGATTTCTACAAATTCCCCTGACCATTTGTTTGGTGACCAGGGCTTTGTTTATCGAACTGCACGCAAAGAAGACGGTCAAGCCATGGCCCGCATCGTGGCTGCCGGGTTTGTTCACGAGCCGATGAGCCAGGCCATTGGCCTCGATGCGGACGAGCTGTACGCGTTTGTTTCTCGCTTTATTCCCGAATTTACGACCCAGGGCCTTTCCGTCATCGCTGTTCCCGAGGAGGCACCCAGTCAAATGGCCGGCGTCTTTCTCAACCGCGAATTCAAGGCCCTTTTGCCTCCCGATATCCTCGACGAATTCCCCCGTTTCCGACCCATTTTTCATGCGCTTGGAACTGTCGCTCGATTGTATGAGGCGCAAATTCCCGACCTCCGTTGCGGTCAAGCCGTCGATCTGTGGATGATCGCCGTCGATCCTGGCGGCCGATTTCCTCGTCGCGGCATCGGCCGCAATCTCTTCCGCGCCAGCATTGAAGCTGCGTCGGCCGCTGGCTTCGAGCGCTGTGTCACCGAATGTACCAGCGTTTATTCGCAGCGCTGCGCCGTGGCAAACGCCTTCCAGGAACGTGTTAGCATTCTTTATGAGGATTTGCGATTCGAAGGTCACCCAGTCTTCGCCGCCATTGCCGCCCCCCACATTCGCGTTGCCCTCTATGAACGCACCCTCCGTACGAACATCAAGTCATAGCCGATTTTAAAATATTTTTCGAGACCCACTCACGCGCAAGCAATTCCTTATTTCCAAGGAGAAGGCGGCACCTCGAACAGCGGCGCCGAGGGCCGGAACATCCAGGCATATCTGCGATAGG
>CAZETM010001241.1:0-2590 GCA_964514885.1 uncultured Polyangium sp. | reverse complement strand
ATCGGCCAGGACGAACCGCCACTTCAAAGTTCAACAGGTGCCGGGACAACCCCCCGAAAAGTGATCCCCGCACGACGAGGCGTGTGCCGAACGCGGTCAGTAACGATCTCGGCATGCAGAGCGGTGCACGAAGGGCTGTTCGTGACGACCTCGGCAAGACGCGGCGTGCACGAAGGATAGGTTGGAAACGATCTCGGCATGCAGAGCAGTGCACGAAGGGCTGTTGGCGACGACCTCTGCAAGACGCGGCGTGCGCGAAAGGTTGTCGACGACGACCGCGGCAGTCGGGGATGAAGAAAAAGGGTCGCGTAAAGCAAGCGCGGGTCGACAAGGTGAAGATGGGAGCAGTTGGTGCCCGTCGAGGGCTGCGGTTCGACTTGGCCCCGGATGACGACCCGTGTTGGAAAACCACCAACGCCAGCATTTTTATTGACTGCGCGCCGCGATCAGTGTTACTCGCGCATGCGCACCTAGCGACGGTCGACATCATCGTCTAGCAGTGCGTTTAAGGCCGCTCTGGATGGTTGCCGCTCTCACTTCCCACATTTTGGAACAGGTTGAAATTGCGGTACAGCTCTACCATCGGCTCGTGCTCGTCGTTCGCCCTCCCCGCTCGACCACCGCGCTGCGCGACGTGGCGGTCCAGTGTCCTTGGCCAAGAGTCAATATCAATCTCGCGTTGTCCGCACGATTGCTCGACCTGACCGCTCGTCAGCATGCGCTCCGTGCTGCTGGGGAATTTGCAGGATCCTACCGTGACCGCGAACATTGATTTGCTCGGTCAGGGCCAAGGTCGTAAGGCGGTGCAGGCGTTTTTCAAAAGCAAGCGGTTGCCGGACACGGTAACCCCAGCGTTCGTGAAGGCATTGCAGGAGGTCCTGAGCGGTCTCGAAAAGGTAGTCCTGACCGAGGACCAATTGCGCTCGGCGCTCACCGACGGAGGCGTGCCGTGCACGGTGGGGGAATTGAAGCAGCGATTCGAGGGATTCGTGGCCGGTTTGACGAAGGGCAAAGACGCCACGCGCGTACGCATCGTGGTGGAGAAATAGCGCATGGCAACGATGGATCGCGAAGGGTTGCTCGATAGGCTCCGTGGAATCGAATGGGATGACTTCGAGGTAAAAGAGTCCGCCGGAGGTGTATCGCAATCGGCCTATACGACCGTATCGGCATTCGCAAACACCTCGGGGGGATGGATCGTCTTCGGCGTGAAAGAAACCAAAAACGGCTTCGAAGTCGTTGGCGTGGCAGACCCGGATAAGACTCAAAACGAATTCCTCGGTGGTTGTCGCAGCACAGAAAAGTTCTCGCGCCCCGTTGATGTTCGTCCGCACCATTTCGAGTTCGAAGGACGCTCCGTGCTAGCGTTTTACGTGTCGCCCGCGCCTCGGTTCGACAAGCCCATTCGCGTTCGAGCGGGCGCATGGTACGCATACATTCGGGTCGGGGCGCGCGATCATAAATGCACGCCCGAGGAGGAGGGGCGCTTTCTGCGCGACGCCTCGACAGAAACCTTCGATGTGCAAACCATTCCGTCATTGACCATCGCGGATCTGGATCCCGCGAGCCTGCGGTGGGTGCGTACGACGCATCGGCGGAGGCAAGCGAACCCGCCCGAGGTAGAACCAACCGACCACGAATTCCT
The DNA here is from genome assembly GCA_964514885.1 of uncultured Polyangium sp. Classification (GTDB taxonomy): domain Bacteria; phylum Myxococcota_A; class Polyangia; order Polyangiales; family Polyangiaceae; genus Polyangium. The sequence continues at coordinate 945 of CAZETM010001241.1, read as the reverse complement.
CGAAGAGCTGGGGCTCATTCGCGAAGGACACCTCACCCACGCCGCCGCGTTGCTGGTGGGCCGCCCGAAATTGATTGCTCGGCTCAAGCCGGGGGGCATTGTCGATTTTCGGCTCATTCGCGAAGCCTGGTCGGAGGAAATACCCGCGCACCGTTATGACGATCGGTTCTTGTCCGAGGTGAACGTCGTCGAGACCTTGCGACAACTGATCGAACGTTTCACGAATCTGATTCCCAACCCATTTCGGCTCGAACCAGCGACGTTTCAGCGCGAGGCGCAGGCACCGGAGTACCCGGCGTTGCGCGAGGCGCTCGTGAACTTGTTGGTTCATCAGGATTATTCGGACCAGCACCGAACGGCCCGGATCTTGTGGTACACGAATCGCACGATATTCTTCAATCCTGGCGATTCGTACGTGACGGTGGCGCAAATGCTCGATGGGGGAGCGAGTGATTTGCGCAATCCGCGCATGGCTTTGTTGATGCGGCGGATTGGTTTTGCCGAACAAGCGGGAACGGGCATGCCCACGATCGTGCGTACCTGGCGCGGCGTCGACCGGACGCCGCCGGTGGTGACGAATGAGCCGGGGCGCAAAACCTACGAGCTGACATTGAGCTGGGAACGGGTGGTGAAGCGGGAGGATGCATTCTGGAAAAAGCTCATCGGCGCGAGCGTGACGCCTGACGAGGCACGGATCATCGATTGGCTTCGCCTCGTGGGCACGGGGACACGTGCGGAGGCGCGTTTGGCGACGGGGGCATCGATGCGCGATACGCGCAAAATGGTGGATTCGTTGCTACACAACGCGCTGCTGGTGAACGTGGATGATTCGGCCGAGCATGTTCGCATCGCGCCGCACATCGTGGAGATCTTGGCGAAAGAGGCGACCGAACAAGCTACCCCGGAAGCTACCCCGGAAGCTACCCCTCATGTTACCGAACAAGC
>CAZETM010001240.1:0-2590 GCA_964514885.1 uncultured Polyangium sp. | reverse complement strand
AGGTCAACCGGAAGGCATGACGTTGCAGGTGGGCGATGCATCGTTTGCGGCGCGCATGTTTTACGATGATGTGGGCCGCGTAAAACGGATGGTGTACCCGCAGCCGTTGGGCGTGGAGCCATTTGAAGTGGCGCGCGATGTCGATGCGCATGGGTACATCGTGGGTGTTCGCGATGCCGCGACGAACGACGCGTTCTGGGAATTGAAAGACGTCGACAATGCTGGGCGGTACGCAAAAGAAGCGTTCGGCAATGGGACAACGACGGCGCGCGGGTACTACAGCGATAAGCAAACGCTGAAGAGCATCACGACGACATTGGGCGGCTCGACGCTTCAGCAATTGTCGTACGATTGGACCGAGCGACTCAATTTGAAGCAGCGCACGGATGCATTGCAAACGGTCAACAAAATGGAGCGATTTCGTTACGATGAATTGGACCGGGTGACGTGCGCGTATTTCGGGGCGGCGGAGAATGCGAATGCAGCATGCGCGACGTCGTATGGATATGCGGCCAACGGGAATTTGATCGACAAATCGGACGTTGGCGCGTATTCGTATACCGATCCGAAACATCCGCATGCCGTCACGAATGTGCCGGGTGTCAGCTATGCGTACGACGCTGTCGGCAATCAGATCACGCGACCGGGTTTCGTTTCGATCACGTACACGCCGTTCGATTTGCCGAAAACAATCACGAAGGGCGGCAGCACGACGACGTTTGGGTACGACGGCGACGAGCAACGCATTCGCAAAACGACGCCGACGAGCGAAACGATTTACGTCGGCGACCTGTTCGAGCAAGTGACGAGTGCAGGGCTGAAAGAATTTCGGTATTCGGTGTACTCGCCGGAACGGGTGATTGCCATCGTGACGCGTGAAGGCAATGAGCCGGGTACGAAGTATTTGCTGACCGATCACCTTGGCTCGGTGGAAACGGTGACGGATGACGTGGGCAAGGTAATCGAAAAGCGTAGCAACGACGTATTCGGCGCGCGACGCAATCCGAAATGGGGTGACCCTGGCGCGGTTGTACCAGGCAAAACGACGAAAGGGTTTACCGGCCACGACGACGAAGATGAATTCGGGCTCGTGAACATGAAGGGGCGGCTGTACGATCCGAAGATCGCGCGGTTTACGACGACGGATCCGGTGATTGCGGATATATGGGACGGGCAAAGCTTCAATAGCTACAGCTACGTTTGGAACAATCCGCTGGCGTTTACCGATCCGACGGGATTCGAGGCGGAGTCTGAAGCGGAGATTTATTACGATGCCGGTTTGGGAATGGTGGGATTGCGGTTGATTTTGCCCAGTCCTGAACCACCTGAACCGCGGGAAGAAGAACCGCTTGTCGATCCAGATTTCACAGGGAATATCGGCATTTACGTTGCGCCGGTCGACGTGGGAACGACAGGTTCCGGGGCGGATCCTCCGTCATCGTCCGAGGGCATTGGTTCGTTTTTCGAAGGATTGGTTGCCCAGACACTGTGGCACGCGATCGGCGGTCAACGACGAGCCTGCCACCGTTTTGGGTTGGGACCGGCACGGATCATAACCTCACAGTTACTTGGGATTGCACTGCTGGGAATGATATTACCACAATGCTGCCCACGCCCGATCCCACCGGCTTTTGTCCCAAAAACTGAAGCAGAGTGTGACTCGCGCACTTCCACCTGGATGCCTACGCCGAGCGAGCTTCGTGCTCTCGCAAATGAGTTTGCGGATCAGTTGCCCGACTGGTCGAGCTCTCAACGCTCATCGGTAAAGCTTGACTATGAGGGTCTCAAGGCGGCGGCAATCAAGATGGCGAGCGCTCCGAGCTGTGTGCAATGGGCAGTGATCGAAAGCTATAGCGTGGAATATTGCGAACCTGCTCGGACTGACCTCCGCAGAGCGTCGGGGATGTACCTGCTGATGCGGGTGCTCTTTGTGCTGCCCACCGACCACCCCATCAAAGACGTCCAAGCCTTCAGCGGTTGGTCTCACGCCGTTCGTGCGGAGGCGGAGCGGACTTCAAAGTGGGACGTGGCGTGGCCTGTCCACGCGAATCCCCAGAAGAACGTTCTCGAAATCGAGCGCTGCCAAGGGTTCCCCGGCGGTGGCGGGTTCACGCGATATGCGGCGCTGACCGAGTTGCTCTATTTCAGGCAGCAGCGCTTTCACATGCGCACGCCAGCCGAGATCGAAGCGCTCGAAATCAGAGGCAGCGAAAAGTCGCTATGAACGCGAGAAATACGGGTTCATGTACCGCTCAAGCGGGGAGTTGAGGGCGAGGCGGATCGGATTGGGAGGCGTCAGGTACAGGAGAGTGCACGTGAAGTGGAAGCTGAAAAGGGCGATGAGCGCCCACCGCTCGGAGGCGGTTCTGCGGTGGCAGTCGCGGTCGGAGGTGTGGCGGTCGTCGCGGTCGTGGCGCCGCAAGACGCCACGCTGCATAACAGCAGGCAGAAGCCCAAGCCGATGAGTGCAGCCAGCGGAAAGCGTCTCATGGCATCTTTGCACGAGACGCAATCGGCTGTCAACCCACGACACGCTGACCCCGCGAGGTGCTGAGCGCGCGGAGGTGCGCGCATTGGCGCGTTGGCTCGG
>CAZETM010001239.1:0-2606 GCA_964514885.1 uncultured Polyangium sp. | reverse complement strand
CACAACATACGCGTGGCGATCCACGCGTCGAAATCGCGCAGATCCGCCGATTCCAATTCGTCGACGCAAACAAGGCGGGCCGCACGCCGACGCAACCGTTGCGCGACCTTAGCGGCGATGCGCAACATCTGCTCGCGAGCTTTGTGCGGGGCTGCGGGAATCTCCGCCAAGCCCTGCCACGCCTCGACGAGGACCTCCTGCGTCGCATCCTCGACGTCCTCGGGACGAACCCCGAACTTGCGCATCCAAATCGGGAGCGACGTCGCAAAGACGCTCAGGAGGGCCGCGAAGGACCATCCGGATTCGTCGGGGGGCGTGGCGGGGACCGGTTGCGAACTTCTCACGCCGTATAGTCAGGCAGAACGACCAAACGGCGTAACAAAATGTCGTCGAGTGAAAATAGGTGGGATGATTCGGCACATGGGCGCGCGAAGTGCCACGGCATTTGTCACGGCTCGTCTGGCGCAGGTACCCATTTCGACATTTGATCGACGTAGCGCATGAACTCGGGAGCTTCACCGCTTTCGATCAAATACCGCAAGGCACGAATCGTGATTTGCATGGCGACGTATTGGACCGACGTCGACGCGTGGCTTTGCGCGATTCGCTCGATGACGGTTATCGCTTCGGATGGTTCGGGGAAGGTCTCGACTTTGGGAACGTCGTCGGAGTCATCATCGTCATTGACAAGAAGTTTCGGTATATCGTCTTCGTGTTTTGGTTCATCGAGCCGTTCACCCAAGAACCTTATTTGCTCGGGCGTACCGTCGCGCCGCACTTCGGTCAAGTATTCGTCGAGATAATCGAGCAATGGTTTGGTGCGGTTCAGCCAGAAGAATGTCTTTATCTGGATGGGGGTCGTCGCTCGTTCCTCCACGTAGTCGCTCCCCGGAGGCGGCTGAAATGCCGTCAAGAAAAAGAAGGCTTCAACGCAGAGCTCGAGTGCGGCGATTTCCGTTAAGGTGCAACCCTTGGACTCTCTATTCAGAATGTCGAAGATCGGCGTGGTGTCGAAGTACAGTGGCTGTTGCCAACCGGCAGGTATCGGGGGGACTGCCGGATATTCTTTCATGGTTTTCATCTCCGATTTCAGGCGCCCAGGGGAATCAGGATCAATGCGCCCGAGCCGCCGGTAGACACGATATACGCGACTCCACCGATGACGACGATCGAGCCTACGATTGCGGTCTTATGCTCCTTGATCCATGACCAGGCCGTATCGAATGCATTAAACACCTTTTTGACCAAGCCGGCTCTGGCCAGGCAAACCATGTACTCTTTGTGACATTTTTGTTCGCACGTCCTCTGTTCTGCTTTGTCTTTCCTCTTTTTCGCTGGTAGCGCTTTGATGCAGCTATCGACGCACGTCTTATTTGCTTCGTTGCATATCAGCCATAGGGCATCCGTCTGCTGCACCGGCACATACCCCGAAGCCATTGGCTCTTCGATGTAAAGCGCATCCGAACATGCCTCGGTCGGTTCCGCATCTGGTTCCACCACCAAACTCTTGTGCGATTCGTCGAGAGAAACCAGCGGCGATACCGGAGCCAACTCGTTTTGCTGGCGGACTGAAGAAGTCTCTGCATGCACCGGCGTGTTCGCTGCGGCTGCCGGGCCAAGCACATGCGAACTCGTGCACGCCGGGCTCGCAATACCAAGAAGGAGCATTGCCACAACGCCCGAACGGGCCGTGCGGCGCAAGCTTTTCAAAAGTTTGTCCATCGTCTGACTCCTCGTTGATGACGTTCAACCGGTCAGACTAAACCTCGCGACATTGAACTACAACGTTCGGCGAGACGTACATCTCGGTCCCAGATCGAGCATTCATTCGCTCGCTGCATCACCCGGCATCCGCAACATTCGGCGCGGGCATGCAGCACCAAGTCGCCGCCGTCGTTTCATCGGGATACGCCGTGCCTACGGCTACGCCTCCCGTCGGTTGGCACTTGCCGGGCACATAAACAAGATCGGTGAGTTCTTTACTCTTGACAGCTTCACCCGCGTTGATGTTGGAGCACATCGTCAGGTCGGACGTGAACCAGTCGGCGGCACTGAGTTCGTTTGAGCTGCAAGCATCGTCTTTGTACACGCGCAAGATGCCCGAACACTCGCCTCCCGAAGCTTTGCATCCGCACTCGGTACACTTGCGGTTGTCCACATACTTGTCGTACGCGACGATCTGTTCGCTGAAGGCCGAGTCGCTCGACGATGGACACGCAAACACGCCAGGGTCGTCATGACGAACGCAGTAGCGCCATCCAGGTTCGTCGATCGGAAGTGGAGGAAGACAGGTCGTTGCAGCCGCTTCTGTGCATGACTCGGGACGTGGCGTCGTGCTGCACGAGAGGACCGTCTTGCGCCACGAAGGAAAATCGTTCGTTGCGTTTGCGACGGGTAGCGGGACGGGATTGCAACCTTGTTCCGGATCGAGAAGTGTCGATGCGTAGACCGACTGCGCGCACGGAATTCCGCTGCCTGGCGCGCACTCGAGACCAGCGGCAACCGCGTTCACGCTGGTACACGATCCGTCCCAGTTTTCGGGCGCGGAGAAGTTGGTTGTTGCCGGCTGCACCAGCACTCCGGCCTCAACCGAACTCGCCGATCAG
>CAZETM010001238.1:0-2613 GCA_964514885.1 uncultured Polyangium sp. | reverse complement strand
CCCTTCGAGTCAAAGAGCCCACCTTCCGCGAAGGTATCGCGAATTACGTTACTGCAAAGTGTAGACCTTACCGCATATCATGCGTTGACGTCGACGACATCAAACAGGAGGCGTTGACCCATATCCTCGCAAAGGTTGGCACATTTCGCCCTGAAAAAAGCGAATTCGAGCAATGGGCGCGCGGTATTGCGTGGAACGTGATTCGAGAATACTTGCGAAAAGCGAAGCTGTACTTCGCTCTTTTCACCGAATATCACCCAAACGTCGATGATTACGCGGCGCAAGAACCTTCGCCTGAACGATGCGCACGTCGACATCAAGCTCGCTGTGCCATTGAAAATGCCGTGCAAAATATTTCGTCGCGACAAGCGCAAGTGCTCGTTTTGTACGCCGTCGACGATATGTCTCATGGAGAGATCGGACATGAATTGTGCATTTCCGAGGCCATGAGTCAAAAAGATTACCAACGCGCACGTGATCATTTGGCCCGATGTATTAGCGGCGAAGCATTCTCGGTTATGCCGCCATCCCTCACGAGTTGCGATGAACCCGCTTCGTTTAACGAATCGCATTCTCAACGGTTCGAGAAATCGCATTACAGGTGGCAAGGTGCCACGACAATCTTGGCCGTTTTGCTCGCATTGTTACGGATTTCGTCGACGACAACGCACGAAACGACGACCGGCGAAGGTCGAGTTCTTGCCCCCGTGCAAAACGGCGCAATGTATCGCTCGGACGAAATAACGAAAGTGCATGACGAACCGTCGGTCCTTCATGACGCACCCGGCGTCAAACCTGAACCTGCATCTTTGCGCAGTGTTCCCGATGAGTCCACACCGGCGAAGGTCGTAGACAAACTTCCGCCCCCTCCCGAGTACGTGCCGCGCCTTTCGCACAAGCATGAGGCGAGCACGTCCGACTATCGCCCAAGTGAACGATGAAACGCCGCTTTTTTATTGACGCTTCTGGGAACGACGTGTAAACTGACCCTCGATGATTCGGATCACTGCGTTTTGCGTCGGAGTTTGTCTGAGTGCTTCGGCTATCTCTCACGCCGATTCTTCTGCGGACGAAGCACAAACTCTCACGGATGCTGAGGAAGAAGCGCGCCTCCGACTGTTCGTGAAGATGGGCAATCAAGCCCGTTTGGCGGGACGAAACGAAGATGCGGTAACGGCGTACAAGGCGGCTCTCGACATTCAGCCAGATCCGGTCATCTCGGGACGTCTTGGCCTCGTCCTGATGAAACTTGGTCAGCTTGACCGTGCAGGGGATGCATTGTACAAGGCTATCGTCCATGGACAAGGCGTTCCAGGGCAAGAGCGGCGCGATGTCACCGCGGCGTACGACAAGGCGAAAGCATTGACGACTTGGGTCAACGTCGACGTCGCGCACGCGGGCGCGACAGTCACTTGCGATGGGGTACCGTGTAACCCACGTGGCTTCTCGTCATTCCATCGCTTCACGATGCCCGGCGAACATACGATACGTGCGCAGCTCGACGGGTACAAGGATGCCGTTGAGACATTCACGGCAAAACCAGGCGACGAAATCACGATATTGTTGAAGCTCGTTCCGCTCGCCCCGAAGCTACCTGAACTTCCCGCGCCCATTGCAACGATTCAACACGAAACGAGGACCTTTCCGCCGTATCTCCGCGCTTCAAACATAGCGGACGATCCGAATTACGATCCAAAGGAGGATCCGTCCTACGGCGAACCGAAAGACACGCAGCCCGCAAAGAAGAAAAGCGGACCTCGTTTTTCAATAAATGGCGGAGTCGTCACCGTGTTTGGCGTGGCCTCATGGAACCCCGCGGTAGGCGGGGTCGTCGGCGTCGCGGTCAAACCAAAAGAGTTTTTATCGTTCGGCCTTGAAGGACGCGCCGCATGGTTGACGACGGGAGTAGCCGATCGACAAATCAGCGCAATGACCGCGGGAGGGATCGTCTCTGCATGCGGGCACTTGAAATGGTTTTTCGGGTGCGGATTAGGTTACCTGGGGACAATCAGAGTTACCCCTTCGGGCAACAGCTACGAGGAACGCACCATTGAACGCGTTCAACCGGGGTTTGGAGGGCGGATCGGTGTCGAGTTTCGCTTTGCGTCGGCGTTCATAATGCGCGGAAATGTCGATGCCATGAACATTGGGCGCGGTATGCAGTTAGCAGTTGGGGACGTTCTTATTGTCGATCAACCGCCTGTGCTGCTCAGTGGCCAGGTTACCGGGGGATTGGAGTTCTAGCCATGATCGTGATTAAGCCCAAATTCGGGTTTCTGTTGCTCGCAGTCGTTTTCCTTCATGCAGGCATTTCCGCATGTTCAGCGCCCCCGACCTTTGATCAGTTCACATGCGATCCCAAAATCGAGTCTCTTGCTGATCCTGAATGCATCGATGCAGGAGCGGATGCAGAATCGGAAGCCTCTCCCGATGGTGCATCGTTGCGCCCCGAAGCCGCATGTCTTGATAAAGGTGGCGAATGCGTTGCACTGCATTCAGGCCCAAACGCGTCAGAATGGAATGGTCCGGATCCTGTTTGGTTTGGTCCGGCGATCGACGCCCCCACAGTATGCCCATTCGAAGGGGTAATTCAGCTTGCGAGATACTCGGGGC
>CAZETM010001237.1:0-2615 GCA_964514885.1 uncultured Polyangium sp. | reverse complement strand
GAAGTCCAAGAAGTGCTCCGCCCTTGAAGTCCGGTCGGAGATTACAAACGCATTCTCCGCGCCTTCTACGATGCTCACCCGATGCCGACGACGTAGGAGGGCGCTGCACCGCTTCGAGGGTTTCCCTTCTGCCATTGAGGCCTCCCGACTCATTCAAGGCCGTCCTGGGGCGGCCTCTCCCTCTGTCTATTCTGTTCCCTCTTCACGCTACCGCTTCGCGGCGTAGCACTACACCCCTCTGTGTTAGGAGTCATGGCTGCGCTCTCCTGACATATAATCCGATGGCTGCGGCGTTGACGAGGCACACCCCTGCTCCGAGCCATGCTATCGCGGATGAATACGTGCCGCCTGCTGCGATGGTGCGCAACCTCCGCTGCACGTCGTAGTCGGGACGCTCGACAAGCACGCGCTGCTCCTGAAGTTCTCGGTAAACGCTGTAAGCGTGAGTGCGATGCGCCGCCACCGCCATGCTGCCCAGAACTACCAAGGCGACTGCCGCTACCACGTTGGCGATGATGAGTGTTCATTTCACGAGAGCGGTGAGATGACGCGTAGGGGTGGACGAAGGGCGCGTCGCCATCATCTCACCAACCCTCTCCAGAGCGGAAACGTCAGTCCCACAATAAATCCGAGTGCCACTGCCAGTCCGAAGAGCGCTGAGAAAAACCAACACACGATATACCCGAACTGACCGAGTGCGCCTCGGCCGTGCAATCGCCGCCCGATGATGACGCCAGGAATCGAAGTGAAAGGCCCGAACGCAAATGAAGCGAGCGCCAATGCGAACACTGTAATCTCTTGATTCTTCATGCGCGAGCGAAGTGGCCTAACGCCAAATCGTGACCGACCGCCGCCGTAAGAGGGCGGCCGACGGGGAGACTGATGTGATGAGTGTGATCATGTCAAAACCCAGGGGCTGGCGGCGGTTCGGTCGACGATCTCGTTAGCCTGCATGGTCATTTCTCTTCGCAACTGATGTCGAGTGCGGATGTCGGCGATACGCCGCACAACTCCTGTAGGATGCGCTTGGTGAGCGCCGTAACCTCAGCCGTGCTGCCGGTAATCGGATAATCCAAAATCCGCGTGGCGTCAGGAACTCCGCCATTGCCAGCAAGGTAGTCACGGGAAGGCACAATGCCAAGAGAGCTAAAGAATGCGCGAATATCGGCCTCTCTCTTCGCCTCTTGTCGCCACTCAACTGTCAGCCCAGCCTCTACCACGCCGTCTCGCGCACTGAACCCAAAGCCTCGACTGCCATCCGGAGTGAACATGTGCAGAAACCTGAAACGATTCGTGGGAACGAGCAAGCGCGACACATACGGCTCGATGTGATCAAAACCGTTCGTGGCAAAGTGGTCCGGTGCAGCCTCAAGCGAAACTCCGGTGCGAGAAAACGTAACCCTCCCGCCGCTCGGTCGGGAAAAGCTGATGAATGTATTGCGAGGGAACAGCAGAAAGTAGGCGACGACTGCTGCGATGATGAGCGCGGCGAAAACTAGAAGTGCGATTTTCATGAGGCGCGCAAATGCAGGCTAACGACCAATCGTGACCGACCGCCGCTGTAAGAAGGCGCTCAAGGAAGTGGCTGATGCAGGGACGGTCATGATGTCCCGAATCCCGATGGTGGCGGCGGTTCGGTCGACGATCTGGTTCGGCGTTTTCATAGCGGTCGCATGCTCCACTCTGCCAACCCCGAGGTCCGTGGCAGCCGAATCTCCCACAGCGAACGGTTGGTAGCGACAGTCAGGATGTCGCTGTCCCCCTCGAACCGAGACACCGCTCCAGCACGTGAGAGACTCTCGATGTAGGCTGACCTCTCCGGCAGCTCGTAGTGGAAAGAACCCGTGCCTGTGTTCAAGTCCAGATCATTGCGTTCCACGATAGCTCTCGCGGACGCCGGCAACAACGGTGGTAGCCAGCCTCGCTCAAATGCACCCTGCGACTTCGCGTCTGCCAGAGTAGAAAATCGTGTCGTGACATCGCCACAACCTACCAGCGCCAGCAACATGAATATGGCGAGGGTGGCTTGCATGTTACGCCGAACGACCCGATTGTTCGGCTCCGAATTCTGGATAAGACTCATGCTTTGAACCTCAAGAGCGGCAAGATTGCCGCGATGAGCATGACACCCCCGAGAAGAGCAGCAGCGCATGCAGTGACTCCGGCGTAGACGAAAAGAATCTGCGCACTTGGGGTTCGCCACCACAAGACGAGTGCACTGATGAGCCACGGGAGAGGAATCAATAGCCAGAGGAACGGATGGGAAAAGAACCAATCCGTAAACATTGGCGCTGACTGGTGGGAATCTGACATCGATCGCATGATGAAGCGCGCGACAAGACTTCCTGCTGCGCACTCGATCGTGAGTGCCAGTGTCAGCAATAACGGAAACACTCTCATGGCAACTTCTTCACCGCCGAACTTTGATTATGCGACGGCCGGTTCGTTTATCTCCGCCGGAAATTCTCCCATCCTTTGATTCATAAGTCGTTCATTCACAACTATTCGTTCTTAAAGAATAGGACCGCCAGTTCGTTTATTGCAAGGGTAAAGAGGCAAGTTTTTCCTGCACGGCTTGGCCAGCCCTTGTCCCACCTCCCCTGCTACGCTGAATC
>CAZETM010001236.1:0-2618 GCA_964514885.1 uncultured Polyangium sp. | reverse complement strand
GGCGACGTGCCCTTGCTCGTGCCAGTCGACGAGGTTTTCGACTGAGAACCTGTCGTTCCGCCAGACGGAGGCGCCGTTCCACCACCCGCACCCGGAGGTTTGTCCGCGGTATCGGTCGTGGGTACCGCTGCAACAGGCTCACCCGTCGAGGTTGGTGCGGTTTGTCCGGGCTGCACATTCGCAGTCGGCGTATTGACGGCGATCGGTCCCGCACTGTCCGCTGTCGTCGAGCCTTCGGGTTTGTCCCCACCACCGACGAATACGATCGCCAAGAGCGTGGGGATCAAAATGGCGACCGCTGCGATGGCACCAATGACGATGCGTTTGTCCGTCTTGGGAGGCGCAAAAGGATTATCGGACGACGAAAGAGCAGACCCAGCAGGCGTGGCCGGATCTCGCGAAGCCCACGCAGGCAACGCCGGCTTTCCAATCTCCGAGGGCAACGAGGGAAGCGCAGGCGACGGAGGAATGATCGGGGTTGTCCCGCCAAACCCAGGGTTCGGTCCAGGAAAACCCGAAGATCCCGCACCAGGAAGCGGAGTCGCGGCTGCACCGGGTTTCGGTGGAGGCGGTGCGCCGGGCATCCCTCCCGCGGCCGGACGTGGCCCCCCTCCTGCTGCCGGACGTGGCGGGGGATGCGACGGTTTGCCCTGCGGAGCCGGCGAGCTGGGGACAAAGCCGTCCGCCAAAAACATGGTGCGCTCCATCGGAGCATCATCACCACCACCACCGAAATCCCCGGGGAGATCGCCGAGGTTCAGCGACGCCGCGTTCATCATCCGCGTCGCTTCATCACCGTCGTCATTCGGTTTGGCCGCAGGCTTTGCAGGCGCAGCCATCGGCGGCGGAGGCACCGAACCCGTCTTCTTCTTGTTCGCCGCCGCATGCGTGATCGCTCCAATGCGATCGATGAGCACTTGGCCCTCCGCCGTGACGTACGGACGTAGCGCGTGGGCAAACCCATGCACGTTGGCGAATCGACCCTCGGCCTCCTTCGCCATCGCCCACGTGATGATCTGATCAACCTCACGCGGGAGATCCGGACGCAGTTGCGAAATCGGCGTCGGATTCTCCTTGGCGATGTTGAACAACAACGTGGCCATGTCGCCATCGAACGGAGGACGACCGGTGAGCACGAAATAAAGCACCGCGCCGAGCGACCAAACATCGGCACGCACATCGATGTTCTTCGCTTTGCGCAGCACTTCCGGAGAGGCATACGGGGACAAACCCACGACCGCGGTCGCCGTCATCTCGCCTCCACCAGGGCCTGCAACATCACGCATGAGCTTCGAGGTGCCGAAGTCGATGAGCTTGACGAAGGGCGAGCCACCGGCGCGCGTCGTGACAAACAGATGCTGCGGCTGCAGTTCACGCAAGATGATGCCGTGACCGTGCGTCTCCGAAACCGCCTCAGCCGCTTGCAAGACGAGCAGCGAAGCTTCCTGGAGAGACAAACGGCCGCGAGTCCTCAGATGCGCGGCGAGATCCGAGCCTTCGAGGAACTGACGGATGAGGTAGAACGTGCCGTCAGGTTGCGTGCCGACATCGATGATGCGCGCGACATGCTCCGACTCGAGCTTCGCCAATGCGCGAGCTTCTCGCCTGAAGCGTTCGAGTTCCTTGTCGTCGGTTTGCCCCGGAAGAAGCAAACGAATCGCAACACGCTGGTCGAACTCGGTGTTGAAAGCCTCGACGAGGACCCCGTGTCCCCGACCGAGAATGGTCCGAATCCGGAATTTTCCGGCCACCAGGCCGCCCGGGCGAATTTCGTCAGGTCGCATGTTTCGCAGCGCAGCAGATGAGAAACCAGCCGCTCGCGCATTGTTGCACGATCACGAGGCCAGTTGGAACTTCCCCGCGAAGAGCTTCGAAGGGAAGTCCCAGGAAACGAAAAAATGTGGGTTAATTGAGCTGGTCGACCGCAGCAGTGCAGTCCGGTTCCACAACCGTCGCGTCTTTGAACTTGAGCCAGTTCAGAACGCAACGATCCCCCGCGGTTTGGGGAATGACAGCCTCGCCACCCTTGTGCCGCTCGATGCCTCGCATCTTGTTGACAAGCAAGAGCTGATCGGCCGAAGCACCAAGCGTCTCCGCCGACTCCGCCATCGCTTCCGGATCGAGGTTACAGACGGCGTCGAAGTTCGCATCGAGTTCGAGCGGCGAGGTCACGGCACCACCGGAGATGTTGGTCTCTCTCGGATGTCGCAAGCCGAGCTGTCCATAGATGCGCATCGGACGCGTCTCTTGGCCATGACAATCGAGCGTGCCGCAACGCCGTTCGAGATACGGCGAGACGTGCTGCACGAAGACGTCCTTGTTTGGACAGGCAAACGATTCCATTCCGCCCTCGCCCACGCAAGCCCATGCGCTCATGCCCATGAGCAGCGCGGCAAACGAGCCGGCAAAGACGGCCTTCACCCCACGAGTGGAAGAACGAAGCAAGCTCATCACGGCACTCCGGAGCATAGTTTGGGACTCTCTTCACCGTCGTCGACGACGATCACACCAGGTGAATCTTTACCAGCGCCCGTGCCGGCAACACCTTTCGGCGGAAGCTGGTGACAGTTGGCGCACGAGCCCTCACGACCAATGATCGACTGCATACGCCGAGGAGC
>CAZETM010001235.1:0-2627 GCA_964514885.1 uncultured Polyangium sp. | reverse complement strand
CCAGGCTACACCCAGACCTAGAGGGACTGCTTCGCGCTAAAGCGCGACGTTGAAGCTCCTCGCTACGTCCGAGAAGCTTCGATTAGCAGACGTCATACCTACCAACGCGCGTACGGAGAAGCGTCACGAAACAAAGTGTTGCCCCAAAGGCAACGAGCACGTCAAACACCGTTCTCGTTGGCCGCACGCTGCTCGCGTCGTATCGAGAGCGTCGCACCGTTACTACTAGTAACGGTGCGATTGAGATTTAGTAGCCCTCGATTTTTGATTCGAGCCGTTCCCATTCCTTCGCGAAGACGCCCGATGGGATGTTCCGTTCAATGTCGTTGAAGATGATCCGCCAACCCTCTTCCATCTTCTCATGGTCGCGTGGAACGACCATGTAAGGTCCCAAGTCGTTTACAAGCAGGTCAAAACCCGAGTCGGTATTTCGTGGTTGAGCGGCCAGCATGATCGGCAGTTCGATCGTCGAGCGTGGACGATCGGCCAGATGCTCAAGATGCAGAGATAGCGTGCACGTCAGCATCGCTCCGTGTTTCGTAATGAAAACCGTTTCTCGAACGTCTTGCAATGGCCACTCAAGATGTTCGAGCAGCCGCTTCACGAACGATTGCAGGAAATCACGGGCCTCCCACTGGATTTGCCCGGGTGTGATTTCATCGAAAATAACTTTGCCATGTTGGCGCATCTCTTCATGGAACGACATGGGTCGATCCTCCTTGTCCGATCCGGTGGATAAATTTTTGCCGTCGTCGATCAAGAGGAAATCGACCGGATGGCAGACGAAAAATCATAAAATAGTCCATTGCAAGTCGAACCCATGGTCACTAGCCTTTTGGATTTTGCTCAGGTTGAGCATACCGGCGTTCACTTGCCTAAAAGTAAAACGATCAAAGCTGGGTCGTCGCAATCGATCACGGGCGGTTGCACGGGGAGCATGGCAGCGATGTGGTGCCTTCATCATTGATCTTACATTGGAGCGTGCTCCGAGAGAGAGTCGTCGTCCGCTTTCCCTCAGCGAACGCCAGATCTACGGACGCGCGTACGAAATCAACATACAGATCGGGCGAGCTACGTTGCTCTTGCGGGTCAAGCTGCCTACGGTGCGTCCATGGGACACGACAACTGGTTTCTAGCGCTCGCGGTGATGCTCCTCTTTCGAAAGCCGCTCCTGCGTTGCATAAAGTCGTGGAAAAGACACGCAAACGAGCACCGAAAGCTCGGCGAATTCTTTAATCAACCAAACCGTAAAAAAACGCTCTGCGTCAGTGTCGAGGCTCAATTTCCGACGTTCTGCGACGGTATCGGTAAACGTAGCGGCGTAATAAAAGACGCGAAACGAGGTCCGAAGATGCCTCACCGAGGGTTTCGCTCCGTTACTACTGTAGTAACCCGCGCGAGCGCTGAACCGTAGTAGCTAACCTGAGCCGGTTTGTGCTGTCTCGCATGTCTCGCGAGCGTGTGTCTCGGGAGACAGGGCGACGCGAGACAAGGAGACAGGCGGGCAGTTTGGCGAGCTATTACATAGCTAGGCGCGACGCGGTTGGCGCGGCGCGTTCTCCTCGTCTGGGCAAGTATCAGGTGAGCGGCGCACGCCGTTACTACATTAGTAATTGGCTAGCAGAGGACTGTAGTAACGAACTTGCGGCCGTAACCGAGCAGAAAATTTGGCCCCGCTCATTGGTGCACATAGCGTCAAATTTGAGGTGAGCCATGCGTGAAACGACGGCTAAATTTCTGTTGCGTGTTGCGGCGATTGTTCTGTTCTGCTCGTTTGCTGCCGCGTCGGGAGCGTTTGCCTCTACCGACGATGAAGCGGGAGTGTCCACGGAAGGTGCGCCGCTTGAAATGACCACGGACGAAAGCGCCGATAACGTGGATAAAAGCACGTGCGATCTCGTCTCGGAATCCACGGACAATGCGGATCCGCTCGTTTCGAACCCCGCAGAATTACAAAATTGCTTGACAGCTTGTAAGGCAGGCGGGGCCGCGATGTTTCGCTATTGCGCTGTATTCTTGTTGCCGACCGTGAAAGCGGCATGCATCGTTGCGGCAGGTGGAAGCTTTGTCGCGTGCACAGGTTTCTGCTACGCAAGGTTTGCGGATTAAATATGGAAACGAAGCAAAAGTGGTTTGCGACGCGTATACTTCACGACGCATCGAACCCCGACGTTCAAGTGGAAGTCCAAATTGGTTTTCCCGAGCCGTGGGAGGATGGCCTTTGGCGATGCGCCTTTCGCGTGGAAGGACTTACGGCAGGAGAACCAGACTACGGTATCGGTGCTGATGAGCTTTCTGCAATCAATGGCGCGCAAGACGGCATTGCCAAAAAATTTCGAGAATCCGGACGGCGCTTCACATGGCCAGGTTTAGAAGGTGAAACCGGAATTCGTCCGCAAATACCGATCTTGTTTGGCGCCAAATTTGCCGACGAAATCGAAGCGCTCATCGAGAAAAAGATGGAGGCATTCGTTCGACGCAAAGCGAAGAAAGCGGAACGTATGCTTGCCGCCCTAAACAACGCCCCCCCTACGGACACGAAGAAGAAGTAGTTTTCTTTGTGGCTGGTAGCGTTAGCTTTGCGACGCTCGAAAGGCTGGTCTTTAATGGCGGGGGGGGCAAGCTCC
>CAZETM010001234.1:0-2631 GCA_964514885.1 uncultured Polyangium sp. | reverse complement strand
CGAGCTGGAAGGGCAACGCGCGGACGCTGTAGCGCGAGCACGCAAGGCGTCGAAAACGGTTGAGCCGTGACCGCCACGTAGCGGTGGCAAAGACCCCGTCATTCCTCCACGACCCAAATTGGCGCCCAATGAAAAGCATCATCCGCGACACTTTCGCGCAGGATGTTCATGACTTTGGGCGTGACGAGCGCATACGGGTGGGCAAAACGTAGTTGGCTCATGGGCCAGTTGAAATGGGCCGACCCGAACCATTCCCACGTTCGATTGAAATCAGCGATGTTCGCCAAGTCCTGCCTCCGATAATAAATTCGGAATGGCTCGCGACTCATTGAGAAGAATCCCCCCCGTTGGCATACCTTGCACACGTATTGCGGGTCTAGATTCGTCAAGGGATGCATCGGCGGCATCGTATGATTCGGAATGATCTGTGTGCGCGGTAGCTTTGTCGTACCGCCATCTTTGCGGCGTGAATAGACGTCCTGGGTTGCGAAGTCCGTAATGCCCGCGTCGTGGAGCCGCACAATCATTTTCTCCTTGACAAAAAGATCCTGGTACGTAGTTGCCGCGACCGCTCGTCCCTTGATCTTCTTGATGTCCTTGGCGTCGATGTACAGCGGCGAGGTTTGTCTCGCTCCGGTTCCGCAGTTCGAGCAGGCGTTCGACAGATCGTAGGTGGTTTCTCCGAAGACCTGTCCCCCGAGAACGTCGTGCTCAATCGTCATCCACATGTAGAGGAGTGGTGCGGCTTGGAGCTCCTCCTCGGTGTAGAGGTCGTGGCGACCTGATAGCGCTTTGTGCTGGTACGGTTCGACGAGCCGCAGCAGTTCTCCCATGCGTGGGTCTGTTTCATCGAGTGTCACCGAGACAAACGTCTGGTTGAGAAAGTCCATGTCGTTGATGGTCGCCTCGTTTGGCAGAAGTCGGGCCTGTTCGAGAACAGCAGTTGGGCCACCGGGAATCAGCCTGCCGTTGAAGGAGATATGTACAACCGTTCGCATGCGCGCTTTCTTCTCACCGTTAGAGTACATCTCTGAAGTAGTGACGAATGGCATCCAGATAATGCGGCGTTCCGCCATATACCTTTTCGTAAACAGCCCACAGATCTGCCATTGAGATGGGCTGTGGTTTCGTTGCTTTTTCGGCTGCCAACGCTGCCGTCATCTTCTTGTGCTGGTCCTTCAGCAGAATCACGACCGGCGCCTTGTCTGCCCCACCGACTCCCAGCTTGGTCATCATCTCTCGCTCGAACAGATGATGCCCTTCGAAGACGTGGCCATACCCCTTCGTGAACTTCTGCGCAATGTCGTAGGGAAGAACCGTCTTCAGTTGGTGCAGCGCATTCGGCAGCTCGTCGCCGTACAGCTTCAACAGGTCGTCGGCTACCTGTTTGTCAATCGAGCCCTCTGGGAAAATGGCCGGAACCTTTTTCTTCGTCGCCTCGAGCAGCTTTTGCTCGAACATGCCGACGGTCGTGACCACGGCCAGCGCAACCATGGCGGTGCCGACGACGAGCTGCAAAATGGGCAGGTTGGGCCCACCAATGTTTTTCCCGCCCGGCATTCCACCAGCCACGCCTTGCGGATGACGCAGCGTTTCGCCGGTCATACCCGACACGAAAGCGCCGGCAATGACCATGTTCTGCGCGAGTTGGTCAATCCAAGTCAGCGTGCGGCCCGGATTGAAAATGCGGTCGATATCGCGCTGATTCTGCGCCGACGAACTCGAGCCCGATCCACTTTGCCCTGACGAGCCGGAGCCACTTTGCGCTGACGAGCCCGTTCCGGTTTGCCCTGACGAGCCCGTCCCTGAAGAACCGCCTGGTTTTGGCAACGTCTTGCGAGTATCGCCGGGGCAACGCAAATGGTGAAACTTCGACGGGAGCTTCAATACGCTGTCGTGCGGCGCCTTCGCGTCGTGCACGTAAATGACTTTGCCCGCGCGCTTGTTGAATGTGGCCTCGTCTTCCGTGACCAGCGATCCGCCTTCTGCAATGGACCAAGCGTGCTGTCCCTTCGCGAGCACCACGCAAATCGGAATTATTTGCGCCTTTTTCGCATCAGCCCACGCGGGGCCACCGGGAAGCAAGACCATGAAAGCTGCAAGCAAGAAGCAGAGTATGCGTTTGAGCATTCGACGAGGCTATCATGCTCGTCAGAGGTCCGGAAGGAGCTTGGGAAACGTGCCACGAAACGTCGCGCTCCATGGCCAGGCGGCTGCTTGCGGATGTCGCACAAGTGGAAATGGGAACTCCACCGCAATGGTAATCCTTGGCATTGCACTTGGTGCGCTTGGCCTGCGCGCACGACGTCGAGCGTTCCGTCGTTAAGGCTTGCCATTCCCCCCGCTTTGTTCTTAACTGCCGCGCCATGAGCCTCTCGCGCAGCCGCGTTCCGCTGTTTCACGCCCGCGTCATCAAAGAACGGCTCGCCGGATTCGTTTTTCCAAGCGACCTCGCCGAGCGCCACGCCATCCTGCAAAGCTGGGTCCTCGCGTTACGCGCGGGCAAACTCGACGCATCCAAAGAGGTCAGTTTGCACGGTGATTTCCTTGTCAACGTCTTCGGTCGCGCGCTCGGATATCGCACTGCAACGGGTTCTGGCGCAGGAGCGTGGGAAGTCTCCGCCGAACGCA
>CAZETM010001233.1:0-2632 GCA_964514885.1 uncultured Polyangium sp. | reverse complement strand
CGTTCAAGGAGCTCAACGACGAGCTGGACGCGGCGTACACCGCCCGCCGCGCGACCCGCAAGCCATTGCTCGAAAAACGCGCCGACTTCCGTTTCGCTCAACACAGCACGGACCAGACCATCCGCATGGTCCACCGCGCCGCCGAGATCGCTGACGGCGGCCGTCGTGGCCCCATTACGATCGAGCTGTTTCCCGATGGCCTCAGCCCAATCGTCGCCCCGTCCGGTACGCGCCAGATCAAGCCCACCGAAATGCTCATCGACCGGCTCGCGCGCTGCAAGCTGAGCGGCATTGAGGCTTTTCGCGCCGAGTGGAAACCCAAGCTCGACGCCTCGCTCCAGACCCTGACCCAAACGAACGCGGGCCATCAATTAGCGCGTAATGCTTATCTCGATGCCTTCCGCGCCGAGGTAACGCTACGCAATGAGCATTTCCTCGCGGTCGATAAGCTCATTGGCCTGGTCCGTTCGGCATTCCCAGGCGATCGCGCTCGACAAAACCTGGTCTTCCCCGTCGCTGACGACGATGGCAATGAAGAAGCCAATGGGGAATCGGACGCGGGCGAGCCGGTAGCAGGCACGCCGACGTAAGTCGATCCAGCTCGTGTTCGAGGTGCTGCCGAATGGCTGCCAGTGGCAGCCATTCGGCATGATGCAGCAAAATGAGCGGGTTGATTCACCTACGCCCCAAGAATGTGGGCAGATACGAACCATTTAACGCTAACCGTCACGCATCCTGACCAGAACAGCAGACCGTCACCGCTTGTTCTGCATCCGGAAGCGCCGCGCCGATCGGCTCTCCGCCGAGCACTTCGCACACGCTGGGAAGGTATTCGATGCCCGCGAACTCTTTGCTTCCGATCGCCTTTCCAGGAGGCAACACGTCGGTGCATTGCCCTTTGATCGACGAGATCGGATCTGCAAAAATCTGCTTCGTACACGCTGCATCCTCGAACACGCGAAACTGTCCTACACACAAGCTACCAGCAGGTGCACCACACGCGCACGGTGAGCAGTTGCGGTCATCAATGAAGCCAGGTTTGTCTGCGGAGACCTCGTAAACCACGTCGCGATCACCGCTCCATTCAGCGGGGCACTCGTGTTCACCACGCTTGTAGATGCACGCGCGAAAGCCGCTCGGGAGACCCTCGACCGAGGGCAAACACGACTCGCCCGCGTTGCATCCGGGCACGTCGTAACCGACTGCGGATGTCTTCCACGAAGGGCCGTGCGCGCGCGATTTCGCCACGGGAAACGGCTCGACGAACGGCGTACAGCTCTCGTCGACGGGCGCTCCAAGCGGCGCAACGGCGACCGATTGCGCGCACAAAGTCGAGCTGCCTGCGGGGCATTTCGCGTTTGCTGGGATGGCGTTGACGTTCGTGCACGAGCCGTCCCAATTCGTTGGACCACCAAACGATAGGCTCGAGCTTTCCTCGCCGCACATGGACGCGCGCACGTCGATCGACGATGGAAGCGCTGTGCATTTGCCCGTGCTTTCACCGCACGAACACACGTCGCACTCTGCCGGCGGCGCATCGAGATCCGCCTTGCCGTTGAACACGGGTCGAGCCAGCGGGCCGCCGAGCTCGTCCGGTGCCTCGTACGGGAGCTTTTCCGTAGGGCCTATCCAGAACGCTGGCATCGGTGACCAGCCGTCAGGAAGTGGCATGCACGGTTCGCCGCAAATCGCAGAGGTTTTGCCGCCATCGCCCGCGTCGGTACCTGCGTCGCTATCGGTGCCTGCGTCGGGAGGAAGATCTTCGCGTAGATAGCAAAAACCCTCGTAGCAAACTGCATCGACGGGGTTTCCCTGGTTGTCTTTTTTAGGGCATGGCTTCTGCTCGTCACACGTCGGCCAACACTGGTTGTCTCTGCACTGTGACCCGTTGTCGCACGGAAAATCTGGCCCACAGGGGAGGGTCCACGGGTCGGAGCCGCATCCTTCGAGCGCAACGAACGCCGCAAAAACAAGGGCACAAAGGGCAACTGTCGAAGCAGCGATTCGAAGCATGGTGATCCTCAACCTAGCATCTCGGACAAAGGCGGATCAAGCCCCGCGGTTAAACCTTTCACCGATTCAACACGGCGGTGACGTTCGCTCCGATCATGAATTGCGGACCCGTCCACAGCACGCGGTCAAGCAAACCACGTTGGAGTGGATACTCATTGCGCAAAAGCTCGCCGAAGGGCGTGACGCGGAAATCGATGGGTGCGTACCGGGCAAACGTAAAACCAAGGTTCACGCCGCCACCCCACGACGGACGCACCATGGACAGCTTCGGCGCATTCGACGAATGCCACAGAATGCCCCCATGTCCGGTCAAGCATCCGGTGAAAAAGGCTCGCGTCACGCACAAGGCAGGCAAGAGAGTGAAATTCGTTCCGAGAATCTGATAGCCTTCGATACCGCGCTCGGACATCGCGGCTCGGAAATCGAATCCTACCGAAAAAACCGTACTCAATTTCCAATAGGACGACACGACAACACCTGTCGCAAGATACGGCGAAACAGCGCCGTAAATGGCAGTCGCCCCGATGCCGGGCATCCATTGCCCGAAGACGCGTTTGTTTTCGGCGTCTTCGATTTGCTTGGGAGATGGCTTTGGCTTTAGTTCTTCGAGCGAAGCCCA
>CAZETM010001232.1:0-2632 GCA_964514885.1 uncultured Polyangium sp. | reverse complement strand
CCGCACGACGAGGCGTGTGCTGAACTCGGTCCGCAACGACCTCTGCATGCAGAGCGGTGCACGAAGGGCTGTTCGTGACGACCTCGGCAAGACGCGGCGTGCACGAAGGATAGGTTGGAAACGATCTCGGCATGCAGAGCAGTGCACGAAGGGCTGTTGGCGACGACCTCTGCAAGACGCGGCGTGCGCGAAAGGTTGTCGACGACGACCGCGGCAGTCGGGGATGAAGAAAAAGGGTCGCGTAAAGCAAGCGCGGGTCGACAAGGTGAAGATGAGGCCAGTGGGTGCCCGTCAAGGCGCGTCTCTGCTACTTCTTCCCGCGCCGACCACGCAGAGTCGAAGACACGGCGTGCCTCTCCCCCGTGTCTTCTCGTGAACAATTCCGCACACAATCGTTGCCTGTGGCACCACTTCATCATTCAGTCCGCACGAATTCAACGCTGATCGGACAGCTTATGTCATAGGTCGCAGATAGTTTCTTGACGAGAAAGTCCGTGCGCACCATCCTCGCGTTCGTCCGACTCATACATAATTGGTGGGGATCCAATGAACATTCTTCTCGTCATTGAGGGGGATCGATGAGTATGGGGACCCCCATTGCCGTTACTTCAATCCACAAGGAGAATCCAATGGTCCGAAAGTTCATCGCGCAGCGGGTCGCCGCTGTTGCATTGATTGGCGCCTTGACCGTAACGTTTTTCGCTCCAGTCGAGGCACCGGCGCAGTCGAAGCCCAAATTGCTGCCGCCAGGTCGCTGCACCAAGGAACGACATCGTGAACTGCAAGACGAGGTGGATAAGACCAAAGCTCTCGTGAGAGGATGCAGCTCGCCGCCGGATAGCATCGAGGTGATGATGGAAAAAGAGCAACGGTTCAGGGACGCCATCATCGCGCGAGTGGTGATCAACTTCGAGTGTTTCGAAAACGGGGACGATGGACACAAGCAGCAAGTACGCGACCTCGGTGAGGGAATGGCCTACTGCCAGGACCGAATTGAAGCGAAAAGAAAGCATCAAGCTCGCTGCCGATGACGCCGATTACCCAGCCCGTGCGCCCCAATAACTCGCGATTGCCTCATCGATATATCGCTTCTTGAATTCGTCGCGGTCGGCTTTATAACGCAGATAAGCTAGGATGGCAGTACATTGCCGCGGCGTGAACACCGAAAATCGGAACAATGCCCTGTCATGCCACGTGCGATCGCCGTAGCGCTGCGGATTCACCTTTTCATTGCGCGATTTTGGGGATAGACCATCGCACAGGTAGAACGCTGGGTTGACACGGACGAACTTCCCTTCGGCATCGGCAATCATGTACGCCTGGATATAATAGCGGAACGCCTCGTCCGAAAAGAAACTCAAAGCGCACCCACCTGGACCAAGGTCGAGCCACTCGGCGTCCAACTTGGTCCAATCCGTTTTGTCGCGAAACGCGTCTTCGATTTCTTGCGGCTCGCTTCCTTCTTTAGCAGCGACAATCGCCCAATACGGCGGTGGCTCGACATCCGCAAATGCCTCGATGATTAACTTGCGCAGATTCTCTAATTCGTCCATGAACCGTTTCTCCTTTTGCATTTCGGGAAACCCGATCTTGCCGAGAGCGTTCGTTCTGTTTGATATGTCCAGTGATGCAGTACGTGAGCCTAGACCAAGCGACTAGAGAAATCAAGCGCTGTCGTTGTCGGTCCGGGCAAAGAAGAATTGCATACCGATGAGCATGGCCGCGTAAAAGTGCAGTTTCATTGGGATCGTCAAGGCAAGAAAGACGAACACAGTTCGTGCTGGCTGCGTGTGGCGCAGTCCTTCGCAGGTGCAGGCTGGGGCGCAATGTTTTTGCCGCGAGTCGGGCACGAAGTGCTGGTCTCGTTTTTGGACGGAAACCCAGATCGACCGCTGGTGACCGGCAGTCTTTGCAATGCAGCAAACGTTCCACCGTATTCACTACCGCAGAACAAGACGCGGAGCACCCTTCGTACGAAATCGTTTGGCGGAGATGGCCATAACGAGATTCGTTTCGACGATGCACAAGGTGCCGAAGAAATCTACGTACATGCCGAACGCGATTACCACGATATAGTTGAGCAAAATCGGTCCACCGTCGTCCACGGTGAACGCCGCCAAACCATTGATCGGAACGACGCCGAGCATATTCGCGGCAATCAAGGCGTCACAATCGATGGCAATCAACACGTGCACATTCGCGGAAACCAAAGGACCATCGTGGACGGCGCCGCCGCAAACGACAACGGTTTTCGAGGTTCAGCTACGACCGTGCGCGGAAAATACGAAGTGGACGCGTCGGACACGATGCGCGTACAGGCGCCCAACTCGATCACGCTGCAATCCGGTGGAAGCATGCTGGTCATCGAGCCGGGAAAAATCGTGTTATCAGCGGGGCCTGGAGCCACAATCGTGCTCGACGCGAATGCGCTGGTGCAATCGGTCGCGGGATCGCGGGTGTTCTTGGACGCGAATGTGCACGCGAAAGCAAGCGGCGGGGCTGAGGTATTGCTCGATAGCAATGCCCGCGCGACGTCGTGCGCGGGTAGCAATCTGTTGCTGGATGCCAATGCGTGTATGTCGTCGACCGGCGGGAGTAGCGTATTGCTGGATGGAAATGCATTGATGGCGAG
>CAZETM010001231.1:0-2633 GCA_964514885.1 uncultured Polyangium sp. | reverse complement strand
AACGATGTCTTCGGAAATTCGGATCGCGCGCATGTTCACCTGCCGGTCCGAATATCGTCCGATAACGGTCCGGATCAAGCTTCGGTTGGCCGCCAGGCACGGGCCAGAATGTAGGCGAGAATCGGAGCGTGCACGCGCACGAGCACGAAAGACGACACGCTCACTCCACTATCACCCTCCTTGCTTCCGCAGCAACTGCGGCACGAACGTCGTTCGGCAACCGTTCGCGCAGCCATGGTGGGAGTTCGATCCCTCGATCAACGGCGGCTGAGCGATTGCACCTGCCAGGAGCAAGGTACCAACCACTTTTTCCTGCAAGGTACCAATATGGACGAATCCAGCGTTCGGTACGCTCAATACGATCCACCCGCGCGAATCGATTCCGTCAGACGATACACGCCCGTGGTTGGGTTTCGACCCATTGCTTCTTGATGCAATGCCTCAGCGTCGAGAGATTGCGCTCTCTTCAGAGCATCGGCATAACCTTGATAAATCAAGGCCAGGTTCTTGTCGTCGAGTGCCTTGTCGTAATCCCGCAGAAATGTCCGCACATCGGACTGGGCACTATGGCGATGAATCGACGCACGCTGATCTTTGAAATGCAAAAGCAACCATAACTCGAAACACGGATTGGAAATGACCATAGGAACCTTTTCCCGATTGGCCAATTGAATTGCCTCTTCAAGCGGATGTTCATCCACATCGAAAACGGCCCAAACCTCGTCCCACAGGAGGTTCTCGTCCTTCTCTGCTTTCGCCCTTTGCGCAGCATCCTCCCGCTCGCGAATGGCGATTTCCACAACCGTCTTGGGTACGCCCGTTTCTCGCGCCATTTCGACATGCACGAGCGGATTACGGACCCGTTCCTTGAAATATTGAAAGTAATCTTGTTCCGTCGCTTTTCCTTCGCTGACAATGAGAATGCGATGTTTCGGCTCGCGCTTCGGTTTGTGCTTCCTCAAAGCCGCTTCTTTACGCCCGCGAGAGACCATTTTACATCGCGCCTTTGGCTGGTACTACGAGATCCCCAAGAAACGGAATCGCACCGTATCGCCCTTGAAGATAACCCCGCTCGAGGTTTTCTTCATTTTTCGGATAAAAATCAGTGAGTGGATAAAGGTGAGTGGCCCCGAAGGAGTCTTTCTCGGTAAACCATACTTGTTCACGCCGCAATGGCGCATCACCAAGGATATTACCCAGAAGATTCGTGTCATGGGTTGAAAATATCAATTGAGCGCCGCGCGGATTGTGCCGTGGATCGTGAAAAAGTCTCAAGATTTCGATTGCCAATTTCGGATGCAAACTGGATTCGAGTTCGTCGACGCAGAGTAAGCCGCCTTCTTCAATGACGCGAAGAAGCGGAACTGCCATTTCGAGCAACCTTACGGTGCCTGCAGATTGAGCAGAAAGTGGCAACCAAGCTTCCTGGTTCGGATTCTCGGATCGATGCATGAAATAAAGTGCCGGACGTTTGAGCGATTGCTGCCGGCGACCAATATTGACGACGTCCTCCTCGACAATAAGTTTGATATCCATAATTCCAATATCCGCCGAGCGCAACAAACGTAAAACGGCCTCCCGCCGATACTTTTGAACGTCTGCATCAACTTCTGCATCCAAAAACGCCGACAATTGTCCCGCGGGGCCGAAGAGATTACCGAAGAATGAAGAGCGTGACAATTTAGCGGCGACATCAAAGCGGATCTCGCGAAACCAGGTATACAGCGGCATCAACTGCTTATGATTGTTCTGAGCTGCCGCAGACAAGAAAAGGCTGTTCGGTCTCGTGAGTGCAGCGATCGAGTCATTTTCGCCAATGAGATCCGCGCCGAAATCGAACTTGTCACCGTTGCGTTCAAATAAGGTTTGGCTCGTTCCGCCTGGAAATGCGTAAAGCCATTCCTCTTCGATAGTGGTAGCATTTAACGCGAAGCCATAACGATATCGAATACCGGAATGCAGAAAATCGACTTCGTACAACGAGCTTTCATTGGATTTGTCGGCCAAGGCGAATGCATCCTGTGGTGTACCGTCAGCGGGATCCCAAAGGCGCTGCGAATCGATAACGGCATCACGCATGAACCACAAAGCGCCGATGACATTGCTCTTTCCCGACGCATTCGCACCATAAAGCGCCAATGCAGGAAGTAACGTCTCCGCAATGCCCGGTGCATGGATACATCGCGTGTCATCCGCGCCAAGCGTATCGGCAGCGACCAGCGATACGATTTGCTCATCCCGTAGTGAGCGATGGTTTGCGACACGAAATTGGATCAACATGACGCCTCTGGCACGGACCTCTTATCCCGCTTTCACGGTGGGATGCAAGCACTTTTTGTGCGTCGAGAGTCGTACTGTTTGTACGGATCATCAAGGCCGCACCATACAGCGGGCGAGGGAGGAAGAAGGCGCAACGCGATTCTCAACGCCGTGCAAGCGTCTGTCGTCTGTAGTCTCGCGTGCACATAACGCGCTGCACGCGTCGATAACGACTTTTCTCGACGTGCGGACACACGTGTGCATCGGCGCCGGCAAACGCGAGTGCCACGTCACGCAAGATGCGTCGCGCCGTCACACCCGACGCATCTTCGGAAACGGCAGCGAGAGTTGCCCACGTGGCACTCTCCGCTGTT
>CAZETM010001230.1:0-2634 GCA_964514885.1 uncultured Polyangium sp. | reverse complement strand
TTCTGTAACTTACAGAAGCCACGTTGCCATAGATGCCATTCGTGCCGTCGTTGCCGTTGAGGCCATCCCTCCCATTGGTGCCGTCACTGCCATCCGAGCCGCACGCGGCAAAACCCGCGGCGACGAGCACCAGCACGCCGGCGGTGCTGAAACCTCGACGCATTCCGGACAAACTTCTGCTGAAATTCATGCGAGCTCCTCATTTGGCTCGTTCGTTTGGAAGTCGAGCGCGCACGACATTGACGCAAGCAGTTATCAAACTGGCATCACGAGTGTTAATTGTTCGTAACAATTCGACAACAACGGCGTTGCTTGTTCGATACAATCTTGCAAAGGGTCCGTCGTCGTCCACGGTTGGCGGTGGTCACCCTTGCGCAAGAATGATCTTCGCCGACACAAAAAATTTCGCCTCCGTAGCTCAGCTTCTGATACACTCCGCGCGTTATGGTGACGCCGACAATCGAACCTTGGTCATTTGTCGAGGGAGACATTCCCCTGGGCGAAAGCTCCGACAAAGTACACGCGGCTCTCGCCCGCTTTCAGCTCGAAGAAGTGCGTACCGTCGAAGCCTTCGACTTTGGCTTCCAAGCCCTCGAAGCGCAGTTCGGCCCCGTCGAGGAGATCGAGCGTTACGAAGTCCTCTTGAACTGGTTTCGCCAAGGCTCGCTCACGCCTGTCGACCGCGACATTCGCGCCTTCTATCACATGAGCCTCGTATGGGAAGGAAATAACCTCGCGGCGGTTCGAGACGACTTTGGCACCGTCAATCGAAAAACCGGCCGAGTCATTGCCTTCTTGTCGCATAGCCTGGTGCTTCCAGCCTATCGACGTTCGGGAATTGCCGCGCTAATTCGCGCCCTTCCTGCCGTGCACGCGCGAAACGATGCCAAAAGCCTGGGGATCGAGCCCACTTCGGTATCTTTGCTGGCTGAAATGGACATGTTCGAGCCGCATCGGCAAGAAAGCCTCGTGCGTTTGTTCTCCTACGGCAAAGCGGGTTTTCGCGTCGTACCCCCGTGGCACGTGCCTTATGCGCAGCCTGATTTTCGCGACTTGACCACTTTGAAAGTGCCCGCCCGCCCCGTGCCCATGATGATCGTCGTGCGTCAACTGGGCCGAGAATCGGTGGCGACCATCGAGCCCGCGCATGCCCGCGCATTGCTCGACCATCTTTCCGCCATTCATCACGTCACGGTCGAAGCCGATCAGATTCACTCGATGCAGGACAACATCTCGTATCGGTTGGATTTACACGGCGGACCGATTACACTCATCGACCCGACCCCGGTCGCATCGACGACCCATTCGCTGTTGCCCCTCTCGCGTTCAGGACTGACGCATCTGTATCCATCGAAATGGTTAGGTGAAGAAATGAAAGACGATCTTTTTCCTGGTGAACCATTACGTGCCGCCATGGTCACTCCCGTGCCTGGTCCGCGCACCGAAGAGCTTCGCGCGCGACATCAGCGATTTCAGGATGCACGGACGGTTCATTATTATCAAGATGCCCGCCGAAGCCTGGGCAATTACGCCGTCGACGTGGATGGCAATACGCTACTCGACGTTTATGGGCATATTGCGTGTGTGCCCATTGGTTACAATCATTCGGCGCTCGTGGAAGCATTCAGGAGCGAACGGTTCGGTTGGCTCGCGGGCTGGCGTCCTGCATTGGGCGTCGCGCCTCCGCCGGAATGGGTGGACCTCATTGAAGGACCGTTCATGCGCTGCGCCCCGAAAGGCCACGATCGCGTCATGACCGTAACGACGGGCGCCGAAGCCGTCGAAAATGCGCTCAAAGCTGCATTTGCTTGGAAAGCGCGGCGAATGCGAGGCGGGCGAACATGGTCGCCTGACGAGCTGGCAGCAGTGATGCTCAATCGTCAACCGGGGATCAACGACCTGAAAATCATTTCCTTCGAAGGAGGATTTCACGGCCGAACTTTGGGCTCATTGTCGGCTACGCGCAGCAAACCCATTCACAAGCTGGACTTTCCCGCCTTCGATTGGCCCGTCGTGCCATTTCCCGCGGCTCGTTTTCCGCTCGATGCACACGTGGAAGAGAATCGTCAGACAGAAGCTCGAGTGCTCGAAATCATCGAAAAAGTGCTACGTGATGCAGGCGGCACCGTCGCGGGCCTCATCGTCGAGCCGATTCAGGGCGAAGGCGGCGATCGCCACGCCAGCCCTGCATTCTTCCGTGCCTTGAGAAAACTACTGACGCAATACGAAGCTGCTTTCATCGTCGACGAAGTGCAAACGGGGATGGGAGCGACGGGAACGTTTTGGGCACACGAGCAATGGTTTTTGGACGAGCCGGCCGATATCGTGACGTGGTCGAAGAAGTTCCAGCTCGGTGGATTGCACCTGCGCGCTGATTTTCTCCCGAGCGAGGCATACCGTCTGTTCAATACGTTCTTGGGTGATCCACTGCGAGCGGCGCAGGCGGAAATCATTCTCGACGTCGTGGCTCGCGAAGGATTGATCGATCATACGCGCCAAGTCGGCGAATTGCTCGTCGGAGGATTGCGCGATTTATGCAATCGGTATCCGGCGATTTTTTCGCAAGCGCGAGGTGCTGCGACCGTTGCAGCGATTGACGTACGCGACGCCGCGACGCGAGATCGCATTCTGCAC
>CAZETM010001229.1:0-2635 GCA_964514885.1 uncultured Polyangium sp. | reverse complement strand
GGGGGAACGGCCGCCACCTGCACCGGACAGCTTGGCTGATGGCCCCAAGGCCCTGGTCCTGCGAGAGCTATCGCGCGAGCGTAGTTCGTCGCCAGTTACCGTTGTCTTCATGGGCGACGAGGACGAGCACCGCGCCTCAATCGAGCACCTCCGGGAAAACGAGATCCTCGGGCTGCGTGAGAATTCCCTGCAGGCGCTTCCGGAGATGCTCGACCGAGAAGTCGTGGTGGGGCTCGTGGTGGGAGCGAGTTGGTGGGCAGTCGATGGTCCGCTGCTGCGGTCGCAACACGACGAATTGCGCAGAATCCTGGCACTGTCCAACCTATGTTGGATCAAGCTCGTTCGGAGCCCCGCATGGACGTCGATGGAGCGCAAGCTTCGTGAGCTGTGTATCGACATCCATCTCGCTGAATCCCCACGATGGCGATTGGCTGTCGAAGACAAGTCCGCCATTACGGGGGCCGAACTCGGAGACCTCGTCGATGCCGCTAAAGATCTCGTTTATGCCGAGCGGAACTTTTCATATGATTCCTCGGCCAGCCTTGCACAAGATCGGATCTTGCGCGCGGCGACTTCTCGGCATCTACAGCGTCATTTTCCAGCGCTTCGCCAGCATGACGCGCGCTTTCACGTACGGACGTTAGCCAAACGCGGGCAGGACGGTCTAGCCTGTTTGGTCTCGGTAGTTGATACCGCGGTTTCGTTCGTCGTCAAGATATCGCCCTCTGACAATGCACGGGACGAAGCGCGGCGGTTTCGTTTGTTCGCCCAAGGCACGGCGTCTTTGATGGAGTTCTTCTGCCATGGGTCACTCGGAGCGTTGGTCTTGGTACCGGCCA
This sequence comes from uncultured Polyangium sp., assembly GCA_964514885.1. Classification (GTDB taxonomy): domain Bacteria; phylum Myxococcota_A; class Polyangia; order Polyangiales; family Polyangiaceae; genus Polyangium. Next base: position 1,796 of record CAZETM010001229.1, on the reverse strand, counting down.
ATAACACCCTCCTGGGGCAAGCGCCATCGCTGGAAGACAGACTCGCACCTCGCGACGTCCTGGGTCGTCACAGCGCCCATGACGAATGCATCGCAGCGATGGACTCGGCGATTGCGGTGTTGCAGCGTTTTTCGGCACAGATCAAGCCCATCGGGATTGCAGTCAATTGCAGTATCGACGCTGACGAAATGCTGCTCAAACAATGCGGCCCCATCACTGTCGCAGGCACGGCCATCGACCTCAGTGCGATATACGCACGCGGGCGCCAGGTGCGCCTTCGCTGCACGAACAAGGTGGTTGCGCAGCATGGTGATGCGCATCCTGGCAATATCCTATTCAGTGCAGCGAATACGGCGGTGTTGATTGACTACGAATGCGTGGGGTTCGCACCGGCCTGTTACGACCTTTGCATGTTGTGGATTCACGTATTCGCATCGCACTTCGTTGCCATTGGGGACGAACTCGCGACAACAGCGCTACTGCGCGAACTGCTCCTGAGCACGCCATGGGACACACTCGAGGCAACGTGGTCCAACGATCTCCGCTTTGCAGTAAATCAACAGGTCGTGTATCTCGCCCACAAGGCGATTAAAGCAAGCATCTCCGATATGGCCAAGCACGGCTGCACCCGCGAGGACGTGTACGGAATCGTGGCGATCCTCCTGTGCCGAGAGTTTCTGAATCCCAGGCTTCAGCAGTTCGCCATTCGCTGCGCACTCGCAGCCGTTTCAACCGTGCTCATTCAGAGCCCGACGTGATGGCTGCATATTTGGAGGGAGGGCTTGAAGATCCAGTACCATATCCCAAGCCGGACGTACCGCATCAGGATGACCATAGAGGAATTCTTGCGCCTGGCGTACGGGCTTGCCGAAAACGTCGTCCGTCGATTCCAATTCGCGCTCGGAGACCAAGCGGAATTCGGCCGCGGGCAGCCGGCGGAGGAGTTCGACGGGATCGTGAAGAAACTTGAGCGTGTAGTATTCGATATGGTAGATCGTTCGCTGTCCCTGGGCGGAGCGTGAGGGCTCAGGGCCCCAGGTGATTCGCCCCCCTGTCGTGACAGGTTCGATGACAAAGTCCTGGCCGCTGACGAGGGGTTCGAGCTCTTCCGTTGCCTCGCGCGCAGCAGCACGCAACCAGTCATCAATCTCGTCTTTCTCGACATGTCCCCCCACGAGACTCCAGTCGCCCCACTTTTCATGGCGACGCAGCAGCAGTGAGGGACCGTTGGCGGTGGGCAGCTGGATGAGGACGTAAACGACGTTCGAGTGTCGGACGCCTTGATCTCTGTCACCCATTGTAGCTCCCTGTCTCCATCTGTCCGAGTAGTGCTTGGGACCAGGGCTCGAGTTTGAAGTCGTTGTGTTCCAAACGAGCGCCCAATTCAGCAGCAGTGATGAACTCGGGCTTCAGCTTCGTACGGTTGCGCTCCCTCTTGAACACATTCCTAGCCAGCGATTGCGCGATATCCTCAGTCGGGATTTCCATGTCAAAGAGCACTCCCATGTGGCGCTCAATATGGCGCTCTTCCGGGGCGCCGCGCGTCCACACCAGGAATCGAGGACGCGCATCGGATTCGAATGGTGCCAAGTGAAAATCCTCCTGAAGCCGAGCCCGAATTGCAAGATCTACCGTGCCGAGTAGATTTGTAGCGCCCGCATCCGTTCGCGCAAGATGGCACCCTTTCCACAGCACCTTGTCGCCAAATTTCGCTCGCTTCTCGTCGTGCACTTCCGAACGATGCAGCATAAACATCTTGTCGTGATGCCGAAGCACCGCCGCCCCACCCAGCCCGA
>CAZETM010001228.1:0-2638 GCA_964514885.1 uncultured Polyangium sp. | reverse complement strand
CATGAATTTGGAAAGCAACCCCGCCACTTCCTTGTATTCTCCGGTGGTGAAGATGGCTCCGATCGTCGCCGCTGGGCGCCGCATAGGCGCCTCTCGCACCACAAAACGGCCTGTTGAGAAATCGAGGATGCTATCGGCAGCAGCTCGCACGTTTGCCAGCGACGCTCGAAAGAGCCCGATCGAGAGAAATTCAGGAATCGCGTTCATTGTCACTTTATTTTAACACGGCGCCAGGGCGACTTGACCGACTTGCGTTCCGCTTCCCAATCCGGCGGGAGGTCCAACAACGCTAGCAGGCTGGGATCCTCATCCAAAAAGTGATTCAACCCGACGACACGGGGTAGTTCCGCCGCGTCATGATCGCCGCCGCACAATAGCTGCCAGTCGCCGTCCGCACGACAGACGTACAAAACAGGCTTTAACTTCTCAAACACGTGCGGGCACACGTACGCTGGTATCTCGTTCACGGTTTCCACTCCTCCAACGCCTTTGCTCCCTTGGAGCGATTACATGTTCGGCACGTTGGTGCAAGATTTTCAGGAGTAGTCGGTCCTCCCTTTGCATATGGCACTCGATGATCAGCCTCGTAGGAGTTAGGTTTACCACTGGTAGCATCAAGTTTTTTACCGCAATACTCGCACGTTGGAACGCCCGCATGATCCTTTGAGCGTTCAAATCCGCCGCCCCGTTCCCCCTTTGTGTAATTCCTTTTCGGCGGCCCTCTCGGTCTCCCGAGCGGCTTTCGCACGTGCATCTACAAGCGCGGCGAGCATGAGTGCCCCGCTGAATGGAGCGGTGATCGCTGCGTGGTTTACGAGGTATCCGCAGACAAACCTGGCTTCATTGATGACCGCAACTGCTCACCGTGCGCGTGTGGTGCACCTGCTGGTAGCTTGTGTGTAGGACAGTTTCGCGTGTTCGAGGATGCAGCGTGTACGAAGCAGATTTTTGCAGATCCGATCTCGTCGATCAAAGGGCAATGCACCGACGTGTTGCCACCTGGAAAGGCGATTGGAAGCAAAGAGATCGCGGGCATCGAATACCTTCCCAGCGTGTGCGAAGTGCTCGGTGGAGAGCCGATCGGCGCGGCGATTCCCGATGCAGAACAAGCGGTGACGGTCTGCCGTGATTCGCAGGACGTGTAGCGCTTGTGTAGCGCAGACTTTCGTCGACCCCAGGGTCGAAATAAATGGACCACGGCAAACTGTTGTTGACGCAAGCCAATGGCCAGCGCGTTGTCTTTTGCCACGGGCAACGAGAATTCGCGAAACGAGCCCCGGGCTCTCGTAAAACGCATTCACACATCCCGCAATGCCCCTGCGAGTTCTCGTGCGCAAGCGTCGACACGTCAGGATCAGCGCTTGACCATCCGTGCGCACATTTTGGCGTTTCAAGATGGCACACAAGGTGCTTTGCGCGACGGTTTTGAGGTTCTCAAACACGCCATCGAGCGTTTAGGCGCACATTTTGACGCGCCAGGGTCAGCGCGCGAGCGAGGTCGATGATGGTTTTACTTTGCGCAAATCGCGCGGCGCGTGCTCGTGGGGCCATTATGGGGCGCGGGAATGCGTTATCCGCGGGTCGCGGGCTTATTTGGGCGCGCCTCAGCCCTCGGAGCCGGACGTTTCGTCGGTTTTCGCTGCTTTGCCGCGCCGTGTGGCACGGTAGAAGAACGATTCGACGAGCTTACGCTGGCCAGGAAAGGCGGCTCGGAGCTGTCCGTAAGCTTGCTCGAGCACCGTGCGGACGGCAATACGTGCCTGCAATTCCGCGTCGCCCGCTTTGCGCTCGGTCGATTCGCCGTTGTCGAGCGCATCGCGCACCGAAAAGCTCTTGGCCAGAGCGTCGTCCAGGTCCGCTTCGACGCGAGCTTTCCCATCGAAGTCGGCAACTTCGCCCAAACGATCGCGCATTCTTGCCGCAATCTCGGGCTCTTCGCGCACTTTCGATTCCGTGATATCGCCCGCGGTGCCGTCTTGGAAAATCGTTCGGAATACTGGATGATTTCGGTCGCGATTGGCCGGGCCATTCAATACCGCATCGCTAGCCGCCATGATTCGCCTGTCGAGCACGATATCGCGAATGATGAATCGCGCGCGTAATTTCGTGGCGTCGCGTTCGGCGCTTTCTCGGGCAATGACAGCATTACGCAATCCGGTCGAGGCCGTGACGACAATCGCGCCAGTATCAGCAATTGCTTTGCGTTGATCCGCGGTGATGATTTCCGCATCAGACCAACCGTCGACCGCACCTTCGAAGTGATCCGTGTATTTGAGGTAAACACTGCTTCCCGCATCGACACTCGGAAGTTCCATCAGCAACCTTTCATGCGCAACACCCGTTACGCTCGGGGAGTGTCGAGCGAATGGGGTGAAAAGGCAAGAAGTTTGTTGCGTGTTTGGGCAGGGTGCGAGCGTCACCGTTCGATCCGCACCCAGCGAGGTTGTCCGGGAAGAACATTGCGAACGGATGCGAAGGTTGGCGGTCGACAGCTCATGCCAATTCGAGTTCAGTGAACTCCGCGCCATTGCATCCGACATGCTCCATGGCGTTTTTGACGGTTTCGGAGACGATCAATCCAATCTCCCAATCCTTGACGCGGAAGAAGTGAGCGTCTGGAGGAATCGCGCGCGCATCT
>CAZETM010001227.1:0-2644 GCA_964514885.1 uncultured Polyangium sp. | reverse complement strand
CGCACCTTGAATTCCATCACCACGCCCGGCTTGCCCGGCGTCTTCGGTCGGATCAACATATCGGCCCGCCCATAACCCGATTCCCGATTCGACCGCACGTCGTATTCGCTCTCCAAATGCACCATCATCCCCAAAATGAACCCGTGATACAGCTTCTCAGGCTCTTTTCCCACCGGATCCTGGTACGACATGGCCGTCAGCAGAATCTTGCCAAGCAACTTCTGCACGATCTCTGCATGGCCTGCAAAAAGCGCTTTCACCAAGTCGTCGATAAACGCACTTGATGGAGCCGCGTTGTAAAGCCAATTGCGGAACATGTCTTCATAAACTATTTTCACTTCCTTGTTTGGAATCGCCAACTTGCCATAATACCTGCCCACGATCAAATCGAGCTGGACTGGCTTGAGGTATCCGGCAAAGAGCAAAAAATTCCACAAGGCATCGTCGTTCTTGTCGATGTCCCGCAGCACGATATTCGAATCAATCGGCACGTCGATCGCTTCGCCCCGCAAAAGCGCCTCGGACCTTTCGCTAAGGCCCAGCCCCCGTCGAGCCGCCAAGTATTCGATGAGGTCGCTCGAACCAGTGTTGACCCAATACGGCTTGAGCAATCCTTCGCTCACGTAACTCAGAATCGACCATGGATTATAAATGACGTGTCCGCCAAAGATGTAGCCATTGAACCAGTCGCGCACCTCCTGCAAATGCTCCGGCTCAATGATGGCTGCGACTTCGTCCTGAGTGAATCCGAACGCGGTGCTGTATTTCTTGTCGATGATCGAATGCGTCTGAATATGGTTCAATCCCGAAAACATATTCTCTTTCGACACGCGCAAAATGCCTGTGAGCACGCCTTTGAAGAGGGCCGGATTGTCCTTCAAGCACGCAGAAAAGAAGTTGCGAAAGAACAAGACGATTTTGTCGAAAAACCCATGAGCGTAACCAGCTTGCACGGGCGTATCGTATTCGTCGATGAGAATCACCACGCGCTGTCCGTGGTGCTCGTAAAGCGCCTGGGAGAGCACCAACAAGGAGTCTTGAAGGTCTTGCGTCGTGGATTCATTGGCCAAAAACCGTTGAAATGCTCCCCGCGTCAGCGGATCCATCGTCTGGTCGTCGAGCAAGTAGCGATGGACCGCGAACAGACGCCCGATTCGAGCACGGATTCCATCGAGCGCAGCGTCGAACGTATCTTCTTTCACGTCCTTGAAGGTCAGGAAAAGGGTCGGATACTTTTGAAAATGCTTCATCGCCTGCGCGTCGCGCGTGACGGCCAACCCATCGAACAAATGCGACAAGTCTTCGCTCGACTTGCCCAAGAAATGGCCAATCATCGACATGTTGATGGTCTTGCCAAATCGACGAGGGCGAGGAAAAAGCAACACGAGCGAGGGATCAGCGAGAAGCTCGCTGATCAGGAACGTCTTGTCGATGTAGCCGTAGCCAGCTTCGCGAAACAATCGAAAGTCGGACTGACCAATGCCGGGGATGAACTTGTTCATGGCCGGCGGGACTGTTACCCCGCGGCCAAGCGTTGTCAAGCAGGCGTTTTCATGTCTCGAGGCGTTCCGTTTGGACGAACCTCGGGCCATGATCATGCGTCCTTCGACCGTCGCTTCACGGAGAGGATGAATCCGCGAATTTGCTCGAAGACGAGCAATGGGGGGAAACGTGCAGTCGGTGAAAAGCTGAGTTGCAGCGCTACCCGCCCCGCCGCTTCATTCCGTACCCCAAAAAAACCGCCAACCACACGAATGCGGCTGCCGCGAGCAGGTGCCGGTCCATCGACGGCGGTATCTCAGGACGGATTGCCATCAGTCCTGCAAAACCCGCTATCCCGATCAGAACAAATACGAACCAGCGACGCGCACGCGTGAATTCCCCTGTTTGCATCAACATGGGTAGACTTCCGATGCAAACAGTCGTCCGTCGCCTCCCGTTCGTCCCGTACACACTCGTGATGGACGGGCGCAATCGGCGGGCGATCGAGCTGCAAGCGCGGGTGTTGGCGCGGGTGATCGAGGGGGAAACCGAGCGGTACGTGGCGTTGACGACGCGCTGAAAGATGGAGGGGACATGGTGAGGCGATATTTGGTTTCGTTAGACATAGCGGATCCAGAGCGGCTGCGACGAGTGCATGGGGTGGTGAAGACGGTGGCGCAGCGGGTGCAGGATTCGGTGTACGAGGCGCTTTTGACGGAGAAAGAATTGGTGCTGCTGGAGAAACGAATCGTGGATGTGCTGAACCAGAAGGAGGATCAAGTGCTGTTCATCGATCTTGGAGCGGGGGATCGGGAAAAGCTGTCGGAAGTCAAGACGCTTGGTGGCGGCGTGATCCCGCCCGACTCCGTTTCGCCACCATCACGCCCCATCGGCGTTTCACATCATCGCTGAGGTTTCGACCGTCCGCCGAGACAGCCACTTCCATCGCTCCACACTCGCCACCACCGCCACCGAGACGCCGTCGAGCATCACCGAGACCCCGTCAAGCACCACCGAGACCCTGTCCGGCGCCATCGAGAACGCCAACACAGAAGCAAGTGTGCCCCACAAACTTGCCCGCTTTTCTCGCCCATGTTCTCCTCGGCACATGAAGCACGCGATTCGTAGGCTTTTGCCATTCTTGTGCTGGATGTTCTTTGCA
>CAZETM010001226.1:0-2645 GCA_964514885.1 uncultured Polyangium sp. | reverse complement strand
CGACGGATGCCGAAGGCAGCAAGCCCGATACCGATGAACAACGCGGAGCGGTTCGAGGACGCACCGTTGCCCATGGTGCATTTAGCAGCGTTATCGTCGCTCATCAGCGCCACGGGTGGGTCGTTGGGATCGGCGAGGACCGAGAAGAGATAGGCCGACCCGGAGTTGACGCCATTAAATTGGTCGTTGAGCGCTCCGACGACGACTTGATCGCCATCCATTGCCGTAGCAAAGCCGACCAGTTGAGCCGGTGCTGCGTCGGTGGGGACGAATTTGAATTTCTCCGTCCACTTGTTTTCGACGTTGGTGTACACATAGGCGGAGCCCGAGTAATCACCGTTGTCGTCGTCATAGGCTGAACCGATCACGGCCGTATCGCCAAATACAGCAGCGGAGTAGCCAAACAATTGGCCTGCGTTCTTGTCTTCCGGCACGATGATCGTTTTTTCGCACCATACGCCGCTATGCCGGCCGAACACGTATACGGCTCCGGTATAGTCACATTCACGACTTCGAAGAGGCGCGCCAAAGAATGCGGTTTGTCCGTACGTTGCGATGGAAAATCCGAATGTGTCTCCCGGGGTCTGGTCACTCGCAACGAGTTTCGCTTGAAGCCCCCAAGGTTGACCAGTCGCCGGATCCGGATTGACGTAGGCGAGGACGGCGCCGTCGTCTGCCCCGTCAACTTCGTTGTCATTCCACGAAGCGACGAGTGCTGTTGGACCGAAAATCGCAGTTTCAGGCATAATCGCTACCGCGCCGCCGTAGAAGTCATTCTGCCCGCCTCCGACCGGAGTCAATTTCTTGTCGAGCACCCAAGTGGTTCCGTTGAATAGATAGACGTAGGCCGCTCCGGTTTGGAGGCCGCCAACATCCGTTTGAGGGGCTCCGACGAGCGCCATGTCTCCGCGGAGCGCGACCGAGTAGCCGAAGAAGTCTTCGAATCCACCAGGGGTCGGGATGATTTTTGCCGTTAGTGTCCAGGTTTTTCCGTCGAGTCGGTCGTAAACATAGGCCGCACCGGTTTCCAGGCCATTTTGTCCGGCCGCTCGCCGCGCGCCAATCAAGAGGCGGTTGTCTTCGAGCGCCAACGAAAACCCGAAGTTATCGGCAACCGTGCCGTCTTTGGCGAGCAGTTTCTGTGCAAAGGTCCAAACACCACTGTCTTTGCTAAAGACATACACGGCCCCGGAGTTTCCGCCGACGTCGTCCCGGTCGGGAGCGGCGATGGCTGCGGTATTTCCCGAGATCGCCACGGCTGCGCCGAACGCATCGTCCGCAACCCCCTCGAACGTCTGCGAGTTGTCGAGCGGGAGCAATTTTTCAGCCGAGATCGCATTAACCGGGGTGTCGCCTTGTGCTTCTTGTGGCTGCAGTTTGGGTGCGCTCTCGAATCCGGACTCGTCCGTCAGAGGTCGCATTTTGCGCCGTGCGCGATCCATCTGCATCTGCGTATCCACGCCCGATGCGCTGTCGTCCGTCGAGTAGCCGCCACAGCCCGTGGCGAGGGCTATGGCCGCCACGATTCCACTACGTATTCCGAAGCTCCGCTTGTCTCGCATCATCATGACGTCGTTCCTTTTTTGCTTGGCGAACGCATGCAGGTTAACACGAATTTCACCAAAAGGTGTATTTCAAGAGCTAGTTTGATCTCGCGCCAGCACATTCTCGCCCACAGAGCGACGCACGTCGACCGATATCTGCGTTGCTGCCTGGAGGAAGTGCAGTCGATGCGTGATGGTGCGTGGCGTCTCCGAAAGCTGGTTTCATACTTTGACTCTTGCCCCGAATGAGAATGAGCCATAGCATCGCGATGCCAATGCCTACACCTCATATCAGTGCCAAGCCCGGGGACTTTGCGGACGTCGTGCTCATGCCGGGCGATCCGCTCCGCGCCGAATACATTGCCAAGACATTCTTGGACGATGCGCAGCAGGTGACCTCCATACGGAACATGTATGGCTATACCGGAACATACTCTGGGAAGCGAGTATCGGTCATGGGGCATGGAATGGGCATTCCTTCATGCTCCATTTATGCCACCGAACTCGTGCGTGAATATGGAGCGCGCGTATTGATTCGAGTCGGTAGTTGCGGTGCACTTGCACCGTCGACCCAACTGGGCGATATCATTCTCGCGATGGGTGCGTCGACCGATTCGAAGGTCAATCGCATGCGCCTGCTCGGTCACGATTTTGCCGCGCTCGCGGATTACGAATTGCTCGCGAATGCCGTAGCCGTTGCGCGCGAAGGGCAAATCCCTGTTCGTGTGGGCAATGTGTTCTCCACGGACTTTTTCTATCATCCGCAAGAAAATCTCAACGATGCGGTAGAGAAAATGGGCATCTTGGCGCTCGAAATGGAAGTTGCGGGGCTTTATGGAGTCGCAGCCGAATACGGTGCTCGGGCGCTCGGTATCCTGACGGTGAGCGATCACATCCGCCGCGGTGAACACATGACTACGGATCAGCGGCAAACGTCGTTCGAGGCGATGATGCGCATTGCGTTGGGTGTGGCTCTTCGGGCTTAGGAAGAATCATATTCACCCTGCCAAACCCATTTCCACACCGCCCGTTCGCGCCACATCCGCCCGCCCGCTCACTCCCCACCAATTCCCCGTTGCTCCCATCGCCCGTAAAGGTCAC
>CAZETM010001225.1:0-2646 GCA_964514885.1 uncultured Polyangium sp. | reverse complement strand
CGGCGTCGGGGTCGTCCGGGGGCGGAGGCGGCGGCATGTGCACGGTGAACGTGGATTGCGCGGTCAAATTCGCGACCGACGTGCTCCCGATCCTCGAGCTCACGGCCAAGTGTTCGGACGCTGCGTGTCATGCGCCGGTTGCTGGCCAGGATCCCGTGATGACCGCCGGTGATGCTCCGAAGACGCTGGGAGTCTTGCTTGCGCACAAGTTCAACTTTTCGGAGAACGCGTACATTGTGCCGTGCGACCCGATGGCGTCGAAGCTGATGTGCAACCTGGAGCTCGATCCTGTGTGGGGAACGAACACGTTCGGTAATTGTGCTCCGAAAATGCCCAAACTCAGCGCGGATGCGGTGGACGACAAAGCGCTGAGCCTCGACGAACTCACCAAGATTGCGGATTGGATCTCATGCGGCGCACCCAACAACTGACTGATGCGCTAGCAGCGCGTGTTTTGGCGGTCGCGATCGGCATTGCTGCACTCACCAGCTCCACGCCCGCGTTCGCCGGACCTAAAGACGACGAAGGTAAGACGGCGGTTACCGAGGCGTACAACGAGTTTGTCGAGGCCAAGTACGACAAGGCCCTCACGCGACTCAACAACGCGCTGAAAACCTGTGCGGGCAAGAACTGCGAGCCCAACGTTCGCGCGCAGATCCTCATGGCCATCGGCGTCATTCAAGGCGCGGGCAAGAAGAAGATGGCCGATGCGCGGACATCGTTCGAGAAAGCGCTGAAGGAAGATCCGAAGACCACGCTCGACAAAGAGTGGGCCACCAAGGAACTCGAAGCGGCGTTCACCGAAGCCAAGCAAGCGGCTGGTGCGACCACGCGTCCTCCGGCGACGAAGACGCAACTGTCTTCCGTTGGCACGGCGCAAGTTGCGTATGCGAGCAAGGACTACATGGGCTGCCTCGGGGCGCTCATTGCCGACTCGGAGTTTGCCTCGGGCAAGCTCATGCTCGCCAAGTGTGAAGACGGTTTGGGTCAGCTTCTCGAAGCGAAGAACGATGCCGAGCTGGCGTCGAAGTACGCTCAAGAAGAAGGCAACTCGGCGGTCGAGAGCGAAGCCAAAGAGCTGATCGAAAAGCTCACGATCGACATTCCTACGATCACGTTGCAGATCCCGAGTTCGTGGACCGACGTCGAGGTCAAGATCGACGGACAGCTCGTTGCGAAAGACAAGATCAAGCTTCCGATCCCGCACAATCCGGGCAAAGCGACGATTGAAGCCAAGGGCAAACGCGGCAAGTTCCCCGCTACTTTCAAGTCCACCGAGGCGTTCGATCGTGGCGAACAGATCTCGGTCAACATGGACCAGGGCGGAGGCGGCGCGAACAACAGTGCGGTGTTCTATTGCATGCAGGCAGCACGCACGCCGAGCGACATGCAGCGCTGCATCGATACGGGTGGTCAGGGCCGAGGTTTTACCCTCAAGGCCGGCGTTGAAACGATGTTCTACTCGGACAGTTTCAACACCACCGTCGTGTCGCCCGCGGCGTTTCTGTCCGGTGAAAACCCAACCGCGGGTTGGTCGCTTGGTGCGAGCTTCGTCGTCGATGTCGTGTCGACGGCGTCGCCCGACATCGTGGCGACTGCATCGCGACGTTGGAATGAAACTCGTTACGCCGGCACGTTGTCCGGTGACTACAAAATCAAGACCGTGCGTGCTGGTTTGAATGGCGCCGTGTCCATCGAGCCCGACTACATCGCGCGCAGTGTCGGCCTCGCGCTCAGCACCGATCTGCACAGCAAGATGGTCACGCCGACGTTCGCCTACAACTTCGGCTTCGACATCTTGAGTCGCGCGCAGACGCCGCTCGACGTGTTCCGCGAGGACATCTATCGCCACTCGATCGACGCCGGCGTTTCGCTCGTCATCAACGCGAGCACCGTCGTCGTTGCTGGTGCAACCGCTGAGATCACCTTGGGTGATACTTCCAAACCGTACCGACACGTCCCGCTGTTCAACTCGGCAACCGCGGCGCTCGTTCCGATGGGAGCGGTTCCGGACGTCATTGCCGACAGTCGGTTGGCCTTGGCGCCGCTCGAACAGCTTCCGGTGGAACGTAGTCGTTTCGCAGGGTTTGGCCGAGTCTCCAAGCGCTTCGAGAAGGCGACGGTTCGTGGTGACGAACGCCTGTACGTCGACACGTGGGGCCAGATGGCGAGCACGACGGATGCGCGATTCTTCTACGATCCCACCGAGACCATGCGCCTCGGTCTGCACGGCCGTTTCCATATCCAAACCCCCGTGGACTTCTGGAAACGCGCCTACGTCGCCGAGTTACTCCCGACTGGTGGATGGAGCGTTCCGCAGTTCCGCACGAGCGACCGTGAACTCGGGCCGCTGCTCGGCGTCACGTTCGGCGGCAGCGTTCGCTACGCGCTCGCCAGCATTCTGTCCGCGCAGCTCAACGTCGAGGGCCTCTACAACCAGTACCTCGATCACATCTACGTAACGAATCGGTTCGGCTTGTTCACGGCTGCGACCCTCGAGCTGGAGGTCGACTGATGAGTATCCAATTGGGTTTGTCGGCGCGTCATGCGTGGGCGACAGGCTTGGTGACGGTTTGTCTTGGCGCAATGGCGCTCGTCGTGCAGGGATGCAACGGCGAAGACCCGATCCCGCAGGGGATCATTGAC
>CAZETM010001224.1:0-2648 GCA_964514885.1 uncultured Polyangium sp. | reverse complement strand
GTGGAAGCGATGGGCTTGCGCGTGTTGACCGCTCAGACGCTCGACGAGGTTCTCGGTAAGACGAAGCGCTGAGCGCTGTCGCCACCATTTAGCTCATCATCACCCGCAATCGTCCCGCCTCTCGCAGCGCCCGAAACCGTCCCACCAATGACTCCGCCACCTGCGGTTGATCTAGCAATACCCCCGCTTCGATATTGCGCTCCTGCGCCGCCTCCGTGAAATTCGCCGACGTAATGAACGCCCATCGGCCGTCCACGACCACGCACTTCGCATGCAGACTCGTGCGCGAAGACCCTTGATTACGACTCTCCGGGTCGTAATAAACTGCGGGCATTCGAGTATTTGCAGGCCAGTCCTCCCGGACGAACGTTTCCCGATACGCCGCTACGTCCGCTTTTTCGTCCGCCGCGTAACCTGTTTTCGACGGCAAATTCACGTAGAGCTCCACCTCCAGCCCCGGCCGCTCGCGCATGCGCTTCGCCAATGGCGCAAATACGCTTTTGCCATTGTATATCACGTACGTCGAAATGAGCACGTGCCGCTCGGCTTTGCCGAATAACTCCTCCAGCACCTCGCGCGTATCGCGCATCCCCTGCGTCGGCTCGCTCGCGCCGCTCCAAACCAGACGCACCATCTTGGCATAACGATCATCCGCTCGCCGTCGCTCGTCCGCCAATTTCTCCAGCATCCACGCCGCGACCAGCGGATCGGTCGACTTCAACCCGTCCAGCAACGCAATGGCTCCTTCGCCAAACCCCGCCAGTTGAATGGCGCCCGCTCGCGCCGGAAACGGAATTCGCCCGTCACGCAGGCACGACGCGAGCGCCGAAAGATCCGCAGCCGTCGCGTGGTCGAGCCAGGCGTCGAATTTCATTACAGTTCCTCGAAAAAGGCCGCATTCGATGATTCCACGGTTCCAACCACCAACGTCCGATCAAGATACGTATTCATTCGTTCGCACGAAGGCTCGGAAATCAGCAAACACCCGTGGCAAGAAGCGCCTTCGAGGTATCGATCGCCCCCGCCCACTTCATGGTCAGGCACATGCGCCGCGCATACCGGATCGTTTGCGCACAATCGACCCAAATCCAATGCTTGCTGCAAATACCTTTCCAGGTTCCGGCCTACTTCGACCAATCCCCCAAGCGATCCTTCCGCCCCAGGCGAAGCCGTATAGAGCAAGATCCCCGAGCCTCCCGCACCCGCGTAAATCCGCTCCCGAATCGAGCTGGCCGTGTAGCCGCATTCCAGCGATACCGCCGTGATCAACAAATGCGACAACGAGTGCAGCAGAATGTACCGCGCATTCGCAAAATCGTCCTTCGCCGCTTTGCGGTCCTCGCGTTGCTCTTGCCACTGTTTGAACCCCTTCTTGAACAGCCGATCCCGTTCACGTACGCCGGGTTTGTCGCGAAACCATTCGTTCAGGGCTGTTTCGTCAATCGAGAAAAAGAACCCTTCCCCGGGGTTTTCAACCGCAGGTAGCCAAGTCATCGGCTCGTCCATTCGAGCCACCTCCGACCCGATGTCCAATTCCCCATCGATATCGGTCGTCCGTTGCTCGAAACGCGTAAATCCACACAATGCGCGCACTTCGGTCAGACGCGGCAAAAGCACCACTTTGCCAATCTTGCTCATGATGCCGCTACGCTTTTTCGGCAAGGTAACGTTTTTTAGGGCAAACCTTTCGCTATTTTGCGCGGAGTCCCCAGCCAATAAAACATCCAGCTCCGCTTCCTTGATCTTCTTTCGCTGCAACGTGTGTCCGTCGCGTCGCCGCTGGACTTCTTCAAACACCTCGTCGTCCGTCAATCCTTCCAGAGCTGCGCGTACGGCATCTACTTTCTTGCGGAAAAAACGCACTTCGTCAGCATCGTCCGCGCTTTTGATGGTTTCATACACGCTCGTTATTTTGTCCCGCATTGCCCCGTCCCGGTCGGGCAAGTGAATCACGCTCGCGGTGACCGAAAAATACGCGTGCGAAGCCGAGCGCAAAAGAAATCGTGCCGGCTCTTCGCATTCCTGGCCTTCGTCATCCCCGAGCCACGGACGTTTGCCCGGGCAATGCCCGAGCGGTGGCTTATCGTCGACGCGTTTTCGCGTGGCGAAACTCATGCGAATGCTCGCGCCACATCCGGTGCACGACAAACGAACATCATCCAAATCCCCGCTCGCCGCCGCTTCATCCATCCATAAAATGGAACGTCGACAAGCGTCCGCGTCTTTGCGCCGCAAATGCGCCAAGTCATGCCAAACGATATCGTCGATATGGCCCAGTCGACAAGCCCGCGTAAAACGTACGGGCTGCACTTTGCTGGTTTTACCTTTGCCACCTTTGCACTTGTGTCCGGATCCATCAAGCTGATTGATGCGCAATAGTCGCCTCGGTTTCGCCTCGTCTTTGCGCGGAAGCAAACCGCCCTCTTCCCAGCAATCCTCATTTTGACAGACGAACCATTGCGGAAATTTGAACGCCTTGATCCACTTCCGATTCGGGTCCTCCAATTGCTGACCAGCCGCAGGCGGCGCATACAACTTGATGTGGCGATAATCTTCTTCTTTCGCCAACATCGCCAGCAAACGATCCTCGACAATGGGATCCCCTTTGGCCCACCAGGACAAACCAGCGACGATCGCCGCATCATCCA
>CAZETM010001223.1:0-2652 GCA_964514885.1 uncultured Polyangium sp. | reverse complement strand
CGCGCGTGATCCATCCGACTTTGCGCACCAAAGGACGTGCCGGATCGACCATTTCGTCCCGACTCACGCCATCGAAGATCTCGCTATGGACCGAATACAGTGACGAGATCAACTCTTCTTTTTCGGCAGGACCGAGCGACGACGGTACGATGATTTCATTACGCGCGATTTGCATACTCAATTCACCTCGTCCGACTTCGCGCGGGAAGAATCCGCCGATTTACGGCGCCGAATCTGCATGAAGAGCCCATCTTTCGGGCGAAGCGCGCTGTCGATTTCGGGCACGACTTCGGTCCCCGGTTCGACCGAGAACTCGAATGTACGCAGCAGGGTCGTGAGCACCAATGTCGCCTCCATCAAGGCGAAATGGTTACCGATGCAGATGCGCGGTCCAGCCGAGAATGGAATGTAGGCGTAACGATGACGCGAGGCTTCGGCACTCGGCAAGAAACGATCGGGATCGAAACGCTCGGCATCGGTCCATAATTCGGGGCGATGGTGAGTGGCATAAGGCGAAATGATTATTGGAGTCTTCGCCGGGATTTCATGTCCACCAATCACGATGTCTTCGATGGTGTCGCGCGAATACAAAGGCAAAGGCGGATACATCCGCAACGCTTCTTTGAAGACGCGCAAAACCTTTCCCAAACGCGGCAGATCCTTGACCGTCGGTTCATCGTCAAGGGCATCGACTTCTCCTTGAACTTGGCGATAAACGTCCGGGTGTTTCGCGAGCAAATACAAACTCCAGCAAAGAGAAAGGGCGGTGGTTTCGTGCCCTGCAACGAACAAGGTCAGAATCTCATCGCGGAGTTGTTTGTCGCTCATGTGGTCGGCTCCATCGTGAGCCGTTAGCAAACGCGAGAGCAAATCGCGTGTGGCGCCGGGATTTTGGCGGCGTTCTCGAATCAGATCGGCGACATAACGATCCAAAATCGCCACGGACTCTTCGAGCGCGCGTGATTCTTCGCCAAAAAGTACCGGCGATTCGAGCTGATGGATACCTTTTTCGACGAGCCCTGCCAACGCTTCGGGCAAATGCGGTCCCAAGCGTGACAATCCCTCACGAATGGCAATTTGCAAAGGCGACAAGGGCGAACCGGCCACTTTGCCAAAAATACGAATGGCGTTCGCCAAGGCTTTGCCAATGTCATCCGCTTCCGAACATGAATCCGAACCGAATAACGTTTTTGCAGCGATACTCATCGTCAGACGCGTCATCGACTTGGAAACATCGAGACGCATATCGTCTTCGTAGGTAGCCATCTCGCGTTGCGTACAAGCCAACATGTCCGCACCATACGCAGCGATTTGGGCAGGAGTGAAGATCGGAGCCATCAATTTGCGCTGCTTGCGCCACAAATCGCCACTGCTTCCCAAAAGACCTTCTCCAATGACGGGATATCCAGCCAGCTTTTGTAGGGCCGATTTAGCCAAAGAAGATGCATTCTCCACCAGCAATTCCTGCACTTCGGCAGCTCCCGTCACGAGTGCGATCTTGCGATCGAGCAGTTGCAAGCGACACACCGGAGCGCCGGTCGCCAATCGTTTCATGAATCCAAAACGATCGCGACGAAACTCGAGCGTGGGTCCAAACCCCGTGCCTTCAGGCAACATGGGTATCTCATCATACTTGCGCGGCGACGGTTCTTTCATGACCCACGAGATAGCAGCGGGCTCCAGGGTTTTCCAGAGCAAACACGTCTTCGAGCTGGCCAAAGGTGGGCACCCGCTGGTCACATTTGCATCAGCAACCGGGGCCGACCGTTCATTACCACTTTCAGGGTGTGGCGAGTGGAAGTACCTTTGCCGCTTGCACGCCGACAACCAAAACTCACAAATGGTGTTTCATCAGCAAAATGGGCGGGTTGATTGCCTTAAGCGCACGAGCATGTCGAGCACGTCCGCGTTCAGCGCAAACCTGGAGATCAAGGCCGTTCCCCGCTCGGAATGCAATCACCATGCACCGGATTCCCGTCCCCATCGACGCAAGCGTCGTCACTGACAATGGGTTCCGAGCACTCATGGCACCTCGGGTTGCCTTTCATGCCGCGATCTCGGCTGTACGGACCTCGTGTGGCCCGGCGCCTCGGTCGCGGAGGCTCGGATGTGCGCTCGACGCGACGAGCACCGGATGGTGCTGGATCGCCGACGTGAAGGCCGTGTTCGCGAATGAGGCGACACGCGAGAAATGCTGCCGTCCGCGCCTCATTTTCATTGGGAGACGCCGAGAGCGCGACGAGCTTGCGAACCCGCTGAGCGATTGGGCTCATCGCTTCATTCCCCCACGCCTCTGAACTCCGCATCGCGCACACCTTGTTCGTACCGCCGCTCGGCGCCAAACAGAATCTCGTCCGCGATCGAATCTGCTACGGCTTGTTGCAACGCCACACGCATCCTCTTCCAGCACCTTGCCAACGGTCTTGAGATACACGATGAGCGCCGCGATGACAAGTCCTCCGTGCGGCTGACTTCGCAACGTCAACAGCGCGGGCACGATGTGCTGCAACTGGTCCATGAACTGGTCCGGCGTTCGTCCGAACCGCAACGCGAACAGGACGAGTCGTCCCTCGGGCGTCATGGGTCGCGCCATCAGCGCTGCACTGTCGACTTTGCTGACATCGTCGAGCAGAATCCCGAAATCGAGCATGT
>CAZETM010001222.1:0-2655 GCA_964514885.1 uncultured Polyangium sp. | reverse complement strand
CGCGCTGAGCAGCGTGGCGAAGCAGAGAATGATGCTCGTACGACGATGGCCAAACAGGAGGCCAAATGCGACCACCACCGCAAGAAAGAGGTACACCATGTCGGCAGTGTCGCCGATGCTTGCTGTGGGTGTCAACCGCTACGCAAGCTGCGGCGTACCAAGCGCCGCCGTGATCACCACGTAATGCCTCCCGCAAACCACGAGTGCGCAACGACCTGTTCGCGCGTGCGCAACGGGTCCTGCAGGCGTGCGCAATGGGCCTTTTCATGTACGCACCGGCGGTCCACGGGTGATCAACGCCGGTCACGAAGGCCGCACCGGGCAGTTGGACGGTGTCCCATGGGTTACCCGCGCGTCAGCATTGCGTGTCGACGGACGCGCACTTGGTCGCCGTGAATTCGGCAGGTGTCGCAGGATCAGGTGGGGGTTTCGGACGAGGGCGGCGGGGCTTCACCGGAACGTTTTCGACCCATGGAAAACATGCGTCGCGTCGCAATGGGCACAAGTCGCGGAATCGACGCATTTCGCTCGTGTGCTCGATTAAAGATACGAATGACGCGTTCGAGGTACGTCAAGCACGTGCCATCTTGCAGATCGAGGTCGGCTTGGGACACGGTGCCTTGTTTTCGCGCGCCAGTGGCTTGTTCGCCGGTCGCTTTTACCGATTCCGCAATGGCCAGAACGGCATCCAATTCATCCATCGAAACGCCGCCATCGCCGAGTTGCTGGGCGATGCGTGATAACGGCGCCCCAAGCAGCTCCTTGCCCAGCTTCACCAATGCTATCAGCGACGCTGCGAGGGATTCGTGATCGGACACGGTGCCCCGAGCAGCGGCGATTCTTGCTTCGAGACCCGGGACCAGGTTTTCGACCGCTTCCAAGGCTACCACGACACGATCGCGCTCATCGATTCCTTGGGCATACGTTTGTTCGGCAATGGCAATGGCGGCGGCGCGGTTGGCTTCACGTTCGTCGGTATTCGAATCCCGAGCGGCCACCATGTCGGCGAGCTTTTTACCGGAATGAACCATGACCTTCAGCAGCGGCAAGGAAAAACCCAGCAGGTGCCGCTTTTGCGCGTCCGTGGCTTTGGGCCAGAATTCAGCCGCTATGCCGCCAAGACGCACCATATCGGTGAGGATTTTTTCGCTGCGTATCTTCGTTCCGCGCTCCACGAGATCCCCCGGGGCAACGCTGAGAGCGTACCGCTCCGATTCGGCAGGCGTCGGTGCGGGAACGTTGGCAAGAATCGATGACCAGGTATGAGTAGCTGACTGTTCCGTCATACGTGGACGATAAACGGAAGTCATAACGGAAGGCAAGGATAAAATGACGCGGGCTGTGGCTCTGCATCCGAGGCGTACATCCCGCTGTCCCCATCTCGGCCGATACCCACGGACGGGGGCCTTGGGCAATGAGTCCGAATCGGTCGGTGGGCATCACGCATCTATCTGCGCCAGCAGGCGCGCCACCTCGATGCTCGACTGCAACCGAAGCTTTTGCAACCCGTGCGATCGGTGGGCCTGCACCGTCACTTGCGCGATCCCCAATTCCGCAGCGATCTGCTTGTCCGCTAAACCTTTCGCGAACAGCCGGCACACGTCACGCTCACGCGGCGACAACATCGCCCATTGCTCCTGCGACCGCGCACGGGCCCATTGCTCGGCGGCAATCTCCGCATCCTTTTGCAATGCACGCTGCACCACGGCGCAAAGTTCCCTGGGATCAATCGGCTTGGCGAGAAAATCAACCGCGCCTCGCTTCATTGCCGCAACCGCCGCCGGCACGTCGGCTCGCCCGCTCATGAAAATCAAGGGAATCAAAGACCCGCGATCGAACAGCGCTTGTTGCACCGCCAGCCCGGATAGCGTCGGCATCCGCAAGTCGAGCACGACGCACCCTCGATCGCGCGAGGAAATGCGCTCGATCGCCATCTCCGGTTGGTCGAACGTTTCCACCCGATGACCAGCCGCGCGCAACGGTCCGCATAAAATGAAAAGCATGACGGGATCGTCATCGATGACGAAAACAGTCGGACGTTCTGTACTCATGACTTCGCCTCAATCTCAGCCGCTAGGATTCGCTGGGTGTCGCGGACGTGCCACCGAAGCTGGCCGAACAATCCACGAATGTCCTCGATACGGCCAGCGCGAGCTGCCTCTTCGACATGACCGCACAACTCGGCCAGGACCATGGCCCCTACGGCTGCAGTCGTGGCTCGAAGCGTATGCGCCTCATTCTCGATCGCCACTAGGTCACCTCGATGCAGCGCTTCTTCAATTCGGGAGGCGCGGCTTTCCGCGTCTGTACTGACCCGTCGACAAACCTCATTGAAGAAATTCGCCTCGCCGGGAAACTCGACCTGTCGCAGCTTGGTGAGTCGTTCTCGGCTCAGCGTCGCTCTCGAAGAACTCGGCAATGCCGCTTGGCGCTCGACAGCGACTTGGCGCAGCAAGGCGTCGAGTTGCACCATGTCCACGGGTTTGGCCAGGAAATCCTGCATGCCGGCGTTTCTGCACGCCGCGCGATCCTCCTCGAGAACGCTCGCCGTCATGGCCACGATCCAAGGTGCGGGCTTGTCTGCGAGCGCGTTCCTTATTCGCCGAGTCGCGTCGATGCCACTCATGTCCGGCATCCGTAGGTCCATCAGGACCA
>CAZETM010001221.1:0-2664 GCA_964514885.1 uncultured Polyangium sp. | reverse complement strand
GTCATCGAAGGATTGTTGCAAACGGCATTGAGCCGCGTGGCCGTCATTGACGTGAAAACGGAAAAAGGAGCGTCGCTGCGCGTCGATGGCGCGGTGGTGGGAACACTCCCCGAAGTCAATCCGATCTTTCTCGAGGCCGGCGAGCATTGGTTCGAGGCGCAAATCGATGATCAACAAACACAAATACGTGTCGAAGTCGTCGCAGGCTACATGGGCCACGTCGAGCTGACGTTCGCGCCGAAAAAAGCCGTTGAACGTGTCGAACGTAAGGACAAACCAAAAGTGGTTCCCGCAGCTCGAAGCCAACCCAAGAACTCCACCTGGCCTGCTTGGCGAATTGCGACCACCGTGGCAGGAGGCCTCCTCGGTATCACCGGAACAGGAATTGGCGTCGCGTACGCTCTTTCTGGCCAAAACGCCGAACAACAGCGCTCGGCAACGGTCGAGGGATTTCCTCTGCGCACGTCCCAATGCGCTCAGAACCCGGCCAGCGAGAATTGCTCGCGCGTAGCTGAATTCGTCGAACAGCGCGACAGCGCATATCGCACAGCATGGGGCGGGTTTGTCGCAAGCGGGGTAGGGCTCGCTGTTCTGTCTACGGCAATCGTATTGCCCAGATATCGGGATTCATCGCCCAAAGGTGCTCCGAGCGTGACCGCCGCGGTCGTGCCTGCTGCTGGTGGCGCGACGGTTTGGATGAGTGGAACATTTTGATCGAAAACGAGGGTGTCATGAAATCGATGCAGAAATGGTTTGCGTTGGCGATTGCTTTGGTGTTCGTCGGGTGTATCGGCGATCCGACGTGTGAAGACTTGGCCACGTGTCCTCTGGCGGGACCATTAACGCCGCCTACCGATAGCGACGAACCCAGTGTGCCCGACGCGGGCCCGGTAATCCCTGTCGAGGATTGCGCCAACGGCGAAGACGACGATGGTGACGGGAAAACGGATTGTGCCGATTCCGACTGCAAAGCGAATCCCATTTGCGTCGATCAACTTCCGCTCGATTTCGATGGGTTTGCGGTCATTTCAATCTTGTCGATAGACTCGCCTGACCCGACCTGCGCAGATGGATCGGAAGCGGTGATATTGTACCAAAACCCGAACGAGCAAATATGCGATGCCTGCACGTGCAACGTGTTGGACGTGTCGTGCGATGCGCCCGATGTTGTATTGGACGTCCACGGCGCCGCGTGCACCACGGCAGACCTCGTGGTCAACCATGGGGTTGACGGATGCCTATCGTTCAACCTCTTTGAATTTGGAATATCTGAGACGCTCCAATCCGTGTCGACTACTGGCGATGCCCAGGTTGTTGCGGGTGAATGCTCGGCGAAGGGAGGGGCTCCGATTGCAAGCTCGGCAATGAAGACAAAGGTTGCGGTATGTGCCGTGAAGCATCCAAGCAAAGTAACGGTTGGCAATGACGAGCACTTGTGCATGTATGCCGATAGCCACTTACTCGCTTGTCCTTCCGGTTGGAGTGCCGTTTCGACAAACGCATTTTCGGGGTACATCGACGAGCGCCAGGGGTGCACGCCTTGTGATTGTGATGTCGCGTGTTTGTCGGCTGATTATGAAGTGTTCGAGCAGCCTGACTGTTCCGGGGACGCCGTGATTGTCGGTGCAGGCGGGGTATGCGCCTCAACCAATCCAACCATTGACTTTTCGATTATGGGAAAAGCTCCAGTGGGAACGTGCACGCTGAAGGGAGGCGAGCCCATTGGCAAAGTCATCCCAACGGGGGAGAAGACGTTTTGCTGTAAATTGTGAGCGTTACCAGGCGCAATGCGGCGAATATTCCGCCGAAGGCTCCGGGGCGTCTGCGAAGCTGCTGAGCTCGTCAACCGTGGGCGCCCGAAAAGCACACCACATGCCATGCGCGTTGGTCAATGGGTCTCGAAGGCTGGGGGCAAGCTTGCGGGGTTTTGGGTGGGGCGCAAACCTTGACGTGATGCTCACGGGGCGCGGCGGGGTGCGTTCGATCGATCCGAACGATTATCGACAGTGATGCGAAAGTCGTCTGGAGCATGAAGACGAAGCGTGTTTCACTGTCTAGCGGACGTTTTTGTGACGTCTCAGGGACGGTCATTTGCCAGCGCAAAAGCTCGTTTCCCGCTGTTTCGTAATGACTACGCAGTGGCATGTACGTTGCATTGTTCGCGCGCTATGCGCATTCGATCCCCTTACATTCTTCCCATCTTCCTGCTTACGACCACGGGCCTTTTGGTAGGCTGCGGCGATCCGGCCAATCCGAACACGGGCGCGGGCGGTGCGGGCGGTGCGGGCGGTGCAGACATTCAAATCGAAAAGCCCGAGAATGCAATCGAAGGGCAATACATCTTCATCCTCGACGACACGAAAGTGACGCCTGAAATGGCGAAAACCGTCGCGGAAGAATTGCTCGAACCGCATCAGGGGGTGTTGCTTCAGGTGTATGATGGGGGCTTGTTCGGCTTTGCCGCGAACAACCTCGACGACGTCAAAGCCGTGGCCATGACCAAAGACGGGCGTATTACTCGGATCGGCCAGGATTGCGTGGTCGAACCGCAAACGGTGCAATCGAATGCCCCGTTTAACATCGATCGAATCGATACGCAAACGTTGTCGCTCGACACGAATTATACGTACCACTACACCGGCAATGGCGTCCACGCTTATGTCA
>CAZETM010001220.1:0-2671 GCA_964514885.1 uncultured Polyangium sp. | reverse complement strand
GATGCTCGTGAATCCACAGACCCGTGAACAATTCGTCGAATTGGTCGGCCTTCGCAAGGTCGTAATAATGCGACATCGTGCTCAGAATCGTCGATTTGCCAAACCTGCGCGGTCGAAGGAAAACCACGTAGTAATACCCAGACATCGGGTTTTCCAGCACCGACAAAAACGGGGTCTTGTCGACGTAGAAGAGCCCATCGCGACGGATGGTAGCGAAATCGGATTGGCCGTAGGGAATTCTCATGATGCGCAGACCTTCGAGCGAGAGAACGCGCCGACGATAGCACCGTTCGGTTCATCTGGCGAGTCTGTCGCGAAGATGTCCAACAGGCTGCTGCGCGTCGCGAACCGTCGGTCGGCTCACTCTGCGTACGATCTGCATCCAAGGATGGAAAGATCGCATCGTGCATCCGCCGGGCCGCGAAAATCGGGCGCAATTTTCCAGTACATCACACTTTCACAACTTGAGAAGAGCCCAACGACCTACAAGACGGCCGATATCACCGGCCTGGTGAATGGATACCGACGAATTTTCCAACAGCAACCGGCGCGCTCGTTCCAGCCTGCGTTGACGCAAAAACGATGTCGGCGACGTTTGGCGATGCTGCAAGAACGCAGCTTCAATCGATAGCAAAGGGGCAAATCTGGTCGGAGCGTCAGAAGCTAGCCTTTTTTCGCGCGTTTTTTTGCGGCCGGTTTCTTGGCGCCTTTGCCCACCACTTCGACACGTCGTTCCGGCTCGTCGTTCGGCCAGGAACGAAACAGAAGTCGGTTCGTCCCGATGAACACCATCGTTCCGCAGCGCAGTTCTTGCTTGCCCACCAGCATCGGAAGCAACGCTGCGTCTTTCGAATACCGCTCCACTTGCAATGCAGCCGCGGCGAATGCCGTTTCGATCGCCGTATCTTTGGCGTTCGCTTCGAGGTACTTGAATTCGATCATCCACGCATACTTGAGCCCGGGAAGGTTCGGCGCGGCGGCGAGGAACAAATCACAATAGCCTTGCGCAAATTCCTTTTCGCTGAGCGCGTAAAACACTTTTCCCAGGGACACGTACATCATGAATAGCAGCTTGATCGTGCGCTCGTCCAGCTTCCGCGTATCCTTGATGCCAAAATGCTGAATGATTCGTTCATGGAACAGATTCAGCAGTGGAGCGATGTCTCCGCGCACGCCCATGCTCTCGAGGGCGCTCGACAAATTGCCCGTGTCAATCGCGAAAATCGCTTGTTGGTCCAGGTGTTTGGCCAAGTGTTCCCATTGCAATTCACGAATGACGCGGTTGGGTATTTCGAACTCCTTTTCCACTCCGACAGACGGTACGTTGCTTCGGGTCAACATGCCGAGGTAATACAAAAGCGAAATGAATGACGCCCCCGTTTGGAGAAGTTTCACGCCAAATTGTTCAACGAGCGGGCTCCGAATCGACCGCTCGGAAAGAATGGTCTCAAAGATGGTCCGCCGTTCGGCCATTGAAACGCTTCCCGATGTGCCCACGTGCCCCAGATACTCGTACGCGGTACGCACATTGCGGTCGAGCAGCTCATCTGGGAATTGTCCTCTTTCATCGAGCTCGCGCAGAAAATAGAGGACCATGTTCGAATTGAACAAACCTTCCGTCGCG
Source organism: uncultured Polyangium sp. (assembly GCA_964514885.1). Classification (GTDB taxonomy): domain Bacteria; phylum Myxococcota_A; class Polyangia; order Polyangiales; family Polyangiaceae; genus Polyangium. The sequence goes on along the minus strand of CAZETM010001220.1, from coordinate 1,047 downwards.
CCCGACGAAAATCGGTATCCGTCGTAATAGATTTTCAGCGTTTCAAAAAGCTTGCTGCGATCGGCCATCTCACCTTGCAAATGCGGCCGAGCCGCCACAAATTCTTCGATGGCTCGTTCGACGTCCGTGCGTGTAAAACCCGCAAATGTATCGAATCGGGGACTCATGGAAATGTTTGACGTAATGTTAAAACCGCTCGACATGTCGTCGAGCATCAGCGGCGTCACGCCGGTCATGAAAAGCCGCGCAACCGTGCCCGAACCCGTGCCTGTCTTAAGTGTCGCATAAAAACTGCGCACGAAACCGGTGTCCTTGACGATTGTATTATAAACGTTTTCATCGCCCGCAGCCAAAAGCCGATTCGCGAAGTGATCGTATTCGTCGATGAGCACGTACAGTTTTAGGCCGGATGCTTTGATAATACTCAATAGCATACTCAGAATCGATTCCGGATCGCGGAAGGTTTCGATTCGTTCCAGAAACCCGCGGAGATTCGGCACGCGTTCACCGTAGCTCAAAGCGAAATTCGTGACGGAGCTGCGGATCACATCGCAAAATGTTCGAAACAACGCTTCAGGACCGCGACCCGTGGCGACCTGGGAAAAGTCGAACCACAGAATCAAAAAGGTGTTCCGGAGCTGCGTCGGATGCTCGTGAATCCACAGACCCGTGAACAATTCGTCGAATTGGTCGGCCTTCGCAAGGTCGTAATAATGCGACATCGTGCTCAGAATCGTCGATTTGCCAAACCTGCGCGGTCGAAGGAAAACCACGTAGTAATACCCAGACATCGGGTTTTCCAGCACCGACAAAAACGGGGTCTTGTCGACGTAGAAGAGCCCATCGCGACGGATGGTAGCGAAATCGGATTGGCCGTAGGGAATTCTCATGATGCGCAGACCTTCGAGCGAGAGAACGCGCCGACGATAGCACCGTTCGGTTCATGGGGCGAGTCGGTCGTGAAGGCCTTCCTTCAGGACCGGAAAATTCGCATTCCGAATCATCGAAGGGCCAGAAGCCAGCGAAACGTAGATGATCTACGTGGGC
>CAZETM010001219.1:0-2677 GCA_964514885.1 uncultured Polyangium sp. | reverse complement strand
CGGGTTTGACCCTTGTGAGGGAGCCATTCAGACAAGCATAGCCAATAGCGTGCCAAGTGAAACCGTTTTCGTTAGATGAGCTCGTGAGCTCGTTGGCCGCTCTTGTGGCAGAGTTTCAAGTAAAACGCGCAGCCTCGCGGCCTCGGCAACCTTGAGTCCTCGGTCTGGTGGTTACGAACCGGCGCGTAATGAATCCGGAACGATTTGCGCGGCAAACGCAAACCGTGCGCGAATTATATTGGTTGACCCAGCGGTTTGGCGTACGAGCGGTTGGTCAGGAATTTGCGGGGCCATGGTGTTTATGAAAAGCGCAAGCGCAATTGTTGGTATCGGCATGCTGGTCGCTGCGGTCAGCGCGAGTTGCGACAAGGGTGGCGGCGGAGGCGGCGAGTTCGATCCCGCTGCGCAAGCCGAGGCGGCGAAGCTTTACATGGAGCGCTGCTCGACGTGTCACGGTCAGACCGGCACGGGAGATGGTTCTGGAGCGGCCAATTTGAACCCCAAACCGCGCAATTTCCAAGACCCCTCGTGGCAGTCGTCCGTGGACGACGCACACATCGAGAAAATCATTTTGCTCGGCGGTACGGGCGCGGGCAAGAGCGCCGCGATGCCTGCGAACCCAGATCTTTCTGGCAAAGACGCCGTCGTCAAAGCGCTGCGCGCGAAGGTTCGTGGCTTCAAACCATAATCAACCGCCGAGGGATTCAATTCGCGTTGGCAACGTTTTTTCTGGCAACGTTCTTTCCGTCAAACCCAAATTCGCTCAGGCTCGATCGCGCGAAACCGTCAAGTTTTTCACGCTTGCAAGCTCGACTTCACGCCACGAAACGTTGCGCGAGTGCTCCAGGTAATGTGGGCGCGCTTGCGCCTGATGGTCTATCTGTGCACGCGGCGCGGTTTTTTCTTGAAATCGATCGCGATTAGGTTTTTTTTGGACAGTTCGAGTGGATGGATGCGGCGCGTGAGCCGAGAAGGATCGTGGAGGTAAGCACGTGAAGAAGCGAGCAACCTGGTGTCTGTTGGGTACGCTGGCCGTGTCGGCCGTTGCTGCGGTTGGTTGTGGAAACCCCCCCAGTCAACCAGCGGGCGCCGTGTCGCCCCAAACCATGACTGACGCGCTTTATGCCGTCATCTCCGCCGACCGTGCGGTGTATACGCAGGAAGTCGTGGATCGACTGCTCAAAGAAAAAGTCATCACAGCGACGGAGAAATACAAGGACGAAAAAGCATTGCCGCTGCCGGCGATGATGCTGCGCATGGGCTCCGAGCACGCGAAGAAGAAGAATTCGAGCTTCTCCTATGCGCTGCTTTCGGAGTGGGCCATCAACAAGCAGAACGTGGCGAAGACGGACGTTGAAAAAGAAGGATTGAAGGCGATCGCCGCCGCTCCGGACAAACCTTTCTACAAAGAAGAAAAGCTGGGCGACAAGACGTATTTCACGGCCGTGTATGCCGATCTAGCTGTCGCCGACGCTTGCGTGAGCTGCCACAACGAGCACAAGGACAGCCCGAAGAAAGACTTCAAGCTAAACGACGTGATGGGCGCGCTCGTCATTCGCGTTCCGCTGAATAAGTGATTCTCGAGGGGCCGAGAACCTCGGCCTCCGTTTATCCTTCCAAACATTCCAATCGGTAACGATCAACCCGACTCGACGCATCAATAATGCTGGTCGAGAACGGCCGGGTTGGTCGTGGAATCGAAGACTTGGTCGCAGCGACGACAGTGATATTTCACTTTCGTGGGCCGCGCGGAAATTCCGAAAAAGAGACGTAAGTAGCCGTCGAACGTGTATTCACCCTCGGCGCTGACCATGTGATGTTTCCGGTCATGGCCGCACTTGCACTTTCTAGGCGGGCGTGCTGGAGAGGGTGTGGAAGGTTCCTCGGACATGGCCCAGGTTTACTCGACTCGAACCTGTCGTTCAAGGAAGGTGGTTCCGCCGCGCGTGTCGCGAATGGTGGCCCAAATCGTGTAAAGGCCAGGCTCGGACGGCGGGAACCATTCTGTCGAGTGGTTGCCTTTGTAGCCTTCGGTGACGCCGCTGATGAGCTGAATACCACTCGTCAAGTCACCGGCATCGACGAGGTAATCGACCCATACGGCCTCGAAAGTTTGTTTGCCATTGACGAATGCGCCTGGATCGATTTCAGCAATGGTGGGGTCGACGTCGACATCGAATTCGATTGGAGTGCAACCTTCGAAGCGCTCGGGAGCAAAACAACCCACCTGACGGCGTTCCTCGAAGGTTTGCGCACACGGCTTTACCGTGGGAATATCGACAGAATTCGTAGCCCAAGGCTCTCCGTCGAAGGTCATGCCTTTGACGGCGGGATTTTCATTGCGGCGGCCGTCTTCGAATGAATAAACCTGCGTATATCCCGGGACGAAGCTATCGGCGGGCAACCGTTTTCCTTCGCTGTCGAAACAGCCCAGAGGAATGAATCCGGCGGCGCCGCCAGGATCGATTTCAATGGGTTTGATCTCGCCCGCGCACGCAAAGAAAAACACATACGAAATGCCGTATTTGGACCCACCGTCAGGCGTGGGTCGCTCGGAAAAGATATCGAGCGGGACGCTGGTGGTGAAGCTGGTCGAAGTCGTGACAGCAGGACTGAAACCAATGAGGCCCGGGGGTAGATTGGGCGGAGGCTGGCCGGGCTGAGGCGGGCCAAGGCC
>CAZETM010001218.1:0-2680 GCA_964514885.1 uncultured Polyangium sp. | reverse complement strand
ACCCATTTCAGGACGTCAATGCATCGATCTTCGCTCGAATTGCAGCCTCTTCGGCCTCCACTTCGGCCTTCTTCTTCGCCAAGGCAGCAAGCGTTTCCTCGTGCTCTTTGATCTTGCCCTTGGCCACTTTTTCAGCTTCCAGCACCATTGCCGCCCGAGCGTCTTGCAATCCCGAAATCTGTTTCCCAAGCCCCGCAATCGCTTCGTCGATCTCTTCAATCGTCGACGGTTCGTCGTCGTTCCCACGCGGTTCGCGTCGAAAGAATCGGTCCGCAAAATTCTGCGGCAATGCCTCATTCTCATGCGGCCGTTTCGCTAAATTACCATAAAGCGTTTTCCGCTTCGCGTTGACCTCCTCGATGAACTTGTACCGTTCCCCCACGTCGCGGAAATGGTCCCGCGCCAGCTCAGCGTCCGTTTTCCCCTTCGCCGCGGCTTTGCCCTTGTCCACGAGATCCGCAAGCTCAGGCTCGAGGCTCTTCAATGACGGATGTTCGCTCGATTGAAGTGATGGCAACCAATCTGCCATCTCTTGAAGCTGTGGACCAAGAACGGGTTTGGCAAAGTCCGACGGCGTCTTTTTGCCCAAATAGAATTGAACAAGCGGATGCTTGCGATCATCGTTGGTGATCCCATCGACAACACGCATGAACTTCTTGACGAATGCGTCAATGAGATCGTCGACGTGATCGACGACAGCTTGCGCATCCGTCACTTTATCACGAAGCGATTGCTCCTGATTTTGCACCAAGGTGCCTTTTTGGCATAAACCTTGGAACTCCGCGACGAACGGTGCGCCTTCTTCATGCGCAACCAGGCGACTCGTTGTGTAACGCAATTCGCCACCGACAGCGACGAGCGAAGTACGCTGACTCAAAGTGCGAGCAGACATAGATCCAGTTCTCCTTACAATACAAGGGACGCAACGTACGCTACGCGAAGTGCACCACGCAAATCAAGAGTGATCCGCAGCAGCAAGAACGGCTTGACCACCCGAACAAGTGACCGAACCTGCCGACGACCGTTGTTCGGGCCCAAGACCGGCACCGTCGGCCGCCGATGTCGGTTGTTCGGAATGCAAAAGCGGCGTCATCGGCGCCGACGTAGGTTGTTCGGGCGGCGAATACGGAGCAGCTTCGGCCGATGGAGGTGCTCTGCGCGGCAAACAGGCAACCAAGACGTGCGGCGATGACGGGTGTTTGCAATACGCATCAATGCAGTAGCGGCCGATGTCGCTGGTTCGGGAAGCGGAACAGGCAACGTCGGCGTGGCAGGTGCTCGTGCGGTGGCGCAAACAAGCGACGTCGGGGCTCGCGGTGCTCATCGCGCTAAGACGCAGTCCCCGCTCTCCAACCGACCGAACCCAAGTTGGAAAGTGGAAAGTGGTCAGCGGTAACGTGCGCGCGTCGAAACCTGATCGCTGCACCGTCTCTGTGGTAGACGTCCCGTCGTGCCCGAGTACGGAGACGATTCTGGCGACCGGCTAACGCCAACGATTCCACCGCCGCCGATGCTCGAGTCGTCGGGTGTGCGCTCGCGGCGTGTCATCGCTGTCGGTGGTGGTCGAGGCGGTGTGGGCAAGACGCTGCTCACCGTCAACCTGGGTGTCTACTTCGCGCAGCTCGGACGCGAAGTCGTCGTGTGCGACACCGACCCGTTCGGTTCGAATCTCCATGGCGTGCTCGGCCTCGAAACGCCGCCGCTCGTCACCAGCGAAGCGCTCGAAGAAGGCAAAGCCAAACCCGTCAGCACCATCGTCCCCGGCTTGCGACTTCTTCCAACCGCGTACGATCCGATGACCGCCACGCCCATCCGCCCAAGTCGCGGAACGCACTGGGCCAGGCAGATCGACAAGCTCGACGTCGACTACGTGATCATCAACCTCGGCGCCTCCACCACCGCTTCGACGCTCGATCTGTTTCTCCAAGCGGACATCGGCATCTGCGTCACCGCGCCCGAACCGCTCGCGATCGAAACGACCTACCGCTTCTGCCGCGCGCTTTACCTACGCGTGCTCCGTCGCGCGCTCACCAAGGAACGCTTCAAGCTGCGCCTCGTCGAACGCGTCATCGCAGCCCTTCCCCCGCTCGCAACTCCGCCCATGATCGTCGCGGAGATCAAACGTTACGACGATGGCGTCGCCAAAATGGCCGCCCAAGAAATGCTCCGCGTCGCCGCGTACCTGGTCATCGGACAAACCCGCCTGCGCTCCGATCTCGACCTCGGTCCCTCGATGACGATCATCGCCGAACGATTCCTCGGTATCGCGCTCGATTTCCTCGGCCACATCGAACACGACGATGCTGTGTGGGTCACCGTGCGCAGACGTCAACCGTTGCTCATCGACAGCCCCACATCCAAGAGCGCACGCAACATCGAACGCGTTGCACGCCGCATCCTTGCATTGCTCGCAGCTCAAGGAACTCGCCGCCCCGATCCACCCAAACGCAACCCGCAACAACAAGCTCGCGCGACAACACCCGTCACGCTCTACGACGTCCTCGGCATCTCCCGCACCTCGGCCGACGACGAGATTCGCCGCGCCGTCAAACGCCAACGCGAGATCTTCAAAGAAGGCAGCTTGCCGCTCTGCTCCGTCGTCTCAGCCGACGTGTTGAAACAGGTGCAAACGCGTATCGAAGAAGCCTACGACACGCTGCTCGATCCTGTTCGTCGTCGC
>CAZETM010001217.1:0-2691 GCA_964514885.1 uncultured Polyangium sp. | reverse complement strand
CGTGGCGATTTCGATGCATTTGGATACGGGAGTATGTATAGACGGGGTTTGCATGGAGGGTCCTCTATGTTGGTGTGAGGGAACGGTACGTTACACGCGGCCGGAAGATGGCGTCAAGTGGATTTTGTGGTGCGTCGAGTCTACGTTGGCGCGACTCGTGCTGGTGCCGGTGTACACGTGTGTCTGTAGGTCTTTTCGTTTTACCTGGACGTCGATCCGTGGTACGGTCGCGCCGCCGTGTTGCCCTACCTCGATTCCTGTGGCCTATTCGCTCCCACCTACCTCGCGCGGATCATCGACGATCCGCGAGGCGCCTGCCCACGTGTCGTGCCCGACGACATCGACACGCGTCTGACAGCGCTCGTCGAGATCTGGACTCGCTATCGCCCGGCGCTGGTCGAGGCAGCACCGAAACAAGGGGGATTGTTTAACGATCTTGCCGAAACGCGGCACGTTGGACTTCCCCCTCATGTCCGACCCTTGCCCAAGACGCAAGAAGCCGTCGCTGAAGGTTTCGTGTCGCTCGTGCTCGAACAGGTTTGTGGCTACCACGCCGAACCAAAACCACCGCTCAACGACAGTGCGACTGGCCAGAAACTCATTCCGGATTATATCTGTTTTGCCAGTCAAGACGCGGCCGTGCGCTTGCGATCCAAGAAAAACATGCCCGACGCTCGAACGTATTGCGCCGATGCGCTGCTCGTCGTCGATGCAAAACGGTTTGGCAAGGGCGTAGGCGCAGATGAAGCGGGGGATGATCAAAGTCGTGTCCGAGGGCCCAAGACGACACGCAAAGAATCGACGGCCAGCGAAGATGTCGAGCAGGTTCTGGGGTATCTTCGCTCGACTGGAAAACGCTGGGGCGTCCTCACGAATGGACGCTCGTGGCGCCTCATGGAGACGGGCAAGGTCGAGGCCCATCTGCGTTTCGATCTGGTCCTCTTCGCCGAGGATTTGCTCACTCGTCGTGGTCAATTCACCATTGACGATCGCCACACCCTCACGCTTTTCCTGTATCTCTTCGGTCCGTCCGCAACCAGTGGCGGTTACCTCGACTTGCTCGCACGTGAAAGCGAAGTCGAGATTCGTCGCGTTCGGGACATCCTGCGCCAACGGGCCCACGAGGCGGTGTCGATTGTCGCCAATGGGTTTCTGCTGCACGAAGGCAATGGATTCATTACCCGCTTCGGCGACGCGTTGCATTCCCCGCCTCAGAACAAGCTCGACGCCGTTCGTGAATTGGCGCTCGTCTTTCTCTATCGGCTTCTTTTCGCATTAAAGGCCGAAGCGGTGAACCTACTGCCGATGCGCGAGCCCAACGGCGCGAAGACCTCTTATGCCAAGTACGCATCGACGGAGGCCATCTTTCATGCAGTTTCAGCCCTGAGCGAGCATGAACGAACGCAGTCGGGCGTGGCCTTCAAGATGTTGCGGGATCTGTTTCAGCTCATCGACAAGGGTGGTGAATATGGAGTCATTGCCTACAACGGTGGGCTCTTTTCGGCGCAGGAACATGCAGAGCTGGAGCGTCTGCGCCTGCATGACGACGCCATTCAAGCGCTTCTCGGGTCGCTGATCTACCTTGATGCGGACGGTACGAACACGAAGCGGGGTGCCGTCGTTGCCGTACCTTATGCGGACCTCGACGTTCGAGACCTCGGTGACGTATACGAAGGTTTGCTCGAATTGCGATTGGTGCGCGTGGATGAAGTGCCTCTCGACGCTGCGGGCGCGCGTCCGTTCGTGCTTCGAAACCAGGATGGCGAAAAGAAAGCGTCGGGCAGCTATTTTACGCCGGATATCATCGTCGATCACCTCGTTCGCCGGTCTTTGCAGCCGCTTCTCGACACATGCGGCGCGAATGCCGAGGCAGTTCTTTCGCTGAAAGTAATCGACCCGGCGATGGGAAGCGGGCATTTCTTGGTCAAAACCGTCGACGTCATTGCGTGGTACTTGACGTTGCATTGCACCCCGCTCGAACACGGCGTAATGAACGACAACGGCCCGCGGGAGCTCGCGTATTGGAAACGCCGCGTCGTGGAGCGATGCATCTATGGCGTGGACGTGAATCCAATGGCGGTCGAGCTGGCGAAGGTTGCGCTTTGGTTGCATACGGCGAGCGCGGGCAAACCATTGTCGTTTTTGGACCATCATCTCAAATGTGGCAATGCGCTCGTCGGTGCACGACTACATCGCCTCAATGTGCCGGCTCTGGTCGCGCGAACGACGAAGAAGGGCGACGTGTGGGAGGCGCGCCCGACGGGTGACGAGACGCCGAAACCCAAGCGTAAGCCTGCGGCGTCGGAACAGCGGCCGCTAACGCTCGATGTCGATGCGTGGTGGATGCAGGACATTCTCACGCGCGTGGCGAAGGTCGTGGCTCAGCCGGCGGATACGGCGGCGGATGTGCATGTGAAGATGCAGAATCATCGAGACGTCGATAGGCGGCTACAGTGCCATCGATTGCTCGCGGATCTATGGTGTGCGCAATGGTTCTTGGTAAAACCCGATGCGAGCGCGGTCGACGTATACGAAAATGCGGTGGGGCTTTTCGAGCAGCTTCGGGCGGCATGTGTGGCGAGCGGTCCGGAGGGGGAATCGTTGCGCAGGGACGAGACCGAACGAGTCGCGGAAGTACCGCTCATCAAAATCATCCAGCGTCATCGAGACGAAGGCTATGGGCCGCGGCTG
>CAZETM010001216.1:0-2691 GCA_964514885.1 uncultured Polyangium sp. | reverse complement strand
CACCTTCATCAGGCCCCAACGTCGAACTCATCAATCAAACCCCGTGAACGGTTACAGATCGTCTTCTCGCACGGCGGCACGCTCGACGTGCGCTCGGCCGACGGCACGACGACCTTCGTGATGCGCTTGCCCCGGCTGCCGCCCAACCATCCGGGGCGAGCCTCATGAACCTACCGAGCCCGGCGCAGATAGAGAGGGCCCGGCGACTGCTGGCGCACGAAGGCGCGGCCGGCAGCGCTCGGCAACACAGCGCAGGCGAGAGCGCGGCGGCCGGCCGAGTGTACGACAAGCTTCATGCTCAACTGGCTCCCCTCGTGGGCGCCGCGGGCGTCCACTTGCTGTTCATGCGTAGCGCGAAGCTCGCGCAAGGAGAGCTCGCCTGGCTCGCGGAGATCCCCACCGTCGAAGGTCCGACGAAGCTGCGCGAGTGTTTGCATGCCCAGGAGCCCGCCCTCGCCACGGAGTCGGCCGCGGCCCTGTTTGGAACTTTCTTCACGCTCCTCACGACCTTCATCGGAGAGCGACTCACGAACCGGGTGCTACGCGACGCTTGGCCAACGATCGAAGGCGCAGCTCCCCAGGAGACAGACCGATGAGCAACGAGGTTCCGAATCGCAAATTGTCCTCCGCAGCTACACGCAAGCGGCCGAAGAAGGCGGCGAGTCAACCGCCGAAGCTCACGATCCGCACGCTGCCGACCGGTGTGCGCGGGCTCGACGATATCGTCGGCGGCGGCATTCCGGAGTTCTCTTTCAACATCATCGCCGCCGCGCCCGGTTGCGGAAAGACCACGCTGGCGCACCAGATCGCCTTCGCCAACGGGACAGCGAAGAACCCCGCGCTCTACTTCACCGTCCACGGCGAGCCCGCCCTGAAAATGCTGCGCTATCAGCAGCAATTTTCTTTCTTCGACGAATCCAAGGTGGGCAAGGCCGTCCGCTTCGTCCACCTGGGCGATCTGGTCCAGGAGACGGATCTGAACACCGTGCTCGAGGCGATCATCAACCAGGTCAAGGCGGCCAATCCGAGCATCGTGGTCGTGGACTCCTTCCGCACGGTGGCGCGCAAGGCGGGGGCCACGACCAATGAGGTGGAGATGCAGGCGTTCATTCAGAGCCTCACCCAGTTTCTCACCAGCTGGCAAGCCACGACGTTTCTCGTAGGCGTGTATGGCCCGGACGAGATCTCCGGGAATCCGCTGTTCACCATCGCCGACGGCGTGTTCTGGCTCTCGCAGGTGCCGGAGCGAAATGCCGTCGTGCGAAAATTGCAGATCATGAAGCTACGCGGGCAAGGCTCGGTGCCGGGCTTGCACACCATCCGCATCACCGATGATGGGATGCAAGCCTTCTCGCGCACGCTGGGCCTGGTTGGCACGCGAGTGCCACGGAAGGGCACACGTCGGCTATCCACGGGCGTTGCCGAGCTGGACGCGATGATGAGCGGCGGCCTCTTCGAAGGTGACAGTTGCCTCGTGGCCGGGCCTTCCGGCACGGGAAAGTCCGCGCTCTCCACGCAATTCATCGACGCAGGACTTCGCCAAGGGGAGCCGGGCGTCATCGCGATCTTCGAAGAGCGCCCCGAAGGATACGTAGCCCGCGCTGCCAGCTTCGGCATCAACCTGAGCACGCCGCAGAAGAAGGGAAACCTTGAAATCCTCTACCTTCGGCCGCTCGATCTTTCGGTCGATGAGCTCTTGCAAGAGATCCTGGATGCCGTCAAGAGGGTTGGCGCAAAACGGTTGGTGATCGATTCGATGGTCGGGCTCGAGATGGCGCTGGCGCCCGGATTTCGTGAGGATTTTCGCGAGTCCCTGTATCGGATGATCGGCGCGTTGACCGGGGCCGGGGTCACGATCGTCAGCACGGTCGAAGTGGAAGATACGTTCACCGCGCTGCCCTTCAGCCAGTATGTGATCTCGTTCCTCACGGACGACATCATCCGGATGCGTTATGTGGAGATCAATGGCCAGCTCCGCAAGGTGATGGTCGTCATCAAGATGCGCGGGAGCAATCACAGCAAGGACATCCGCGAATATGTCATCACGGACAAAGGCGTGAAGATCCTTAGCCCGCGCGCGACCGATTACGCGCGGCTGACGACCGGATCCCCGAACAGGATCGGCCAACCGGCCGAGCCCTCGCCGGAGCCCAAGGCGAGGGCGAACGCGAAGAGGCCTCGCGCATAACTTCGACACGGCGTGAAGGTTCGGGAGCTCCTGGAGAGGGTTGCAGACACGGCCCGCGGTGGGGCAGGTGACGGGTTGCGAAGACCACCTTCAACCACGCCGACGAGCCGTGCCCCTCGAAGCTGCCCAACCCTCCTCCGCGACGCAAGCCCCTCGATCGACCCGTCAGGTGGCTCGCCCCGAGCGCATCGGTAGGGTGCTGGACTTCGAGGCGGCACGACACAATCGCGCGCTCACCCAGCAGCACCCCAAGGGCTTGTTCTGGTACGCGGCGCTCTCGCGGCGCTCACTCGGGGAGTGGGAGCATCGGTCCGACCAGGCCGGTCGGACTTCCGCGGAATACGCCGCGGGGGCACCTCACGCTCTGGCTCAGCATGTCGGCGAATCCATCGCCGTCGATGTCGTCAATCGGATGCACCGGGCAGATCCGCGAGGGGTTCGCGAGCTCCACGAAGCCGAGGGCGCGAGCGTTCAACCTGCGGAGGCGGTAGAGCGCGGTGGGG
>CAZETM010001215.1:0-2695 GCA_964514885.1 uncultured Polyangium sp. | reverse complement strand
CGGAAAGCTGGATCTCCCCGAGACGCGCTTAACACGCCAAGTTCGAAAATGGCACATTGTTTGGACTAAGTGGGCGGGCGTCGTGCCAGATGGCTTCTACCAACCCTCGGGGCGACGCATCCGGTAGGGGCTTGCGGCCTCTCCTTGGGGCCTCGCGTCTTGGTCGGGAGGCCGGGGCGTGCCGGCAAACGCGCGCAGCCACAACCGAACGACCACGAGCGGGACCATGGGCGATCGTCTGGGTCTTGCCGGTTGCCGCTGCGCAACCGATCAAGAAGCCGTGGCTCGGAGGATCCGCAATCTACTGTGCCAACAAGGCCGACCGCCAGGCGCTCGCGAAATTCGAGAACCGATGGGACCTCATCTGAACAGAGATGGCAGGGCGGCGAAGTGTGGTAGAATCAGCGACGTCGAATCGAGAGTCACAGGAGTAACACCGTGCGTAACGAGTTTACAGCCGTCATCGAGCACGACGGCGATTGGTATGTCGCGTACTGCCCCGAGATCCCAGGTGCCAACGGACAGGGGCGCACCAAGGATGAGGCCAGAAAGAACCTGGCCGAAGGCATCGCCCTCGTTCTCGAGGATCGTAGGACGGATGCGCTCTGAGGCGTGCCACCTGATGCCTGCCATGAGATGGTCGTGGTCGAGTGAAGCGCAGCAGCCTGCTCGCACACCTGCGCCGGTACGGCTGCTACCTCAAGCGCGAGGGCGGTGCGCATTCGCTCTGGTGCAACCCAGCGACCGGTGCGATAGAGGCGGTTCCTCTCGTCACAGCGAAATTTCGGACCTCCTTGCTCGCAAGATCTGCCGGTGCCTGTCAGTCCCCGAACTGGGGCGTTGATCAAGTCGCGGCCTAATAAGGTAATGGACGGACGAAGACCTCTATGCAAAGTATGGCATCTCGGCGGGTGAGATCGCGTTCATTGAGAAGGTTGTCCGCCCGATGGATCTCAGCGGGAATTCTGAAGACGAGTAAGACCATCGCAGAAATCCTTGCGTCGAAGCGATAAACAGAGCGACGCCCATGTCTAAAAAGAAATCACCAAACAGCGTGCGCATCCGCAACAGCACGGCGGAATTTCTAACCTTCGCCTACCAGACCGGCGGCGACGGCGTGGAAGTGCGGGTGCAGAACGGCACGATCTGGCTGTCGCAAAAAAACATGGGCGAGCTGTTCATGACCTCCAGCGACAACATCGGACTGCACCTGAAGAACATCTTCAAGGAGGGGGAATTGAGCACGGCAGCAGTTGCCGAGGAATTCTCGGTAACTGCCGCAGACGGTAAAAACTACACCGTCCGGCATTACAACCTCGATGCGATCATCGCGGTGGGGTACCGCGTGAATTCCAAGCGCGCCACGACCTTTCGGCAATGGGCTACGGGAGTCCTGCGGGACTACACGCTGCGGGGCTATGTGATGGACCGGAAGCGCATGGAGAACGGCGCGTTCCTCAACGAGGATTACTTCGAGCGACTGCTGGAGGAGATCCGGGAAATCCGTTTGTCCGAGCGGCGCTTTTATCAAAAGATCGCCGACATCTATTCCACGGCGATGGATTACGATCGGGACGCGCCGATCACCCAGGCGTTCTTCGCCAAAGTGCAGAACAAGATGCATTACGCCGTTCACGGCCACACCGCCGCCGAGTTGATCGTCCGGCGCGCGGACCACACCAAAGAACGCATGGGATTGACAACCTGGGCCAAAGCCCCCGGCGGAAAAATTCTCAAAAGCGACGTCGTGGTGGCAAAAAACTACCTGACGGAGGCGGAACTCGCGGACCTGGGGCGCATCGTGAACGCCTACCTCGAGTTGGCGGAAAGCCGCGCCAAACGCCGCGTGCCGATGACCATGGAGGCTTGGGCGAAGCGTCTGGACATCTTCCTCTCGGCGGATGAGCGGAAAGTGCTGCAAGACGCTGGGCGTATCAGTGCCGAAATCGCCCAGGAGCACGCCGAGGGCGAGTTCGAGAAATACCGCGTGATCCAGGACAGGCTCTTCCAAAGCGATTTCGACACCTTCGCGGCGCTGGAGAAACGTGACGAGGAGCAGCGCGATGAGTAAGCCCATCGAAGAAATCCTTGCGCCAAAGCCAGCGGCGCGACCGCGTATCTACGCCTACTCGATTGACGACAAGGCGCACAAGGGACTTCTCAAGGTGGGGCAGTCCACGCGCGACGTGAAGCAACGCGTCGCCGAGCAGCTCAAGACCGCCAACATCAAGAACTACAAGATCGAACTGGACGAACCCGCCGAGCGCGACGAGGGCACGACCTTCACCGATCATGAGGTGCGCGCCGCCCTCATTAAGAAAGGGTTGCGCGAATACGGAATTGGAATGGATGCGCTGCACGCTCAAGGACGTGAAAACCGTCCTCACCGAGTTGCGCACCGGGCAACGATTCACTGGCACGCACGACCTGACCTTCGCCATGCGTGCCGAGGTTTGCGCGCGACAACCAGACGCTCGTTGGGTGTCGACAAGCACTGCGCGCTTTCGACATTTTCCCTCTACTGTTATGCGCGACATTTCAAAAGCGGCAGCAGAAGTTGCCCTGCCAGGGACGTGCAAAGTGCCCAGCGATGATCATTCATGCCGCACGCTGGCCAAGGGCCCCGATGCGTATACGCACTTCTTCCGCACGCTGGCCAAGGGCCCCGCTGCGTATACGCATTTCTTCCGCACGC
>CAZETM010001214.1:0-2695 GCA_964514885.1 uncultured Polyangium sp. | reverse complement strand
CGGTACGTCTTCGAGCGCGATGTGCTCATCCAAGCGCCGGATGGAAAGGCGACCACGCACTTCATCGACCTGTACCGCGAAGGCTGTTTCGTTTCCCGCGTGGCGGATCTCGACGTGAAACGTGCGGACACACGGACATGAACGTCACCGAGGGCCACGGCGGCCGGGGCATCATCGCCGGAAGCACCGTCCTTATTTAGCGGACCATGCCCTTCGAAACTCGGGAGCAGCGTCCACCCAACGATCGGACGCCAGCTTCAGTTTCTTACTGAGACCATCACCGTCACCCGCAAAAAAGAACACGTACACGACCTTGCCGAGTCGTTTCACTGCGTCAACAAGTGGCGCAAAATCTCCATCACCGGCGACAAGCACGGCAACATCGAAGTTGTCATTGTACGCATTGCTCAACATGTCCGTTGCGAGCGTAATGTCGACGCCTTTCGACTAATTCGCTTCTTTCTTAAATACCCGGGGATTAAATCCAATTTCATGAAGTCTCGTTTCCACCAATTCGTTCTTCGCATTATCCCCCTGAACACTCGTGTAACAGAACGAACGCATCGCATGGACCTGCATCTCTACAGGCAAGTTCGCCCTATGAAGAACATTGAGTGTCGCGGGTAGATCTCGAAACCAAAGAAAGACATCCTTCATATACCGCGCATCATCATTGAGTGCGATCCCTGTGGCCTGCGCGTAGTTCTGACCACGTATCGTGAAACCTTCGCCATCGACGAACAGCATCCAACGTCGTAGGTATGGATTGATCGCACCATGAGCACCACCTGACATTTGATTTGCCTCATTCTGGGTATAGCTGCGGTGGGACAAAAAACGAGCTTGCGCTGCACAAGCGCTACGCGTCCTGCAAAGGACAGCAGAACGTCACCACTTGTTCTGCATCGGGATTTACTGCGCCGATCGGCTCTCCGCCGAGCACTTCGCACGCGCTGGTAAGGTATTCGATGCCCGCGAACTCTTTGCTTCCGATCGCCTTTCCAGGAGGCAACACGTCGGTGCATTGCCCTTTGATCGACGAGATCGGATCTGCAAAAATCTGCTTCGTACACGCTGCATCTTCGAACACGCGAAACTGTCCGACGCATAAGCTACCAGCAGGTGCACCGCACGCGCACGGTGAGCAGTTGCGGTCATCGATGAAGCCAGGTTTGTCCGCGGAGACCTCGTAAACCACGCGACGATCGCCGCTCCAATCAGTGGGGCACTCATGCTCGCCGTGCTTGTAGATGCACGTGCGAAAGTCTTTCGGGAGACCATTCACCGAGGGCAAACACGAATCGCCCGCGTTGCATCCGGGCACGTCGTAACCGATTGCGGACGTCTTCCAAAACGGACCGTAGGAGGTGTGCGCCTTCGGCACGGGAGACTCTTCGGTGAACGGCGTACAGCTCTCGTCGACGGGCGCACCGAGCGGTGCAACGGCGACCGACTGCGCGCACAAAGTCGAGCTGCCCACTGGGCATTTCGCGCCCGCTGGAATGGCGTTGACGTTCGTGCACGAGCCGTCCCAATTCGTTGGACCACCAAACGATAGGCTCGAGCCTTCCTCGCCGCACATCGACGCGCGCACGTCGATCGACGATGGAAGTTCGGTGCATTTCCCCGTGGATTCACCGCACGTGCAGACGTCACACTCAGCCGGCGGTGCATCGAGATCCGCTCGACCTTTGAACACAGGGCGAGCGCGCCAGCCGCCGAGCTCGTCCGGTGCGTAGGCCGGGAGTTCTTTCGTGGCGCCTATCCAGAATGCCGGCATCGGTGACCAGCCGTCAGGAAGCGGCATGCATGGTTCGACGCAAATCGCAGAGGTTTTGCCCCCGTCGCCTGCGTCGGGGGTTCCGGCGTCGGGGACATCTGCGGGCCGATAACAAGAGCCCTCGTAACAAACCAACGGGTCCCAGTTTCCATCGAAGTCTCGCGTGGGGCACGAATCATTCGCGCCGCAGTCGGGCCAGCATTCGGCTTTTCTGCATTGTGACCCGTTTCCGCATGGAGAGTCTGGTCCACAAGGGATGATCAGCGGGTCCACGCCGCATCCTTCGAGCACGACGAATGTCGAAAAAACAAGCGCACAAACTGCAACTGCTGAAGCGGCCATTCGAAGCATCATAATCCTCAACGTAGCATCACGGACAAACTCGGGTCAAGCCCCGCGGTAAACCTTTTACCGATTCAGCACGGCGGTGAGGCTCACGCCGGCCATGAATGGCGGACCCGTCCACAGTTCTCGTTGGTGCGACCCAGTTAGTATTGGGTATTTATCGAGCAAAAGCTCGCCAAAGGGCGTGATGCGAAAGTCGATAATTTCGTACCGGACCAACGTAAAACCAAGGCTCACGCCTACCCCGACCGCGGGACGCACGAAGGACAGCTTCGGTTTATTTGACGAATGCCACATAATGCCCCCGTGACCGGTCAAGCATCCGGTGAAGAAAGCTCGCGTCACGCAGACACCAGGCAATAGCGTAAAACTCGTCCCGCGCATGGCATAGCCCTCGATACCGCGCTGGGACATCGCCGCTCGGAAATTGAATCCAACCGAAACAATGGAGTTCCATTTCCAATGGGAAGAGACGACGACCCCCGCAGCGGGATACGGCGAAACAGCGCCGTAAACGGCGGTCAATCCGATACCGGGCATCCATTGACCGAAGACGCGCTTGTCTTCGGC